>NZ_JBLIXL010000008.1:0-155206 GCF_047525455.1 Marinomonas phycocola
AATTTAAAGAGATTTATCATCGAATGGTTACCGCTGGAAAACCTAAAAAAGTCGCCATTATTGCCTGTATAAGAAAGCTCGTAGTGATCATAAATTCGATGGTGAGAGATGGTGTCATGTGGAACCCTAAAATGGTTTAACATTAGGAATTGACACCATAGTCACTTGTTATATTTTTTATGCCACCGCAAAGTTTACAGAGTGAACATTACTTAAAAATCGAAGCACTTGCTTTACTATGTAAGACTTTATTAATAAGCTTTTTACCCGCCTAATCAAATACGCATAACTGAAAAACAGAATTAGCTAAATCAATACCAATAAAATGAATAGTGTTCATAGTTTTTCTCCTTTTTAAACTAACATAATCAGTATAGAAGGGAGTGTCCATTTCATTATTTTATAAAAAAGAGTAGATTGCCATACTTTTCAACATTCGTTCACAACCCATCTATTGATGTCCGACCAAGGCATAAGAACAGCACAAGAGTTACTCGGTCATAACGATGTGTCTACAACTCAAATTTATACACCTGTAATTGTGTCGACATTTTGCTGGCATAAACAACCTTCTTGATCAAATCATATGAAATTTTTACGTTTTAAACGCCAACAAAACACCGCTAATTTTTACTTTACATGTTTCAAGAAGATGTCACTAAATCAAACTCTTTATCTGGCCTAGCGGCCTAGTGAATTTTATCTAGCCCTTTCCTCCACCTTGGAAGACACAAAGGAAGGGAAAGTAAAAACATTCAATTAAGCAAAAGACAAAGGCTTTGATGAAGGTGAGTATTCGACTTTGTGATGATTGAGGGTATTGTCATGGTCGAGAGTCTAACAATGTCGGAAGGCGCCTATGGCTTTTTCAACCTATGCTCATAACTTACGACTCTTCACTTTGAAGAGAGAGCGGAGGGAAACAATTTTTGAGTTTTTAATTGACTCTTAATCTTGTATTAGGCAGGATTAACATTCAACTTTTAAAATACAAACATCAAAAAATCATGAACTTACTTTCTTATAAACAGCTAGCAAAAAAGTGTAAGGTGAATAAACCTTGCATCACGGCTGCTCGTTTAAAGTAATCATATTTAACCTCGACAGCCAACGGGTTGTGAGGAGCTTTCTTTATCCCCTTCCTAATTGGCGTCATAATTTAATAGGACAGACCTATGTTCCGCGGCGCAATTACAGCTTTAATTACTCCTTTTATTAATGGTCAACTTGATGAAGATGCGTTAAGACGCATCGTGCGTTGGCAGATAGAAGAAGGCATTAATGGATTAGTACCTGTAGGCACCACCGGGGAGTCACCCACCTTATCAGAAGCAGAGCATAAACGCGTTATTGAAATCACCGCAGAAGAAACAAACGGTCGAGTACCTGTTATTGCGGGGGCGGGTTCAAATAACCCCGTTGAAGCCGTTGAATACTCACACCACGCACAAAAATCTGGCGCAAACGCTACCTTACACGTAGCGGGTTATTACAACCGACCAAATCAAGCGGGTTTGTATGAGCATTACCGTTATGTTCATGATAACTCTGAATTACCAATTATTGTTTACAATATCCCCCCTCGTGCCATTGTTTGTCTTGAAGTCGATACATTAGCAAAACTGGCCGAGCTTCCAAGAATTGTCGGTGTGAAAGACGCTACGGGGGATCTGACTCGCCCAATTCAAGAACGGGCACTGATCAATAAAGGATTTAGCTTTTTAAGCGGCGATGATCCAACCACCGTGGCATACAATGTTGGCGGTGGGCACGGTTGCATATCCGTGACATCCAACATGGCACCAAGAAAAGTCGCGGACGTACAAACATTGTGCTTAGAAGGCAATTTCGTACAGGCCCAAGCACTACAGGATCAGCTGTTTGCTTTACACAGTGCGCTATTTTGCGAGCCAAGCCCAGCAGGCGTTAAATACGGTATGTCATTGCTTAATTTATGTTCGGAAGAGTGCCGTTTACCTGTAATGCCTTTGAGAGAGCAAAGTAAAGCAAAAATCAAACAGGCTATGCAAACCTTGCAGCTTATCTAACAGCCCTAAGCTAATACATCAAACGGATACACCTCGCTTCTATCAATTAAGGGGACATAGAAGCGAGATGAATTCAATTCATACTATCGTGATCAAATAACACCTTAAATGCTCCTACCCCTTATTTGTTTTTGATATATTGATATACACTAAGTCATACATCATTTAAGCCTTATCTTTATAGGATATCAAAATAATGTTAGGAATTACGGTTTGGGGGCTCGCTGTAGGGCAAGCGCTTTTAATTACAGGCAATATTTTACTTGTTTCAGTAACGGCTCTTATTGGGCACAAACTTGCTCCTGACTTATCGTTAGCGACTCTTCCAATTGCTACGCAGTTTTTAGGTCTGATGGGGATTACCTTGCCTGCCGCATTTATGATGAAAGCAGTAGGAAGGAAAGCAGGCTTCTTTATTGGGAATATGATTGGTATTGTTGGCGCAACTCTGGCATTTTACGCTCTACAGAATGCCCACTTTACTTTGTTTTGTATTGCCACCCTATTATTAGGCATGTCCATCGGTGTTGGTCAACAATACCGTTTTGCCGCTATTGAAAATGCGCCGAGCGACAAAACACCTCAAGCCATTAGTTTGGTCATGGGTGCAGGCATCATTGCAGCGGTGCTTGGGCCAAATATGGCAATCTGGGCTGAATTCACTTTTCCTGACACCCAATATTTAGGCGCATTTGCAGCTCTGCTTGTTCTCTATGTTCTGACTACCTTACTCATTCTGGCTTTACCTCTGAAGCAGCCGACAGTAGAAGAGCAAAGTGGCATACCTAGATCCTACTCCACTTTGTTAAAACAACCGGAACTAATAGCCGCCATTACCTCTGGTGTGATTGGCTATGGCGTGATGACCTTGGTAATGACGGCCACACCACTTGCCATGCACGGCCATGGCTTTCGCTTTGATAGCACTGCGACGGTTATCCAATGGCATGTACTGGGGATGTTCGCGCCTTCTTTCTTCACAGGCAAATTAATTCAAAAATTTGGCACCACCAGTATTATTCAATCTGGCTGCTTGCTGCTAATACTTTGTGTTGTGTTAACTCAACTGGGCAGAAGCTATTGGCACTTTTGGATAGCTTTGCTTTTCCTTGGGATTGGTTGGAACTTTACCTTTATTGGTGCAACCACCTTACTGACCAAAACCTATCAACCTGCGGATAAGGCAAAAGTTCAAGGTCTAAACGATTTTATGGTATTTACGGGAGCAACCATCGGCAGTGTGCTTGCAGGGTATTGGCAGAACATATACGGCTGGGAAATTTTGAATTTACTAATGATTCCCTTTATTGTTGTCGCTATGATCAGTGTTTGGATGAGTACGAGAAAACCACTTTCAATAAAGTCCGACTAGATTTAGACTAAGAGCCCTAAAAATTCACTCGGAAACAAACATGGCAAAGCAAGGTTCTGGCCTAGGGCAACTTGTCCAAGGCCGTATCTTTAAAGCAGTGTTATTTTTTCTTGTTGCGGCGACTTGTTACGCACTGAGCGCAACCATCATCCTCTTTTTCATGTGGATTGTTGGTGCCATTGTGCATTTATGGTCAATTATTGATGCAGCAAGATACTCTAATTAGAGTATCTTGTTTCATTTCTTATCGGTTATTTTTTGTTTTCTCTTATATCTTCCATGAATTTACACCTTCCACGAACAATACTTTCTGTCTTCTTCCTTTTCTTTACACGGAAAAGCCAATGTATTATTGGGTATCCAACTCACCTCTACATCCGCATGATTAGGGTCTATCCATAGATTCCCGATGGCAACCAAACGTTCGTTTTGAAAAACATAAGGCAAATGCTCTCGCCACCACACAGGAATTCGTTGATCATTAAACCATTTTTTCAATGACCTATGATTACCCGATGGCATTAATAAATCAATCTGATTGGGGCGGCGCCTTAACTCTAATAGCCCTTCAGCGGTTACTATCAAAGAGTCAAACGCACGGTTAACTTTCATTCCCGATGATATTTGGATCGCTTGAACAGAAATATCTTGAGGCAAGACATACAAGCATTCTCTAAATCGTTGAAGACGCTTTCCTGATAGTTCGATTAATGGCTGTTGGCCTACGGTGGCAGTCAAGCTTAGCGCCATATTTTTTAATTGAACATAAGTGGCGTTAATGTCATGCATTCTTAAAAAGTTCTGCAACCAAAACACTTGCTCTTCAATCGCCAGTTCATGTAAATCCGTTAACCGTAAACCGCCCCATTTATTCTGCCTTTGTCGAATAAAATGAGATGAGAAGTGATCCAGCATTTTATAATCGACCTGTACACGGTTTGCCGTATTGGACAAATGCTCATCAATTGAAGGTGATAATTCACGCAGCAATGGTAATACATCGTGTCTGATTTTATTCCGGCTGAAACGAACGTCGTCATTTGACTCATCTTCGACCCATGTTAGCCCATGTTGCATGGCATAATTATAGAACGCCTGTTTCGATAGATGCATCAATGGGCGTAATAAAAAGCCGTCAGAAAATACTCTAGAATGAGGAATGCCAGACAGACCTCGTCCGCCCGTGCCTCTCAGCAATCGAAACAAAACGGTTTCGGCCTGATCTCCCATATGATGCCCTAAAAGAAGCACACTATGAGAATCAACATAGCGTTCAAATATTTTGTAACGCGCGTCTCTCGCATTTTCCTCTAATGAGCCTTTGGACAAATCCAGCTCAACTCGATGACTGTAAAAAGGCACATTAATTGTTTTACACAAGGTTTCACAATGTATTGACCAATCATCGGCATTGATACTTAAACCATGATGGACATGTACAGCAATCACTCGCTTCTTTAACTTTAATTGAATAAGAGAATGCAACAACACAACTGAGTCAACGCCACCGCTTAGTCCAACGACAATGGTCTCAACACTCCCTGATTGTAAAAAAGTAACATCCTCTTTTTGATATTCAAAAGACATTCAATTAATACTCTTTCCAAGACACATTAAGATACATTAGAGGCCATTAAAAACAAAAAAGCCCCCAAAAAGGAGGCTATTTTCAACACATTGTTTTATAAACCGTAAGACATTAGACGGTTATAACGACGCTCTAACAGTTCATCCATGCTGTATTCAGACATGCGTTCAAGTGACGCTAAAATATTTTCTTTTAGGTTTTGTGCCATTTGTTCATGAGAAACGTGCGCACCACCCATAGGTTCAGGCACAATCGTGTCAACAATACCAATTTCTTTTAATCGATCAGAAGTAATGCCCATCGCTTTTGCAGCGTCAGAAGCACGATCAGCGCTTTTCCAAAGTATAGAGGCACATCCTTCTGGAGAGATAACAGAATAAGTACCATATTGAAGCATCATTAGTTCATCACATACACCAATAGCCAAGGCACCACCAGAGCCGCCTTCACCAATAACTGTCGATATAATTGGCGTTTTTAAACGAGACATAGCTGCCAAATTGAAAGCGATGGCTTCACTTTGCCCACGCTCTTCTGCGCCAATACCTGGATATGCTCCAGGGGTATCAATTAATGTCACTATCGGCATTTTAAAGCGTTCTGCGGTTTCCATTAAACGCAATGCTTTGCGATATCCTTCTGGACGTGGCATACCAAAATTACGTAACACTTTTTCTTTTACTTCACGTCCTTTCTGATGACCAATTATCATCACAGGACGACCGTCTAAACGTGCAATACCACCAACAATAGCTCGGTCATCAGCATAATGTCTATCGCCATGCATTTCTTCAAAGTCTGTAAATACATGTTCGATGTAATCTAATGTATAAGGACGTTTAGGGTGACGAGCAAGTTGCGATACCTCCCAAGCCCCTAAGTTATTGAAAAGACTTTGCGTTAACGCAACTTTCTTTTCCTCTAGGCGACTAATCTCATCCCCTATGTTGAGTTCATTGTCATTGCCAACTAATCGAAGTTCTTCAATTTTTTGCTCAAGTTCAGCAATTGGCTGTTCAAAAGGTAAATAATTTAAATTCATGATATACACACTGCTGCATGGTTCATCGAGAACAAAAAAAGCCTATATTGACTTCCCTTGCTATCCTTACTGCTACGATACTGTAGCGCTCTTATTCTGAATAACGATAAAATTGACTAATTATACACGAGCTGAACATTTTGTTTACCGTAATGTTTCTGAAGTTCGTGGATTAATTGATCATCTGGCATGATTTTCCAATTTGCCCCCAGTCTGATGTCTCCTTGAGCTCGCTCTGTCGTCAATGTGACCACAACATCACACCCTTCTCCTAAATAAGGTTGCAAGCATTGGGATAAAGTACGTACATCATTTGGTGTCACATCATCTTTCAACCAATTGATTCGTAGGGCTTCTACATAGCGTACTCTAGCTTGAGGGAAGTCCAATACTTTACGGGCAATGACTTTTTGCCCTCCTCTAAATTCATCAACACTGATTTCTCCCTCTACGACAACCACCTGATCTTTGACAATCACATGGCGATACTCTTCATAAGAGTCAGGGAAAATCGTTACTTCAATTCGAGCAGATCGATCATCCAAAGTAACAAACGCAATATTGCCACCTTTTTTACTTTTCGTGATACGTAAATCCACAATCAAACCGGCTATAATCTGCGCTTCGCGTTTAGGTTGTAGGTCGACAATTCGAGCACGAGCAAAACGTCTAATTTCTCGCTCATAATCCTCTATTGGATGACCAGTAACATACAAACCTAAGGTGTCTTTTTCACCATCTAAGCGTTGTCGACTTGGCCATTCTATTTGGATGCCCGCTTCGTCATAAGCATCGTCTGTACTTTCTTCAAGGGCAATTCCGAATAGGTCCATCATGCCAGCATCTTGGCTTTTAGCACTTTGATCAGCGCGTTTTAATGCGTCTGGAATGCAATTAAATAACGTTGCTCTGTTTGGGCCGATGGTATCAAATGCACCAGATAGAACCAGCGCTTCCATTACTCGCTTATTGACTTTACGGCCCACTCGTTCACAAAAATCAAAGATATGTTCAAATGCACCATCCTTACGAGCCTCAACAATCGCTTCAATCGGACCTTCACCCACACCTTTAATAGCGCCTAGGCCATAGATAATTTCATTATTTGGGTTGACGGTAAACTTGTACATAGATTCGTTTACATTTGGCAGCTGGAGTGTCAACTTCATTGCACGGCATTCTTCAATGAATATAACGATTTTGTCTGTGTTTTGCATATCGGCTGACAATACCGCCGCCATAAATGGGGCTGGATAATGATTTTTTAACCAAGCCGTTTGATAAGAAACCAATGCATACGCCGCAGAATGGGATTTGTTAAATCCATATCCAGCAAATTTCTCCATCAAATCAAATATGTTACCCGCTAGATCCTTATCAACTCCGTGCTTGCTCGCCCCCTCCATAAAGATCAAACGTTGTTCAGCCATTACTTCTGGCTTTTTCTTACCCATTGCTCGACGTAATAGATCGGCCCCACCCAGACTAAAACGAGCCAATACTTGTGCAATTTGCATTACTTGTTCTTGATATAAAATAATACCGTACGTCGGCTCAAGAACAGGAATCAGATCATCGTGCTGATAATCCGCATGAGGGAACGCAACCTCCGCCCGACCGTGCTTTCGGTTGATAAAATCGTCTACCATTCCTGAGCCTAAAGGTCCGGGACGATACAAGGCAACCAAGGCGATAATATCTTCAAAGCGTGAAGGCAATAGCTTTTTTATCAACTCTTTCATGCCGCGCGACTCTAACTGAAACACCGCGGTGGTTTCTGCTCTTTGCAACAGTTCGTATGTGGTTTTTTCTTCTAAGTCGATTAAACTGATGTCTAAATCAGGCTTGCCATCATACGCATTGATTTGATTAATGTTTTTAACGGCCCAATCCACAACGGTTAATGTTTTTAAACCTAAGAAGTCAAACTTTACTAACCCTGCCTCTTCTACATCATTTTTATCGTATTGTGTCACCAGACCGGATCCGTCTTCTTCACAATACAAAGGCGCAAAGTCAGTAAGCTTTGTCGGTGCGATTACAACCCCACCAGCATGTTTACCGAAATTACGCACGACGCCTTCTAATGAAAATGCCATGTCCATTATTTCAGCTGCATCTTCATCGGAATCAATGAATTCTTGTAATGCAGGCTCCGCTTCCAATGCCTTCTTGAGAGTCATACCAATTTCGAACGGAATCAGCTTAGAAAGTTTATCGCCCAAGCTGTAAGGGCGGCCTTGCACCCTAGCAACGTCCCGCACTACAGCTTTCGCCGCCATTGCACCAAAGGTAATAATCTGAGATACCGCATCCCTACCGTATGTTTGCGCCACATAATCAATTACTTTGTCTCGATTTTCCATGCAAAAATCGATATCGAAATCGGGCATAGACACACGTTCTGGGTTCAAGAATCGCTCGAAAAGAAGATCGTATTCTAGGGGATCAAGATCGGTGATGTTGAGCACATAGGCAACCAAAGATCCAGCACCCGAGCCACGCCCTGGGCCTACGGGAATGTCGTTATCTTTTGCCCATTGTATGAAATCCATAACGATAAGAAAGTAGCCGGGGAACCCCATTTGTAAAATGATGTCCAGCTCAAAGTCTAAGCGATCAATGTACTCTTGTTTTCGATCGGATATTCTTTGACCGTACTTCTTAACTAAGAAATCAAAACGCACCTTGAGTCCGTCATGAGACAAATGACGGAAATACTCATCCATTGTCATACCATCAGGGACAGGAAAATCAGGTAAAAAATATTCCCCAAGCAGAACATCCACATTACACCGTTTCGCTATTTCAACGGTATTTTCCAGCGCTTCTGGAATGTCTTCAAACAACGCTTCCATTTCCTCTGGAGACTTTAGATACTGCTCTTCTGAATAACGCTTTAGTCGCCTCGGATCATCCAGTGTTACACCATCATTGATGCATACCCTAGCTTCATGAGCTTCAAAATCTTCTCGTTTTAAAAATCGTACGTCGTTCGTGGCGACTACAGGACAATCAAGCTCATCTGCCAACGAGATTACTGAATGTATGTAATCTTCTTCGCCCTTACGACCCGTTCTTTGTAGTTCGATATAGAAGCGATTAGGGTAAACTGCCATCCAGTGTTGTAATTGCTGTTTAGCAAGACCAATCTGACCAGAGTCTAGATATTGACCAACATCTCCATATTGAGCACCAGAAATCGCGATAACATCACTGCTGTATTGCTCTAACCAAGACGCTTGAATGATCGGTCGCCCTTGATGCTGCCCAAGTTGATAGCCTTTTGATATCACTTCTATTATGTTTTTATAACCTCTATTGTTCATGGCCAATAGAGTAAAGCGCGAGTTACTCTCCAACTCCCCATGGGCTGCAACCATGACATCGGCACCACAAATAGGCTTTATGCCAGAAGACATCGCGCCTTTGTAAAAACGAACAAAACTACATAAGTTATTTTCATCGGTAATGGCAACCGCAGGCATATTCAGTTTTTCAGTATCGCCTAGCAAGCCTTTGACTTTAACCAGACCATCAACCAAAGAAAATTCGGTATGCACTCGTAGATGGATAAATGAACGACTCACAGACTTACCTTTGTAGAATTTTTTTGACGGGCGCAAAACTACTTCGATGTATTGGTGTTACACCTAATGTTTCAAGCGCTAATAAATGTTGCGCTGTAGGATAGCCTTTATGCTTTTCCAAGCCATAACCGGGGTAAGTTTCAGCCAAAGCGACAATTTCGGCGTCTCGGTGAACTTTCGCTAAAATAGACGCAGCGGATATAGACGCCTCTCTTGCATCCCCTTTAATCACCGCTTCAGCGGAACAAGGTAAATCTAAAGGCACACGATTACCATCGATTA
Organism: Marinomonas phycocola; assembly: GCF_047525455.1. Taxonomy (NCBI): domain Bacteria; kingdom Pseudomonadati; phylum Pseudomonadota; class Gammaproteobacteria; order Oceanospirillales; family Oceanospirillaceae; genus Marinomonas; species Marinomonas phycocola. Next base: position 9,923 of record NZ_JBLIXL010000008.1, read on the forward strand.
ATGCATGTTCAGGTACAACAGACAAACCGTTGATGGCTCTGCTCATCGCTAACATGCTTGCATGCAATATATTTAACTCATCTATTTCTGCCACACTGGCAAAAGAGATGCAGTAAGATAACGCTTTTTCTTTGATCTCTTCAGCTAACGCATTACGTTTTTTCTCAGACAGTTTTTTTGAATCCGCCAGACCTAAGATAAGATTATTGGGATCAAGAATCACCGCAGCTGCAACAACACTTCCTGCTAGTGGGCCTCTACCCGCTTCGTCCGCTCCTGCAAATAGCTGCCCTTCGTATACTTCGCTTACAAACGGCTCCATTAACCTCTACCCTCATGGCTCTTTTTATCAATTAATTTAATAATAGCATTCGCAGCCGTATCGCCAGCTTGTTTTCTCAACATTAAATGTAGATCCAAATAAATGTCTCGAATATTTTGATCCGCTTCAAAGTCTTTCCATGTACTTAATAAGGTCTGCGCCAAACGTTCGGGTGTTGCATCATCTTGTATTAGTTCTGGGACTAACAATTTATTGGCTAATAAATTAGGCAAAGAAACATAAGGCACTTTGATCATACGAGACATAATCGAATAGGTTAATTGCGTAAAACGGTACGCAACGACCATTGGCCTTTTCACCAGCATCGCCTCTAACGCAGCCGTTCCCGATGCAAGCAATATGGCATCCGATGCAATCATAACCTCTCTTGATTGACCATCAACAATCACCGCTGAGACATGAGACGATAAAAGCAATTCAGATATCTGTTCTTTCCGCTCTTCATTTATTGCAGGAATAATAAATTGCGCATTAGGTTCTTGTTCTACTATTTGCTCCATAGCAGAGATAAACAAAGGCGCTAAACGCTCTACCTCTCCTCGTCTTGATCCCGGTAAAACCGCAAACAATGGGCCGTTATCGACGTTCATTCCAAGCTGCTTTCTAGCCAACTCACGGTCACACTTTAGAGGAATATCATCGGCAAGTGTATGGCCAACGCATTCGACAGGAATGTTATGTTGTTGATAAATAGGCATTTCAAAAGGAAAAAGAGACAACATTAAATCTACTGATTTTTTGATTTTGAAAATGCGTTTTTGACGCCACGCCCAAACAGACGGACTCACATAATGTACGGTAGGAATGTTTTTATTTTTAAGTTTACGTTCTAGGGGCAAAGTAAAATCAGGGGAGTCAATACCAATAAAAACAACTGGAGGATTCTCAATACAATGCTCATAAACACGTTTACGAATTTTTAATAATTCAAAGAGACGCCCTAATACTTCAACCAATCCCATAACAGACAACCTGTCCATTGGAACCATACTCTGAAAACCTTGAGCTTCCATCAAAGGACCACCGATGCCTTCAAACAGCGCATTTGGGCATTTTTCTTTCAAGGACGCAATTAAGTTTGCCCCCAATATGTCACCTGACGCTTCACCAGCGACAATAACAAAACGGGGGGTTGACGCATTACCACTCATAAAACAAAACACTCTTTCATAAAATTTAAGAACAATAGAGAATTACTGTCATAAAAAAACCCCAGATAAACTGGGGTTTTTTTATTTTTTACCCGGCCGAATAACGCCTCTTTTCGAGAGCCTAAACGACTGAACAAAAGAAAATACTTCTTTAAAGTCTTTCGCTAACCCTTGCTCTAACTCAACAAGAGCATCGTCTAATTTAAGACCTTTGAGGTAGACGAGTTTATACGAGTCTCTCAATGCTTTGATGACAGCCGCATCCATTCCTCGTCTCTTCATCCCTTCAAAATTCATTCCATGAGCACTTGATGGATTACCTGAAACCATGACATATTCAGGTACATCTTTAGTCACCATAGAGCCCATGCCACACATACTGAATGATCCAATACGGCAGAATTGGTGAATGCCAGTATAGCCACCAAGTAAAATCGAGTCACCAATCGTAACGTGACCTGCCAAAGCGGCGTAATTCGCCATAATATTGTCATCACCCACAATGCAGTCATGACCAATATGTGTACTGGCCATAAATAAATTACCGCTTCCAATCATAGTGACCCCATCATCTTGAATCGTACCACGATGAAGCGTGGCATTCTCCCGGATAACATTACGATCCCCTATAATAAGTTGAGTTGGCTCATCATTATATTTTTTATCCTGATTCGCCTCCCCAACAGAAGAAAATTGATAAATTTCATTGTCACAACCAATTGTCGTATGACCATTAATCACAACATGAGATTTAACTACTGTCCCAGAACCAATTTTAACATTTGGTCCAACAATCGAAAACGCACCTATTTCAACGTTTGCATCGATTTCAGCACTTGAATCAACTAAAGCCGTAGGGTGAATACTCACTAAACTTTCCTATCAGCACACAAAATTGTAGCGGAACAGGCTAATTCGCCGTCAACCGTTGCCCTACATTCAAATTTCCAAATGCCTCGTTTTTCAGTGACTATTTTAGCTTCTAACTGTAAGCAATCACCAGGAACAACTGGCCGCTTGAATCGAGTTTTATCGGAGCCTACAAAGTAATAAATAGAACCATCTTCTGGTGTCTTATCCATCGTTTTAAAACCTAAAACACCTGCAGCTTGAGCCATCGCTTCAATAATCAAAACTCCCGGCATTACTGGATGATCTGGAAAATGACCATTAAAATAAGGTTCATTTATCGTCACATTCTTATATGCAACTATCGATTCGCCTAAGTTAAGCTCCACTACTCTATCCACGAGTAAGAAAGGATATCTATGAGGTAAGTATCGGCGAATTTCATTCACATCCATCATTTAGCATCGACCTTTTAATTTAACTTGTTTATTTGTTTTTCCAATTGAGCAACCGTTTTTGCCATCTCATCAATTCGTCTAAGACGAGCAACGGAGCGTTTCCATTTATCGGTTGAGTCTAAAGCCGTACCAGAAGAGTAAGACCCTGACACTAAAATAGACTTAGAAACTAAACTCATTGCGGTAATGTGCACTCCATCAACTATATTCAAATGACCTATAACGCCTACGCCACCAGCAATAGTGCAATTGTTACCAATTTTTGTGCTACCCGCAATAGCAGCACAACCGGCAATCGCGGTATGGTTACCAACAACAACATTATGAGCAATTTGGACTTGGTTATCTATAATAACACCATTCCCTATACGAGTGTCCTCGATTGCTCCACGATCTATCGTTGTATTTGCACCTATTTCAACATTATTACCAATTCGAACAGATCCCAGCTGATGAATCTTTTGCCAACTGCCTTGAGTCGGGGCAAACCCAAAACCATCTGCACCAATGACTGCACCACTGTGAATAATACAGTTCTCTCCAATCAGGACACCATGATAAAGAGTAACATTTGCATTTAGCTTAGTTCCACTGCCAATAACGACGTTCGCGCCGATAACACAGCCCACACCAATCACAACGTTATCTTCTAGCGTAACATTATCTTCAATTACAGCGTTCGGGCTAATAACAACATTTTGCCCAATAAAAGCACTTTCAGAAACAACAGCACGAGCATGTATACCGGACCATGAAGGAGCAGAAACATCAAATAAGGCCGATAACTTAGCAAACGCTAAATATGGATCAGAAACAATAATGGCGTTTTTTATTTGATTTGCTTGCAATCGATTTTTAACCAATACAGCACCTGCTGACGTTGTATCTAATGCCGATAAATACTTTGGATTAGCGATAAAAGCCAATTGATTAGACGTTGCTGAATTGATAGTGCCCAGACCGTCAATTTGCTTCGTTTTATCACCTTGCAAAGTGCCATTCACATATTCAGACAATTGCGCCAAAGTATAAGACATTATTATTTAGCCTCATTTAACCTTTTAATAAATTCAGCGGTTAAATCAACATCCCCACTTGCATACAAACTAAGCTGTCTATTTAAAACCAAGTCCAATTTTTTCTCAGCTATTAGAGCTTTCAAAATAACTTCAGCATCGGACGATAAGGTATCGATCAACTGCTGTTCCATCTGTTTCGCCTGTCTCTGCATGTTTGCCGCCATGTTACGGATAGCGGCATCTCTTTGGTTCAGCTCTTGTATGCGTCTTTGATACTCTTCTGGAGCCAGTGTTAACTCCTCTTTTTTAAGTTCTTTTGCAAAAGCGTCTAACGCCAATCTAGAGTTATTAAGTTGAGACTCCATATTACGAATTTGTTGGCGAGGCTCTACAGAAGCCGCCTGCCCTTTTTCACTTTGCAATAGGGCGCCTCTAAAATCAATCACCGCAACCTCTGTTGCATTACTAGGCAAAGACAATACGGCACCTAAAAACAGCCCTAAAAATGTTTTCATCTATTCCCCTTAAAAGGTTGTACCTAACTGAAATTGAAAGAAATCGGTTGAATCGCCTGTTTTAGAATTCAGAGATTTAGCAAAATTGAATGACAGAGGTGCGATAGGCGTAATCCACGTCCAATTAAGACCAACACTGTAACGTATCTCATTAATATCGACACCTTCATTACATTGATTATTGCTGGATAAACACTGATCCGTAAACACATTTCCCGCGTCAAAAAATAACGATGTTCTTACAGATTTATGATCTTCAACCATAGGTAATGGGAAAATAAATTCCGCCGTTGCCGCTATCAAAATATTACCACCGATAGCAGATGGCTGCTCAGTACTGTCGTCAGGATAAGAATTTTTAGGCCCTAGGGATGCAGACTCAAACCCTCTGACGGTAGAACTACCACCTGCAAAGTAGTTTTCGAAGAAAGGAAGTTGTTCAGTATCTCCATAGCCAAAGCCATAGCCTAATCGGCCTTTCAACCTTATTAACCACAAATTGGATTCATTAATATTCCAATACTTCTGACTGGTTAAATCCACTTTACCGTATTCTTGATCACCTGAGGGTAAGGCAAGGTTAAAGCTCAATTTCGTTGAATACCCGTCAGTCGGAAGTACGCCACCAATTAAATCATTATCAGTCCATGTTAGATTGGCAATAAAGTCATCATAAGCATCACCATTATCATTAACATATTGAGACGTTTCATTCGAAGGATCCGTGCCCAACTTTACTGTTGTTTCTTTTACGGTCAAACCAAAACTCAATCTCTGAGTGTCTGATAATGGGTAACCAAAACGAACACTTGCACCAATCGTATCTAAATCGTAATCTTCAACATCATCGTCAGCATGATCACTAACCTGATAAAACAAATCAAACCCACGACTTACACCGTCAACCGTGAAATATGGGTTGTCATAAGACAAATTGTATTCTTGTGAACGGTCTGTACGACTGGCGTTGAAAGACAGTTTATTCCCTGTTCCTAAGAAATTTCTTTTAGCAATACCAAAACCTAATACCGTACCGCTTTCTTCAGAGTAACCAACGCTTGCTTGAATACTGCCTGACGCTTGCTCCTCAACCGTGATATTTAAATCGACTTGATCTGTTGTACCAGAAACAGGAATCGTTCTCAAATCAACTTTTCCAAAAAAGCCCAATCGTTCAAGACGACGCTTGGATGATTGAATTTTCGAATGACTGGCTAAACTCCCTTCAAACTGAGTTACTTCCCTTCGTAATACTTCATCTGTCGTTTCATTATTACCGCTAAATGTAATACGTCTCACATAAACCTTAGGGCCTGGAGTAATATGGTAAGTAATCTTTAATTTATTCCCCCCTAACTTTTCAGGAATTAAATTAACATTAGTAAATAGATAACCTTCGTCGCCCAACAAAGTCGATATACGATCCATTGTTGCCGTCACTTCTTTTCGAGAGAATAAGTCACCCGATTCTTGTTTTATTTTTTCAAGGATTTTTTCTTCAGGAACAATTAAGCTGCCATTAAGGGCGATCTCTTCAACCGTATAAGGAGAGCCTTCATCTACATTAATAACGATATAGACATTTTTCTTATCGCTGGACAAACTCACTTGGCTGGAGACCAAATTAAAATCTAAGTAACCACGGTCAAGATAAAAACTTCTAAGCTTTTCAAGATCTCCTTGAATCTTTTGCTTTGCGTACTCATCCGCGCTGCTAAAAGGGTTAAAGTAGCCTGTTTCTTTAGATTCAAAAAAACGAGTCGCTTCTTCATCGGTAAAGGCGGTATTACCTACGAGGTTCACATGAACGATTTTTGCGGTTGCACCTTCAGAAATATCAACATTCACTTTCACTCGATTACGAAGCATGGGCGTAACATTCAATTCAACTTTTGCACTGTATCGACCCAATGCATAATATTGCCTTTGCAACTCTTGCTCTATCTGGTTAAGTGAATTTGGCTGATATATTTCACCCACTTCAAGGCCCGACAGTTTAAGGCCTCTCTCCAATTCTTCCAAAGAGATCAGGTCATTACCTTCAATCACCAAATCACCAATAGAAGCACGCTCGACGACTTTAAAGATTAAAATGCCATCGTCTTCTAAAACGTCAATATCACTGAAGTACCCAGTTCCAAATAATTTTTTAATCGCTTGATGAACTTGATCAGAATCATAAGTTTGACCCTGATCAAAGCCAATCACCTCAAATGCTCTAGAAGGGAGCATTTTCACTAAACCATCAACACGAATATCTTCTATATTTTTTGACAGGCTATGTGCACTTAATACGCTCAAAAATAACGCAATAAAAAACTTCACCAACAACCTCTCTAAAGTCGCGCAATATCATTAAAAACAGCAACTGCCATTAATGTAAATAAAAGGGATGCACCTATTTTATAGGCAAAAATTTGAACACGTTCAGAGACTGGTTTTCTCCGCACAGCTTCAATACTAAAAAACAATAAATGACCTCCATCAAGCATAGGAATAGGCAATAAATTCAACACACCAAGACTCACACTTAAATACGCTAAAAAAGTTAGAAACGACTGTACACCCGAATCCGCAGAAGAGCTTGCGACCTGAGCGATGGTAATCGGCCCTGATAAATTGTCGATTGATATCAGACCCTTTACCATTTTGATAACCGACGAAAAGGTTAACTCAATCATTTTCCCTGTTTGCGCAATACCGTAATAGGCAGCGCCCCATAGAGAATACTCAATCGTTTTATACCAATCTTGACTGAGCGTCATTGGCTTAACAGCGAGTCCAACATACCCTACTAAACCTTCTCCACTTTCTTTTGCATCAGGCTGTAGTGTTAGCGATATTATTTCATCTTGTCTAATGAGCTGTAACTGTATATCGATATTAGGGCTCATTTGAACTACATTTACAAAATCTAGCCAATTCTCTATTGGCTGAGAGTTTGCAGAAATAATTAAATCACCTACAAGAATCCCTGAACGATAGGCCGCGCCACCATCAACCACCCGATCTATTTTAGATGGAATGACCACTCTGCGAGGCATCAGCCCAAAAGAATGAATTAAGTTTGATATCTCTCCACCTTTCAACCACTCACTAAGTTCAATTTGATCAGTATAAGTACGCTGTGTCTCAATATTCGTATATTTAAGAGATACTGTACCACTGTGCCCAATCAATGACGCAAGAGCGAGATTCACCTCTTCCCATGATCGAGTATCTTGGCCATTAATGTTAACAACTTCATCGCCTTCTCCGAGATTAACAAAAGAAGCTGGAGATTCAGGTACAACACTGCCCACAACAGGGCTCAGAGACTGGATGCCAATCAGAGCAACACAAAAATAAAAGAAAGCAGCTAAAATAAAATTGGCGATAGGGCCTGCTGCAACAATTGAAAAGCGTTGAAATAAACTCTTTTGATTAAATGCTAGGTGCCTTTCATTTTCAGCCACCGCTCCTTCTCGTTCGTCTAGCATACGAACATAGCCACCTAAAGGAATTAAAGCCAAAGAAAACTCGGTTCCATCTTTATTAACATAGGTATAAATAGGCTTACCAAATCCGATAGAAAAACGAAGTACCTTAACACCACATCGTCGGGCAATATAATAGTGCCCAAATTCATGGAATGTAATAAGGACGCCTAAAGCAACAGCAATAGATAAAATGGTTTGGATCACAAGTTTTTCCCAGACAGAATAATACGTTTAGCTAAATTTCGAGCCAGTTTATCACCCTCAAACACATCCTCCAAACTGGTAACAGGGACAGCTGGCAACTGTTCCAATACATATTGATTTATAGTGGCTATATCCAAAAAACCAATCTGATTATTTAAAAAAGCGTCAACAGCTATTTCATTTGCTGCATTTAAGTGCGCCATTGCTGTACCGCCCATATACCAAGCATCAGCAGCTAATTTCAAATTAGGGAAGCGAATTAAATCTGGAGCAGAGAAGTCAAGTTGGGCAACATCCATCAAGTTTAAATGCGGCACTTCAGTGGTAATTCGACTGGGCCAAGACATACCATACGCAATAGGAACCTTCATATCAGGCACCCCCATCTGAGCGATGACAGAACCGTCATCATAAGAAACCATCGAGTGAATAATACTTTGGGGATGGACAACAACATCAATATCATCTGGAGTCATATCAAACAGCCAACAGGCTTCGATCAACTCTAAACCTTTATTCATTAGGCTTGCAGAATCGATTGAAATTTTTTGCCCCATTGACCAATTTGGGTGATTACATGCTTCTGCTGGAGTGACGCTCCGCATATCCTCTAAAGACCAATGTCTAAAAGGGCCACCAGATGCGGTTAACAACAATTTAGAGACATGATGTTTTTGAAAACCAGAGGCATTCTGAGGTAAACACTGAAAAATGGCATTGTGCTCACTGTCAATTGGCATCAAAGTGACATTGTGTTTGGCCACTTCATCCATAAACAATCTTCCTGCGGTAACAAGAGATTCTTTATTCGCAAGTAAAATACGTTTTTTTGCACGAATGGCTGACAAGGTAGGTTTCAAGCCAGCAAAGCCCATGATAGCCGCCATAACTTGATCCACCTCAGGAGACGAAGCAACCATACACATCGCCTCTTCACCCCATTCAAATTGAATAGGCAAACCTTCACATTGCTTTGCTAGTGCATCACGAGCCTTAAGGCTTCCCATAACAGCTACTTTAGGCAAAAAATTTCGACATATTTCAGTCATTTTTTTTACATTGGTGTTTGCCGCAACAGCAAACAATGAAAATCTTTCTGGGTGCTGACGAAGAATATCAAGGGTACTGTCTCCAATAGAACCTGTTGCCCCCAATAAACATATTGACTGTTTTACAACCATCCAACAATCCCAAGCAATAATACAAAAATAGGAGAAGCCGATAGCAAACTGTCCACTCGATCCAGCACACCACCATGCCCAGGTATTAACTGACTTGAATCTTTAATACCCGTATGACGCTTAAAAAGGCTTTCCGTTAGATCACCTAAAACAGAAACCAACACAGTAATCAGAGCAATTACAGCAAGCGTGAGCCATGAAATAGTCGAAAAGTCCTGAAGGAAACTGAATATCAGTACCCCAAACTGAGTCAAGACAACGCCTCCAATTACGCCTTCCCATGACTTTCCTGGGCTCACATATCGGGCCAATTTTCTCTTGCCAAAACGCCTACCGCAGAAATAAGCCCCCGTATCAGCCCCCCAAATCAGCCCCATTAAAACAAGAATCCATGTAACAAAATTAACCTGATCTTTTAGTACAATAAAAGCAGACCAAGTCGTTATTAAAATAGAAAGGCCAAAAAACAACCTCACTAATGGGTGCTTCCAACTAGAAATTTTTGGATAACACACGACCCAGAAAAAAGCCCCTGCCCATAAAATAGGCGTGATATATAAAAGCACGTTTTGTAAAGAGAACAAATCGATACCATACAGCATGGTCCCAGTTAAGCCAGCAAAAGATAACCGCCCCGTTTGACTGGTAATATCCGATAATCGGGCCCACTCCCATGCACCAACAACAACAACACCTCCAAGGAAAAACATAAAGCCAATTTTATCTAACGCAAATAAACCAAAAACAAAAACGACGGCCATTGCTATAGCGCTTAATATTCTTGCTAATAACATAATTAACGCCCACCATACCGACGTTGACGACCGTGATAAATTGATAATGCTTCATTAAAGTGGGCTTTATCAAAATCTGGCCAAAGGACAGGTAAAAAAACAAATTCGGAGTACGCCGTTTGCCAGAGTAAAAAGTTACTCAATCGCTCTTCTCCAGATGTTCTAATTAGTAAGTCAGGACAAGGTAAATCCGCTAACTGAATGTATTCTCCGATACCCGCTTCATCAATATCATCAATCGACATGTCGCCATTCAGCACCGCTTGGCACACATTTTTAGCCGCCTGAGTAATGTCCCAACGGCCACCATAATTTGCAGCTATCACTAATGACATGCCGGAGTTATATGCAGTTTCAGACTCTGAAAGTTGAATTTGCTTTTGCAACGCAGGGCTGAATTGAGACAAATCCCCAATCACTCTCAACCTGATATTGTGCTCTTTTAATCGCTTCACTTCTTTCTTTAAAGAACGCATAAAAAGAGACATCAAGCCTTCAACTTCAACTTTTGGTCTCTGCCAATTTTCGCTTGAAAAAGCAAATAAAGTGAGTACATTAACACCTGACTCGGCAGCGGCTTCGACTGCTTTGCGAACGGCTACCGCTCCAGCTTTATGACCTGCTACACTAGGTAGATGTTTTTTCTTTGCCCAACGATTATTGCCATCCATGATAATAGCAATATGAGCAGGAGGGAGGGGCTTGGCAGATTCGTCCGCCGAAGTTTGAGACATACTATTACCTAATCAGATGTAAAGGACGGGGAGGCTAGCTTCCCCGTCATTCACGTTAGATTTCCATTAGATCTTTTTCTTTCTGCGTTAGACGCTCTTCAATACTCGCGACAAACTTATCTGTCATCTTCTGGACTTGATCTTGCCCTCGACGATCTTCGTCTTCAGATATTTCTTTTTCTTTTACTAAATCTTTCAAATTACCGTTGGCATCACGGCGGATATTACGGATAGCAATACGACCATTTTCCGCTTCGGCTTTAGCCTGTTTGATATAGTTTTTACGCGTTTCTTCGGTCAAAGCCGGCATAGGAATACGAATCAATCCACCTGTTGTTGATGGATTCAATCCTAAATCTGATTTCATAATGGCTTTTTCAATTTCAGGAATCAAATTACTTTCCCATGGAGAAATACCTAAAGTACGAGCGTCTTCCACCGCAATATTAGCCACTTGGCTTAATGGTGTTTCAGAACCATAGTAATTCACTTTCACTGAATCAAGAATGCTCGGATGAGCTCGACCCGTGCGAATTTTCTTGAATGCAATTTCAACTGATGTTACCGCTTTAGTCATTCGACTTTCTGCGTCTTGAAGAATCTCGTTAATCATAACAACCTCATTTAATCACTGTACCTTCATCACCACCAACCATGATGTTAATCAACGCACCAGGTTTATTCATATTAAATACACGTATCGGCATATGATGATCTCTCGTTAAACAAATAGCAGTTAAGTCCATGACTCCTAATTGTTTTTCTAAGACCTCATCATAACTCAAAGTTTCGTATTTTACAGCATCAGCTTCCTTCATTGGATCAGCTGAATAGACACCATCAACTTTTGTCGCTTTTAAAACAACGTCTGCATCAATTTCAATACCACGTAAACACGCCGCAGAATCGGTTGTAAAGAACGGATTACCTGTACCTGCAGAAAAGATTAGTACATCCCCCTCTGTCATCAACCTCATCGCCCGACGTCTGTCGTAAGGCTCTACAATACCTGTCATCGTGATTGCAGACATTACACGCGTGGCAATATTAGCTCTTTCAAGCGCGTCTCGCATAGCCAGGGCGTTCATTACCGTCGCTAGCATCCCCATATGATCACCTGTTACACGATCCATCCCAGCCTCACTCAATGCCTGACCGCGAAAAAGATTACCACCACCGATAACAAGACCTACTTCAACACCAATCCCTCTAAGTTGACCGATTTCAAGAGCTATACGGTTCAATACTTTAGGGTCAATACCAAATTTTTCATCTCCCATCAAAGCTTCACCACTGAGTTTCAATAGGATTCTTTTATATTGTGCACTTTTATCTTTAGGCATTTTTAACCTCTGACTGGGAATTATTTAACTTTAGCGACCAATATCTGACCGGACAGGTAGACAGTTAATCATAAAAAGGGGCAGTAAAACTGCCCCTTTTTAATAAGACGAATCGATTAACGATTAGCCTTTAAGCTGTGCGGCAACTTCCGCTGCAAAATCAACTTCTGCAACTTCAACACCTTCACCAACTTCCATACGAACGAAAGAAGTTACGTTAGCACCCGCATCTTTCACTAATTGCCCAACTTTAACTTCTGGGTTCTTCACGAAAGGCTGCTCCACGAGGCTATTCTCAGCCAAGAATTTTTTCATACGTCCAACAATCATTTTATTAACGATTTCAGCTGGTTTGCCAGCCATATCAGGCTGCGCACGAATAATTTCTTCTTCTTTAGTCAATACATCTGCTGGCATATCATCACCACGAACAACGTGAGGAGATACTGCTGCAATATGCATAGAAACATCTTTAGCCAATTCAGCGTCGCCGCCTTCAAGTTGAGTCAGTACAGCAATTTGACCGTTTCCATGTAAATAACCACCAACCAAACCGCCTGCGACTAGTTCAATACGACGTGGAGAAATATTCTCTCCAATTTTTTGAACTAGAGCTTCACGCAACTGACCAATTTCACCATCAAGCAAAACGGCAACATCTGTTTCTTTAGTTTCAAAAACAACATCAGCCACTTTATCTGCGAATGCTATAAAACCAGCATCACGGCTTGCGAAATCTGTTTCAGAATTAACTTCAACCAAAACTCCGTAGGAATTATCTTCTGCAATACGCAAAACCATAACACCCTCAGCCGCAGTACGACCAGCTTTTTTAGCTGCTTTCATACCACTTGTTTTACGAAGTTCTTCAATTGCTGCTTCGATATCACCACCAGCTGCAACGAGTGCTTTTTTACACTCCATCATGCCAAGACTGGTACGTTCACGTAGCTCTTTTACTAATGCTGCAGATACTGCGGCCATATCTAATCCTCTCAAATACAAATACGAATTCAAATTTAAAAAAAGGGGGCGATGCCCCCCCTTTCGAAACTAGTGAAAGCTATTAATTAGCTTCAACTTCAGCAGCTTCGTTTACTTCAACAAACTCATCAGCTGTACCAGCCGCCTCATTGCGACCTTCAAGAACAGCATCTGCGAATGCAGTAACATACAACTGTACAGCACGAATCGCATCATCGTTTGCAGGGATGATATAATCAATACCATCTGGGTTACTATTGGTATCAACGATACCAATTACTGGAATGCCTAATTTATTTGCTTCTTTGATCGCAATTCGCTCATGATCAACATCAACAACAAAAAGAATATCAGGTAAGCCACCCATATCCTTGATACCACCCATAGAAAGCTCTAGTTTTCCAAGCTCACGAGTACGCATCAATGCTTCTTTTTTAGTTAACTTTTCAAATGTACCATCGCTTACTTGACCTTCAAGTTCACGCAAACGCTTGATAGAAGCACGAATTGTTTTGTAGTTAGTCAACATACCACCTAACCAACGGTGGTTAACGTATGGCATAGAAGAACGAGCAGCTTGCTCTTTAATCGTCTTAGATGCTGCACGCTTAGTACCAACAAACAATACTTTATTTTTGTTCTCAGCCATTTTTTTAACTAATGCTAGAGCATCGTTAAGAGCTGGAACAGTGTGCTCCAAGTTAATGATATGGATCTTGTTACGAGCACCAAAAATGAACGGCTTCATTTTTGGGTTCCAGTAACGAGTTTGGTGACCAAAGTGAGATCCAACCAATAATAGGTCGCGCATAGAAACTGTAGGCATTTTACTATCCTTTAAGTATTTGGGTTGTTATCGCTTACCAACTAAAGACTCCAGCCAGACAAGGTTTAAAATAACCATTGGCACCCTAGAAGCCTTACTCAACAGTGGCAAGATCGTTAATATAATGAATGTTGCTTTTAGCCAGAACATTTTCATTCTTCATAAAGCGGGCGTTTTATACCATAAAACCACTCAAATCAAAAGCACTAGAATCAATATATCGATTCCATGTGCATTTTTTCTATTTAATAAGGAGGACTCTCTTTTCCAACTCATGTAGAATGGCTCTCATCTTTATTTTTGAATCTATTTATTAAACAATTATGAGCAACGATATCTTAGAAAAAATCAACGACCTGACTAAAGATGGACGTGTGGACGTACCCAAATGGACGCCAAAACCCCCTGCAACACGCTTTTCTGACATCTCAGACATTGAAGGAATGCGTCTAGCTGGAAAACTAGCGGCAGATGTTTTATTAATGATAGAAGAGTACGTTGTCCCCGGCGTAACCACAGATCAATTAGACATTATTGCTCATAATTATATGGTAAAGGAACAAGGATGCATTCCAGCTCCTCTGAATTACCACGGCTTTCCTAAGTCGATTTGCACATCGGTAAATGACGTAATTTGCCATGGAATTCCTGCAAAAAAATCATTAAAAAAAGGCGATGCGGTTAATATCGATATTACTGTCATCAAAGATGGGTATTATGGCGATACTAGCAAAATGTTCTTTGCTGGCGAACCCGCCCCTCATTTAAAGCGCCTTTGCAAAATCACTCAAGAATGCCTCTATTTAGCCATTGCCTTAGTGAAGCCAGGCACGCGTATTGGAGACATTGGTGCCGCGATTTCTGCACACGCCCACAAAAACAATTATTCCGTCGTTGAAGAATATTGTGGCCATGGCTTGGGCACAACATTCCACGGAGAGCCTCAAGTTCCTCATTATGGAAAAGCAGGAACTGGCTATATCTTAGAAGAAGGAATGACATTGACAATTGAGCCAATGATCAATGCAGGTAAAAAACAAGTCAAACATTCCGGCGCCGATAACTGGATAGCCAAAACAAAAGACGGTCGCATGTCAGCACAATATGAGCACTCTTTATTGGTTACCGCTGATGGTGTCGAAGTACTAACAAGACGACCGGAAGAAACATTTTAAAACATTAATCGAAACCCATGATGCGCCAAATATAGGCGCATCATTTCGTTGAAAAAACACGCGACTACACCTTAACTTATTCAGAGGTTTCTGCATGGATTTTCCTGCTTTTCCAGACACACCTCCATTGTTGACCCTAGAAGAGACAATAGAATTATCTAATCCTCTTTGCACAACAAGTCGATACAAACAAATTATTGAATCAAAAACAGTCGCATACAATAATTTATTTAACTCTTTGTATCCAATTGAAAAACTAGTGAAAGGTTTTGCGTCACTGATTGACGAAATACTGAAAGCCATTTGGAAAGCTAACGGCCTAGACAATAAGAACAATATCAGCCTTATTGCTGTGGGTGGCTATGGTCGTGGAGAACTTCATCCCAATTCAGACGTTGATGTTCTTATCCTACTCAAAGAGAAAGATGCTTCCCTACATACCCCTCTTGAGTCATTCATCACTTTTTTATGGGATATTAATTTAGACATTGGTCACAGTGTTAGAACCATTGACGAATGCGTTGCTTTAGCCAACAAAGACATCACCATCATTACAAACTTACTAGAAGCTCGCCCTCTAAATGATCACAATTATCTACTAAAGATGCTAAAGCCACTCATTGATACAAACAAAATGTGGGATGCACATTCCTTTTATCAGAGTAAGCTTGAAGAACAGGTACAACGACACGCAAAATATCAAAACACGGCCTACAATTTAGAGCCGAACCTCAAAGAGTGCCCTGGCGGTCTACGTGACGTACAAGTCATTGACTGGGTTGCAAAAAGACTTCTTGGAACAAACAGGCTCAGCGCATTAGTTCAACAATCTTTCCTCTCCGATGACGAATATCTACAAATAAAAGGTGCTGTCGGCAACCTTTGGCGTATTAGATGGGCTTTACACACAATCACAGGCAGAAAAGAAGATCGCCTTTTATTTGATCACCAAAGAACACTCGCACACCTCTTTGGTTTTAACAGCGACGATTTAAAACGCAACGTAGAACGATTTATGCAAGGCTACTACCAAAGTGTCGCAGCCATACAACAATTGAACGACTTACTACTGCAACATTTCGAAGAGTCATTTTTGAACTTAAATGAAAAAGAAAACATCACAATCATTAATGAACGATTCCAGACTTTAAACGGTCAACTGGAAATTCGCGACCCAAATATTTTCTCGACTAACCCATCTTCGATGCTTGAAATCTACGTTATTTTAGGCACCTTAGAAGAAAATAAAGGCATACGTGCAAGTACTATGCGCGCATTGCGAGACAATCTAGACAGAATTGATGATGATTTTAGAAGCGCACCAAGCAACACCGCGCTTTTCATGGACATAGTATCCAGCCCTCGACATTTAACCGCATTGCTACGCTCTATGAAACACATTGGCTTACTAGGGCGCTACTTGCCTGAATTTGGTGCAATCATTGGGCAAATGCAGCATGACTTATTTCACATATATACAGTGGACGCGCACACCCTTCATTTAGTCGAAAACCTAAGAAAATTATTATTACCAGACGCCAAGCAGCAATTCCCTATTTCATCTCAAGCCATTAGACACATATCCAAAGTAGAGCTTCTGTATATTGCAGGCCTTTATCATGATATTGCAAAAGGCAGAGGCGGTGACCACTCAATTCTAGGTTGCGCTGATGCAGAAGCGTTCTGCATTCGACACGGGTTAAACAAACAAGACACAAAGTTAGTTGTTTGGCTCGTACTACATCACCTAAAGATGTCTGTTATTGCCCAACGTAAAGACATATCAGATCCTGAAGTTATCTGGGAATTCGCCAGCTTTGTTAAAGACCAAGAACATCTAGACTATCTGTTTATACTCACTGTCGCTGACATCAATGCAACCAACCCAACTATGTGGAATAGCTGGCGAGCGTCTCTAATGCGCCAACTCTACCTTGAAACAAAACGCGCCTTAAGAAGAGGGCTAGACTCCCCTATTGATGCTGACATGCTGAGCGACGAACACAAACAGCGTGCACTTGAACTCCTCATTGAGCGTCACGTTGATATTAATGACGCCGAAAAAATCTGGGAGAATATAGAGGAAGAATACTTTATTCGCTCTAGCGGTGATGAAATTGCATGGAACACAGAAGCGATTTTGAAGCACTCTCCAAGCGAAAAACCTCTGGTCGCAATCAGCCCTCTTGGTGGGAGAAACTTCTCAGGAGCCAGCAAGATTTTTGTTTACACTCCTCTTACTGAGCATTTGTTTGCCGTTATCGCTGCAACACTAGAACAGCTAGACCTAACCATCCTAGATGCCAAAATAAGCACATCGAGTACAAAATACAGCTTAGACACCTTTGTCGTAATGGATGACAATGATCATGCACCAAACCTATACCTAGACCAAGAACGAATTGAACTGATTAGAGAAACATTGATTCAACAACTGAAATCACCCTCTTTATTTGAGAGTTTAATTCAAAGATATACACCAAGAATTTTAAAAATCTTTAACATTCCATCAAATGTAAGATTAATCAGTGAGCCAGAAGAAGTGTGGTCTGCACTCGAAGTTATCGCGCCAGACCGTCCCGGTTTATTAGCTATGATAGGGCAATTCTTTATGACGCATAATATAATGCTGCATAAAGCAAAAATCGCTACACTTGGAGAAAGAGTTGAAGACACCTTCTATATTACAGAGCACGATGGCAATTTAATTCTAGAACCCAACCGAATTAATATCATTTGCACTCAGTTAAAAGAAAAAATCGATCAATTCTCACAAGTCAACAAATGAGAACAACATGAACCCATACATTCAATCGTTACACCCTTATCCTTTTGAAAAATTGGCTGACTTACTAACCGATATAAAACCAAATTCGGAAAAAGAGCTTATAAAATTAACCATTGGAGAGCCGCAACATGCAGCACCTCAGTTCGTTCTTGATTGCTTAACTCAAAACGTTAATGGCGTAAGTAAATACCCTCTAACAAAAGGTGATCCGGCATTAAGTGAGTCTATCGCTCAGTGGTGCAAAAGCCGCTTTTCTTTAAATCAACTGGACCCCAAAACACAAGTTCTCCCTGTAACAGGCACCAGAGAAGCTTTATTTGCAATTACACAAACACTGATTAACAGTAAGGGCGACGACATCATCGTTAGCCCAAATCCTTTTTATCAAATATATGAAGGCGCAGGCATTTTATCTGGAGCTCAACTCCACTTCTTAAATTGCGATGCCGATAACAACTACCAAATAAATTATCATGACGTTCCAG
Source organism: Marinomonas phycocola (assembly GCF_047525455.1). Classification (NCBI taxonomy): domain Bacteria; kingdom Pseudomonadati; phylum Pseudomonadota; class Gammaproteobacteria; order Oceanospirillales; family Oceanospirillaceae; genus Marinomonas; species Marinomonas phycocola. Next base: position 28,251 of record NZ_JBLIXL010000008.1, read on the forward strand.
ATTCTGTATGGGCAAAGAGCAAAATTGTGTTTGTTTGCTCACCTAACAACCCAGCTGGCAACGTCACCACATTAGATGATTATACTTTTTTACTAAAAAAGGCCTTAGATTTTAATTTCACTTTAATTGCAGATGAATGCTATTCAGAAATCTATTTTGATGAAGATAAAAAACCGTTAGGTCTATTGGAAGCATGTCAAATTCTTGGTAACCCAACCTATAAGAATTGCTTAGTGTTTCACTCCCTTTCAAAAAGGTCCAACCTACCAGGACTACGCTCTGGATTTGTAGCAGGCGATTCAGACATTTTAAAAGCCTTTCTACTCTATAGAACTTATCAAGGTTGCGCTATGCCACCTCACCATCAAAAAGCATCCATTCTTGCATGGCAAGATGAAGACCACGTTTTAAAGAACAGGGACCTATACAGAAGAAAGTTCAAAGCAGCACTAGAGATACTTTCACCCATCATGTCGATTTCTCACCCTGAAGCGGCATTCTATTTGTGGCCAAAAACTAAAATGGATGATGAAGAATTTTGTCGCAAGCTTTATCAACAAGAATCCGTATTAGTACTTCCTGGGCGTTACTTAGCTCGCACAGTGAATGACTTTAACCCTGGAAATAATCACGTTCGGATGGCGCTAGTTGCGGAGGAAGAGCAATGCATCGAAGCCGCTCAACGCATAAAAAACTTCGTCATCAATAATGCTATATAAACTCAATTTTATTCACATACATTTTGGAGATATCAATGACAACTAACATCTTTTCTTTTGGTCTCGGTATTGGCACACAAAATAAAGAAGGCGAATGGTTAGAAGTTTTCTACCCTAATCCAGCCATTAATTTAGAAGCTGAAACATTCAGCGCTCTAACTGAAAATACTAATTATACAAACGGAAATGAAACACTTATTTTAGATGAAAGTGATTTAAACCGTTTGCATATGGGGCTATTAAAAGCAGGTAACATAGAGCAAGCCGAACTCGCCTCTAAATTAAAGTCATCAACTCAGCCCATTGTTTTGTGTGTACTGGCTGAAGATTCAGCCCCAACATCACCCGCAGATGTGTATTTAAAGCTTCAATTAATTTCTCATAGACTTGTTAAACCCCATGAAACGGATTTAACTGGCATGTTCGGCCTTCTAGTAAACACAGCATGGACAAATGAAGGCCCAATTGACGTACGAGAATTAGCAGACCGTCAGCTAAACGCTCGTATGGAAGGCAAAACAATCGAAGTATTCAGTGTCGACAAATTCCCTAAAATGGTGAATTTTGTTGTACCAACGGGTGTGCGCATTGGCGATGCCGCACGTATTCGCCTAGGCGCACACCTAGGAGAAGGCACCACAGTAATGCACGAAGGATTCGTAAACTTTAATGCAGGAACATTAGGCGCAAGCATGGTTGAAGGCCGAATTTCAGCAGGCGTTGTTGTTGGACACGGTTCAGATCTAGGCGGCGGTTGCTCAACAATGGGAACCCTTTCTGGTGGTGGCGACATCGTTATTGCCGTTGGCGATGAGTGCCTAATTGGCGCAAATGCAGGCATAGGCATTGGCCTTGGAGATCGCTGCATTGTCGAATCAGGCCTTTATATTACAGCAGGTTCAAAAGTAGCTGTGCTTGATGAAAACAATGACGTTGTGACCACTGTAAAAGCGCGCGAGCTTTCTGGCCAGTCTGATTTACTGTTCCGTCGCAATTCAGCTACTGGCGCAATCGAATGTAAAACGAATAAGTCCGCCATTGCACTAAATTCGGCACTACACGCAAACTAATCTTTATATAAAAAAGACATCAAACATAGGTCAATAGCTCTTTAACACAGAACTATTGGCCTACTTTATTTCAAAGGAGCACTTGTCAAAAATGATCCAGATCTATGGCATTAAGAATTGTGATACCATGAAAAAAGCATTTAAATGGCTAGATGATTCTCAGATTCAGTATCAATTCAATGATTATAAGAAAGGCGCATTAAATGAACCCCTTCTACGTCAATGGATAGACACACTCGGCTGGGAAGCACTCATCAACAAAAGAGGCACTACATGGAGAAAACTTGATGACGCATCAAAAAACACCATGTCTAACGAACTCGCGGTAGAAACACTTCTAAATACACCATCAATGATTAAGCGCCCACTATTAATAAAAGAAAATGAAATAACCCTTGGATTTAAAGCAGAAGAATACCGCCAACTGTTCTCTTAGGTTACTGAACGACCGGTGAATAGGTTGCATGATTAACAGGCTTACCTGATCGAACTGGTGAGCTGTATTTCGGCCTATCAGACATCTGCTGTACCCGAATATTTTGCGAAGACTTTTGCTTAACATCAGATTGAACCAATGGCAGATAATACCGTTCTCTCTGAGTTATTCGCTCACTAGGAGAGGAAGCACAACCAAATAAAACAATACACATTACACCCACAAATCCGATTTTCATATTCACTGCCCTACTATGGTTGGAGTTAACTAAGATAACCAAATAGGCAAAAAAGGTAAAGAATGACCATGACATCCCCTACTTTAGAACTCGCTATAGATCTTATGTCTCGACCTTCGGTTACACCAGAAGATGCCGGCTGCCAAGAATTGATGATTAATCGTCTAGAAGCCATTGGTTTTACTGTTGAAAAAATGCCATTTGGCGATGTCAAAAACTTTTATGCAAAAAAAGGCTCATTAGGACCAAACCTTTGCTTTGCGGGACACACAGATGTTGTTCCAACGGGCCCTCTAGATCAATGGAATGTCCCTCCGTTTAAGCCTGAAATCATTAACGGAATTTTATATGGTCGCGGTGCAGCGGACATGAAAGGCAGCCTTGCCTCCATGATCATTGCAGTTGAAAATTTTGTTAATAAACACCCAGATCATGACGGACAGATCTCTTTTCTAATCACCAGCGATGAAGAAGGCCCTTTTATTGACGGAACAACAAGAGTAGTCGATGAACTTATAGAAAGAAAAGAAATCGTTGATTGGTGCATTGTTGGAGAGCCATCAAGTACAAAACAACTAGGGGACATTATAAAAAATGGTCGCCGTGGTTCATTCAGTGGAGATTTAACCATCCACGGTAAACAAGGCCATGTCGCGTACCCTCACTTAGCAATGAACCCAATCCATTTAGTAGCACCAGCATTGGACGAATTAGCCAATACACACTGGGATAATGGAAACGACTTCTTCCCCCCTACTAGCTTTCAAATATCTAACATCCAATCAGGAACTGGGGCTACAAACATCGTTCCAGGAACATTAAACACACAATTCAATTTTCGTTTCTCATCCGAACTAAACTTCGACATATTAAAAGAAAGAGTCATTGCCATTCTTGAAAAACACCAATTGAATTACGACATTAAATGGACGTACAACGGATTACCATTTTTAACAAGGCCAGGGGAGTTAGTCGACGCAATCGTTAAATCAGTTCAAACCGAACTAAATATAACACCTGAACTTTCTACCAGTGGTGGCACGTCAGACGGTCGATTTATTGCTAAGATGGGTACTCAAGTGGTTGAATTAGGTCCAGTCAACGCAACGATACACCAAATAAACGAACACGTTGATGCTGAAAGCTTAAACAAACTGTCTCTCGTCTATGAAGGCATTCTTACTAACCTTTTTGCGAAGAAATAACATCATGAAAAAAGAAAACCGACTGCATACTCTAGCTATGAAGCTTGGAAACAACCCAAAGCAAGCACTTGCCAGAATTATCCAAGGCGCACTATTGTTTGTATTCGGTAGTCTTATATTAATCATGTCCGATAGAGTTATTACCCCATCCCACCAACAGGAGGTATTAGCTCTTTTTGGGGTAGTGATCGCTTCCATTGGCGCTGTATGGACACTCATTGGATATTTATCCATGAGTGTCTTACGCATTTACACTATGATCAACAGCAAGAGTAAAAAATAAGCCATGCAACCTGATATTGAAATTTACCTTCTCTCCTGTAAAACAGAATCTATTTTAGACTGGTTAAAATCCCTATTTATCATTGCCGAAGCCCCTAAGAAAAAAGAAAAATGTGTGTATTTAACCGTTCATAACCAGTCTCACGAAATAGAAATTGTTATATTGGAGGAAGCCGCTGGAAAAAGGTTCACATCAGTATGGTTTAATTCACCCAATACACAGTGGTTGAATGACATTGAATGTGCAAAAGACGCATTTCTAGCATTGGGGTGCGAAGTTCGCTGCATTCACAGCGGCTGGGAGGAAGAAGACAACTCTGACCCTGATCAATGGTGGATAATAAATCAGCACAAAGAAGGCCCGTTTATTTGGAAATGAGCCCTATAAATCGCTAACACAAGCCATTCCATAGAAAACAGCGCTCTTAAATCCAAGAGATAAGAACAACAAGGCAAATATAAAATCATTGCAATAATTAGATTAGCACTTTAGAGCTAACCTCTCATGCTTACTCAGGTTCATGCTTTTATTTAAGCAGTAGCGTGAGAAACCCCATAGTTTTCTACATATTGATCAAACTTATCAAAAGGAACTGGGCGACTAAAGAAATAACCTTGTCCCAAATGGCATTCTTTAGAAATTAAGAACTCTCTTTGATACTCATTTTCAATACCTTCTGCCACAACTTTCATATTCAACCCTTTACTCATATTAAGAATGGCAGCAACAAGAGACTGATCAGTGGCATTTGATTCGCACTTAGAGATAAAAGACCGATCTATCTTCAATATATCTATAGGGAATTGATTCAAATAACTCAAAGCAGAATAGCCGGTTCCAAAGTCATCAATCGCTAACTTACAGCCTAAATCATGCAATGATTTCAATACACTATGGCTTTGAGAATTATTTTGAATAAGCAAACTTTCTGTCAACTCAACCAATAACAGGTGAGCAGGTAATTGAGATTGATACAATACGTCTTTCACTGTTTCAACCAAATTTCCCTGTTGGAATTGGCGATTAGAGAAGTTCACACTAATATAAAAGTCTTCCTTAAACTTATCTCGTAAAAGCTGTGTGTCCTCTACGGCTTTTTCTAACACCTTCTTGCCAAGTTGAATTATTAGACCTGTATCTTCGGCAATAGAAATAAAGAGATCTGGAAAGATGATATCTCCAGTATCCGGGTCCTTCAATCTAACCAGTGCTTCTGCACCAACAACCCCATCTAAATTTAAATCTATAATAGGCTGATAATAAACAAGCACTGTATCGGCTTCTAACGCTCGTCTTAATATCGCTTCATAACGAGCTTTTTCTGTTATTTCATGCTGTAAAGCCTGTTCGAAGACGTATTCCGTCCCTCTTCCCATCTGCTTTGCACGATACATCGCTATATCAGCATTTCTCAATAATTCATTTACAGAAGAAGCATCTTTGGGATAGTAAGAAACACCTAAAGAGCCAGATAAATTCATTGTTCTTTCTTCAATTAAAATAGGCAAAGAAAGACACTCTAGAATGTTGTTACAAACATTAGAAATATCAATATTATTCGGAACACCGGCAGATTGATCTTTTATCAACACAGCAAATTCATCCCCTCCCAGTCTTGCAGAGACGCTGCCGACAGGAAGGTAGTTAATAATACGCTTAGACAGAATCTGAATAATGGAGTCACCAATTTGGTGACCAAAAATATCATTAATGGACTTAAAATGATCAAGATCAATTATTATTAAGGCATATGCATCTGATTTGGCACTGTTTCTTAAGATTTTTTCAACTTTATTTTGAAATCCAAATCGGTTTAACAAACCCGTCAATAAGTCATGTGTTGCTTGTCGGTCTAACTCTTTCTGAGTGGCGACCAAACCAGATATATCTGTCATTACAGCTAACACTTTTTGAGTATTATTTTCAATGTGCAGTCGTGCATCCAGCAAAACTGGACGACTTTCTCCATCGACTTTTATTAGGACAAATATTTCGTGCACTTCATTATCAACCAACAAAGGATGTAAAACATCTTTGTGTATATCAAATTCATTAGAGTCGACAAAATTTAAGAACTTTTGATTAATTGCTCTGTTTCTGGAAAGTTTGAAATAATCTGTAAAATAATCATTAGCTTCTATAATATCCCCATCAAGGGATAAACTAAACATAATAGAAGGTGTTGTATTGTAAAGCGTAGTAATCCTTTCACCACTTTCTTTTAAATTTTGATGCTGTATTTGCAAGCGCTTTTGTAGGTTATTGTATTCTCCAATAACAATACCAAACTCATCATTTGCAACATGGTCAATGTCACAAAAGTGATCATCTCCTCTTGATTCACTAATCGCAAATAGAATTGCATTTAAAGGCCTCGATACTACATATTTTACAAATAACCAAGAGGCAATGGATAAAAGAAAGAAAACACCTATAGACAGTGAAATCAAATCAAAAAGAGTGTCTTTTCTTTTTTCTATAAGTGAATGATTACCAATATCGACAATCAAACGGCCAATATGCTTAGTTACATTTGGGGCAGAAAAAACCACAGGAATGGAGTAACTGATCAGCACTTCGTGATGGCTGTTTAATGTAGGTAAATCGAGTATTTTTTGATTATTATCATCTAAAACAATAATATTGATGACATCAGCCTGACTTATCAGAATGGATAAAATGCTTTTAACCGTCTTATAATCAAACCCCCAAACAGGCTCAGAAATTAAATCGGCATACACTTTTAGCTCTTCATCCAATACAATCAAACGACTTTCATATTCATCTGTTGCTCGCTGATCCGCATACATATACGAACCTAATGTGGCAATAAATAAAGCACACAACAACATTATAGCGAGCTTACCTGCAATTTTTATTGATAATGTTTTTTGCATTTTATTGAACACCAGCGCTACATCTCTAGCTGAATAAAAAAGCACAAAAGAAAACATTTCAAACATTTTCTACGAAACATATAGCACCTTTAAATATCGTCACTAAGTTAAAAACAAGAGACGCGCTGCTTTGATACAATATAGTTAACAATACCAATAAATGAATCAAGACGACATCCATTTATTGGTATATATATACTTTTAGGCATTTAACTCGCCTGAATTAAGATGAAAGATGTGCGAGTACTGTTGCATAATTTGGCTCATCAGCTGTTTCAGCAACTTGCTCAACATACGAAACCATACCGCTTTCATCAATAACAACTACAGATCGAGATAACAATCCAACTAAAGGGCCCGTTGAAAACCCTACACTGTAATCTTTTCCAAAGTCACTTCTAAAAGAAGATACCGCCTCTACATTTTCAATACCTTCAGCCCCACAAAAGCGACTAATAGCAAAAGGTAAATCTGCAGAAACACATATGATAGCAACACCATCAAACGACGCAGCGTCTTTATTGAATTGACGCACAGACATTGCACATGTAGGAGTATCAATAGAAGGAAATATATTGAGTACAATTTTTTTGCCTTTATAATCCTCCAAAGTCACAGTAGAAAGATCCACTTTAACTAGCTCAAAATTTGGGGCTTTAGTACCTACTGCAGGAAGTTCACCCATTGTTTCAAAAGCAGTGCCTTGAAGCGTCACCGTTGCCATACAAACCTCATCAATTTATTGTTAAATAATTAAGCATTTCTCATAATCGAAACATTCTCAGCTTGCTTGCCTTTCTCACCTTCAGTGACATAAAAGCGAACTAACTGACCTTCAATAAGAAAACGACGACCACGGCCTCTAATTGCACGATAATGCACAAAAACGTCTTCTCCATTGTCTCGAGTTAAAAAACCAAAACCTTTTGATGAGTTAAACCATTTAACGGTCCCTTCTTCCCTATCATCATTTTCATCCTCCTCATCTGCATCTACATAGCTCACTTTTGTTTCAACAGCCACAGGGCTTTGGCTTAATAAGGAACCTAAATAAGCTGATACAAAGGTAAAAGCAAAGTAGACTAGAAAATTCGACCCTAACTCTTCACCTAATACAGCGGCCATCAATAAAGGGGCAACTAGAGCAATGATAAAGCTAGCAATCAAAGCTCGAACAGAAAATAACGATGCTTTGTTAGTTTTACGATCAACGTCATGGTGTTCAGTCATAAAAAATCTCTTTATATAAAAACATTAGTAATAAAACAAACCTACCCGATCACTGGATAACGGATTGTCATAGTATAAAAATAGCTTAAGTACAAGTATAAAAAAGTACCCAACAACTATACTTAAGATTAAAATACAAGCACTATTCGTTTCCTAGAACATAGTGTAATACTTTATACATTTAAAAACGTGTAATAAACACTAATAAGAAACGGCTTATAATTTAAGATTAACACACAGACGGCATATATGAATACCACAGAAAGCAATACACGCATGAATGACCTCGAGTTTAAACTACAGTATCAGGAAGATATGATAGAAACGTTAAACATCGCACTTTCGAAGCAACAAAGAGAGATCATGTTGTTGGAAGAAAAATTTGCCCTAATGATCAAACTTGTCGAATCTTACCGTTCACAACCCAATGTTAATGAGAATGAAGCACCTCCTCATTATTAATTTCCTCTGGCTCCACCACTACGAATCATCCAATGTTTTATTGACATAAACATCAAAGCGGCCTGATTTTCCTTCTATCTGATACGTGGGAGATTCATTATTTAGAAAGGGGGCGCCTTTAGGCCGTTTTACAACAACTCGATAAATCGCCACTTTTTTTGCATAAGGTAACAAGTGATCCGCATCTTCATCAAAGCCAATTAAATCTCGAAAAAAAACCATTTCTTTTTTTACGGCGGCTGATTTTTCAAGGTGTGGGTACATAGGATCTAAGTACACGACATCATATGACTCTTCCGTTTGCTTCAGAATATCGCCTTCAAGAAACGTCATTCTTTGCATAATGTTTGCAATTTCTTCTGATAAGGAAGCACGAGACAATCCATCTTTTAACAACGCCCTTACGAATGGAACTCGTTCTAGCAAAGTCACATCACACCCAAGAGAAGCAAAAACAAATGCATCTCTCCCCAAACCAGCGGTACCATCAAGTACTCGTAGACCTGAGCGTTTATTTAGACCTATGGCTTTTGCAATATCTTGCCCCTTACCACCACCAAATACCCTACGGTGAGCTACTGCACCATTAACAAAGTCAACACAGATAGGGTTAGGTGCTGATTTTCCAGTTTTTGCAATAGAAAGCCCTCCATCTGTAATTAATAGCAAATAAGAGTATTCTGTATGCTTTTTTAAAGGAGTCGTTATTTGGAAACAGGGTAGCTTCAATTCTTGAGCTAATTTCTCTGCTTCACTTTTATAATAAAAATCAAAGTATGCAACCGACAAAGCGTTAGACATAAACATCAACACCGACTAAATAATCTCTAGGGTTATCCACCCCTAAAGATTGATTTTGAGAATACATATTTAGAGCGTCTTGAGTTAAGCGATCGATATTATCAATTCGACTAAAAGATGCACGTCCACTCGTAGAGAATACCGATTCAAAATGAGATTGGTTGCTTGGAGAGGCGACTAGACCTCTATTCTCTGTAACACTCATTTGAGTTTTCTGTGAAACAGAAGACCTAGAGCTTGGACTATTACTAATGACAGGTAATTGAGAACCTATATTCATCCTTTCAGCCTACACATTCAAATAACTAATACAGAGTAAAGCAACACCAAGGAACAGTCTATAAAATAAAAAAGGTGTAAACCCTATAGTATTCAACCATTTCAAGAAAAAATAAATACACGCATAGGCACTAATGAAAGACAGAAACACCCCTGATGCAATAATACCCCATTCAATTTCGACATTAAGCGAAAGCAATTCAAGAAATTTATAAGAGCCAGCAGCCAGTATTAAAGGGATCGATAATAAAAAAGAAAAGCGCGCAGATGCCTCTCGACTGACACCTAACGCCCTTGTCACCGTCATAGTCACACCAGACCTAGACGTTCCTGGAATCAGTGCGACAGCTTGAGCGATTCCAATCCACACAACATTCGGTAGGGTTAAATCATATTCTTTTTTCTTATTTGTGAAAAACGCATCCGCACACCACAATAGAATACCAAAAATTATCGTTGTATAAGCAATCACGTTAATAGAGCGAAAGTTTTCTTCAATAAAGTCATTAAAAACAAGGCCAACTAATACGGCTGGAATGGTTGCAATAATAACCCACCAAGCTAGCTGACTGTCCTTTGAGGAGGTCGATGTTGTAATTGCATCAAACCATGCCATTACAAGTCGAATAATATCTTTTCTAAAATACCAACTCACTGCGACTAAAGAACCAACATGAACTGCAACATCAAAAGCCAGACCTTGATCAGGCCAGTCAAGTAATTTGGAAGGTAAAAGAAGGTGAGCTGAGCTTGATATAGGTAGAAACTCAGTAACTCCTTGGATTAATGATAGGAAGACAATATGAAACCAGAGCATTGACTAACGTTTACCAATTTTAAGAGGCTGCTTTTCCCATGATATCTCATCTCTAAGGTAAGTTGGCATCGCATCGTAGGATGATACCACTGCCCCTTTATCAAACAACTCTTTTGCCAATTCTCCAATGTATAGAGCCCTAGGAGAAACGTCTTCATCTACAAATTCAGAAGGAGATATCATTTGTTGGGTTAAAATATTTTGATAGCACCAGCCAGATCCAACACCATTATAAGGCTCATCAATCACCCCAAAACTGTCTGGCTTGGCGACCCTTTCTGATAGTAACGTTTCCACGACAACAGACCCATTAGGTTCTGATATTGAAAAACCGCCAACATAGATTTCACCCATTCGGGCATCTAAAGCCGACAACCAAAAGTTGCGATTGTATTTTCTATACGCTTCTAACGCCATTGCTTCAAGTGTCGAAACAGGTATAACAGGAAGATCAGCACCGTATGCTAACCCTTGTACAACGCCAGCAGAAATACGCAACCCAGTAAACGACCCAGGACCACGTCCAAATGCAATCGCATCAATGTCACCTAAAGACAATTCGGCCTGACTTAGCAGCTGATCGACCATAGGTAAAATCAAATCGTTATGCATTCTCGGGGCCAATCGAAAATCTTCCAATAGAACCCCATTAATATTCAACGCCACAGAACATGATGGCGTTGATGTATCTATAGATAAAATGACACTCATCGAATTAAGATGCCTTTAGTGAACTTAAAAGACCTTGCTTAATTTCATTTAAATCTCCCACACCATTAATCTTCACATATTTAGGTGATTCAGCAGGAGATGCTGCAGCCCAATCAGTGTAGTAGCCAACTAGAGGCGCAGTTTGATCATGATAGACAGATAGACGATGCCTCACCGTTTCTTCTTTATCATCAACTCGTTGTACCAAATCATCACCTGTTAAATCGTCTTTACCTTCCACTTTTGGAGGATTATACGTTGTATGGTAAATACGTCCAGATGCTTCATGAACGCGGCGACCGCTTAAACGTTGAACAATCTCCTCATCAGCAACATCAATTTCGACAACATAATCAATAGACACCCCAGCGTCTTTTAATGCATCAGCTTGAGGGATAGTTCTTGGAAAACCATCAAATAAAGCGCCATTTTGGCAGTCATCAGCAAGTAGGCGCTCTTTAACCAAGCCAATAATAAGATCATCAGAAACTAATTGTCCTGCATCCATTACAGCTTTTGCCTTTAAACCCAATTCAGTACCCGCTTTAACTGCGGCTCTTAACATATCACCGGTAGAGATTTGTGGAATACCAAATTCTTCAGTAATAAATTGAGCTTGTGTGCCTTTACCTGCACCTGGTGCGCCTAGCAAAATTACTCGCATGTACTTTCTCCAACAATAGTTTAATTCGAAATTGGTTCAAATTTTTCTCTTATCTTATAGGCTACAAGTTACTTAATATTCTGCCTTGTAATAGAAAAATTAATTCATAACAAAAATAATGGTCGCGTAGGATACCCATGCAACCATTAAATATGCAAATCTATAAGGAAATATTCATCATTTCCGACGGACTAAATACGTTTTTTGTACAGTTAAGATAACTAGAATACGTTATCCTGTGTTTTGCATTCCGCTAGCGATTCCAGCCATCGTAATCATTAGCGCCTTATTCACCGCTTTATTTTCTGGGGATCTACGGCTTCGATAGAGTAATTCCGCTTGCAAATAATGCAAGGGGTCAATATAAGGATTACGCACATCAATTGATTGTCGAATCGTTTTGTTGTCTTCAATCAAACGATCTTGCTGTTTTAACTCTTTAACGCACTCACCCACTTGCTTCAACTTCCTACGAAGCAACAACCCTAAACTAGTAAGCTCCTCTGATACCAGTCTCTTCTCATAGTATTCCGATATTTCAGGTTCTGCTTTTGCTAATACCATATCAAGCATATCTAAGTACGAACCAAAAAAAGGCCACTCCCTATGCATTTCCTGTAAGTTTTCTAAATGCCCCGACTCAATAGCTTGAGACAAAGCACTTTCAGCACCTAACCATGCTGGCAACATCAAACGAATTTGCATCCAAGCAAATATCCAAGGAATGGCTCTTAAACTTTCAACACCACCATCCATTTTTCGCCGTGCAGGTCTGGAGCCCAATGGCAGCTTGGCCAACTCTTGCTCCGGCGTAATAGCCCTAAAATATGGAACAAAATCTTCATGCCCACGAACAATGCCTCGATACTGATTCATACCGATTTCAGCCATCTCATCCATAATGGCCCGCCATTCTTCTTTTGGCGATTCAGCGGGACTTAAACTGGCTTCCATTACGGCCGAACAATACAACTCTAATGAACGAACTGCAATATCTGGAATACCGAATTTGAAACGTATCATCTCACCTTGCTCAGTAACACGGATACTACCATTCACTGAACCTGGAGGCTGAGATAATATCGCAACATGAGCTGGTCCACCACCACGGCCAACCGTACCACCTCGGCCATGGAAAAGAGTAAGGTGTACATTATGTTTTTTGCATAACTTTGTTAGAGCTTCTTGCGCTCGGTACTGACCCCATGTTGCAGCAATTTGTCCCGCGTCTTTGGCAGAGTCCGAATAACCAATCATTACTTCTTGCTTACCATTAATATAGGCTTTATACCACGGCATCGAAAACAGCTGTTCGATAATGGGCTCGGCATTATCCAAATCAGCAAGCGTTTCAAATAAAGGAACAATTTTCATTGGGAAGCTGACGCCACTTTCTTTCAACAACAATGCCACAGCAAGTACATCAGAAGGAGCGCTTGCCATGGAAATCACATACGATCCGAATGAGTTTGATCTTCCCTTTGCAATCATTTTAAAGGTATCAATAACTTCGCAGACACTTTCTGAAGGAGACCATTCCAATGGAAGTAAAGGCCGCTTCGAATTTAACTCCGTTAATAAAAACGCTTGTCTCGATGCTTCATCCCATTCTGCATAATCTCCTACGCCATAAAAGCGAGTAATAGCAGATAAGGCTTCAATATGGCAAGAAGCATCTTGCCTTACATCTAATTTAACTAACGTCACACCGAATGTCGCAGCGCAGCGGATAAGATCCAATAAAGAACCATTTGCAATCACCTTCATCCCACAATCCATAAGGGACTGATAGCAAAGCATTAAATCATCAAGCAACTGATTATTGTCTAATAAAATATTTTCAGTTGACGATTTTTCTCCATCTAATTTTGCCTTTGCCCAAGCACGAGTCGCAATCATCTTATTTTCTAAATCACGCAATATCTCTCGATAAGGTTGAGTACTTTCTCCAACCCTTGCCCTCAATGCTTCATTACATTGAGTCATTGAAAATTCAGAGCGCAATACATTTAAATCTTTTATATACAAATCTGCCGCCATCCAACGAGCGAGCAATGTTACTTCTTCCGTTACTTTATGAGTAACATTTGGGTTTCCATCCCGATCTCCTCCCATCCAAGTAGCAAACCGAATAGGAGCCATATCGAGAGGAATCGAGTCAACATCAAGCACTTTTCCAAACTGTTCTTCGAGTTGTCTAAAAAAACGCGGAACAGCATGCCACAGAGATTGCTCTATTACTGCAAACCCCCATTTCGCCTCATCAACAGGCGTTGGCCGTTGTTCACGTATTTCATCTGTGTGCCATGCCTGAGTGATGATTTCGTTTAATCGCCTAATGTGGACCGTTTCTTCAAGTGGCAAAATATTATCTTTATCAAGGGACTCAAGCTCTGTAGAGATATTATCGTACTTACGAATAAGCGAACGACGTACAACTTCCGTAGGGTGGGCTGTTAACACCAGATCAATAGATTGACTTCCAAGCGAATCCATTATTTGCTGCGTGGTATACGACTTATTCTTAAAGCGTTTCAATAAATCGCCAATCGGATTTTGATAAACCCCCAAACTTTCGTTCGTTCGACGTCGGTGGACTCTATGATATTGTTCTGCAATATTAGATAAATTAAGAAATTGATTGAACGCTCTTGCTACAGGAACAATGTCCTCATCAGCTAATGCTTCCAGCGCTTCAATAAGAGCCGTTGGATCACCAGATTGACGACCATCTTTGGATAAGATACGAATGTTTTCAACTTTTTCTAAAAATGCCTCACCGAGATGATTACTCATTGTCTCACCGAGACAGTCACCTAACAATCTGACATTTTCGCGTAAGGACGCCTGACGATCGCTCAATTTACCCTCTCCTAATCCAAATACCATCACACGCTTTTAATGATAAAGCGCACTCTACAGCTTCTTTATTTCTTTCTTTACTTCGAGGAAATATATCAGGATGATTTACAGAGATAAACATCTAGACAATTTCCTTTTTCAAGCTTATCTCTTTATAGCCCCTGCTGCTTTGCCTGATTCCAGAAATCATTCAGTTGATCCAATGAGTACGATTCAATGCCTTTACCTTGGCTACGAGCACACGATTCAACAAAAGCAAAACGACGACGGAACTTCAAATTTGTCATGTTTAAAGACGCGTCAGGATTCAGCTCAAGGTGGCGACCTAAGTTAATCATAGCAAAGAGGACATCACCAAACTCAGCGGCCATCTGCTCTTGATCGAACTCTTGCACAGCTTCTTCAAGTTCATTTATCTCTTCACGAATTTTATCAAAAACGGGAGCAACATCCTTCCAATCAAAACCAACCGATGCAACCTTTTCTTGAATTTTCGTTGCTTGTAAAACAGGCGGCAGACCACTAGAAACATTATCAAGAAGACTGAACGGAGAAATTTTACCAGATAACGCTTTTTCCTTGGCTTTAATTTCTCCCCACTGTCGTTTTAATTCTTCTTCATTCATGCTGGATGATGGCGTTTGGCCAAAACTATTAAGACTCCCATCCGGAAAAACATGTGGATGCCTACGAAGCATTTTTTGCTTTAGACCGTCTACAACATCTACAAAATCAAATTCGTTTTTTTCATTTGCCAATTGACTATAAAAAACAATTTGAAAGAGTAAATCACCAAGCTCTTCCTTCAAATTAATCATGTCATCACGTGAAATAGCATCAGCAACCTCATAAGCTTCCTCAATTGTATGAGGAACAATGCTTGAAAAGACCTGACGCTGATCCCAAGGACAACCATATTCAGGGTCTCTCAAACAGCGCATTAAATGCAGCATTTGGTCAAGAGAAGAACTCAATAGTCTCTCTCCCTAAACACATTAATTACATTTGGAAGTTGGTTAATTCTATGTAGTAATCGACTGAGCGCACTTAGTTGATCAATCTCAATAGTAAAACGAATGGATGCAGAATGACTCTCTTTAGCGGAGAGTGTATTCATTGATAATAAATTTGTTTTTTCATTCGCTAACAAACTTGTTATATCACTTAATAGCCCAGTTCGATCGTATGCTTCCACTTGGATACCAACAGGAAAAAGGTTTTCAACTTCCTCCCCCCAACTGACCTCTACAATTCTTTCCGGCTCATCCAACGTATGCTGTATTGCATTCAAACAATCTTGTCGATGTATAGACACGCCACGCCCAAGAGTAATGTATCCAACAATATGATCTCCAGGAACAGGAGAACAACAGCGTGCCATATTGGTTAACAATCGGCCTACACCTTGAATTTTTACATCGTTATGAAAACTTCTACCAGAACTCTTTTTAAGTCGAATGCTTCGCTCTTTTTCCTTACCATCCAACCCGTAAATGTCTTCAATTACATGCAAAACTCGCGTTAACCGAATGTCACCTGAGCCTAGAGCCGAAAAAACATCATCAGACACAGTAAAGTTACATTTTTGCGCAACTCGATCAAAATCAATATCGGAATTGTTAATGCCTAAACGCTTTAACTGCTTCTCTAAAATCTGCTTTCCAGCTGGAATACTTTGCTCTTTCGTTTCTTTACGAAACCAGTTTTGAATTTTTGCGCGAGCACGGCTCGTTTGAACGTACCCAAGAGAAGGGTGCAACCAATCTCGACTAGGCTGTCCTTCTTTCGCCGTCAATATTTCAACTTTATCACCCGTTTTCAGGCTCGTGACTAAAGAAATGATTTTGCCATTCACTTTAGCTCCTCGACAGCGATGACCGATCTCAGTATGAACTCGATAAGCAAAATCAACAGGCGTTGCATTCATCGGTAAATCAACGACGTGACCTTCTGGAGTAAACACATAAATACGATCCTGCTCAATATCGCTACGTATTTGCTCAGCCAAAGTATCATGATCACCTTGAACCTCATGAAAATCTAAAATAGTCCGTAGCCACGCCAATTTTTCTTCATAACTTGAACTGTTAGAGGATAAGTCCGTCCCTTTATACTTCCAATGCGCACAAACACCTAATTCAGCATCTTCATGCATTGTATGAGTACGAATCTGAATTTCTAACACACGACCTTGAGGGCCTACTACGGCTGTATGAAGTGATTGGTAACCATTAGATTTTGGGTTGCTGACATAATCATCAAACTCATGAGGAATGGGCTTCCATAGGTTATGTACAATACCTAAAACGCTATAGCACTCCATTGTTTCATCAACAAGAATTCGTACTGCCCTCACATCATACACTTCATCGAAGCTAATATTTTTGCGCTTCATTTTGCGCCAAATACTGTAGATATGCTTAGCTCGCCCCATCAAATCCGCATCTATATTGATTTCAGAAAGTCTCTTTTTCAATAAATCAATAACGTCATCAATAAAGTATTGTCTATCCAATCTTTTTTCATCAAGCAACGTTGCTATACGTTTGTAATCTTCAGGGAATAAATATCGAAATGATAAATCCTCAAGCTCCCACTTGATATGACCAATACCCAACCTATGAGCTAACGGGGCATACACACTTTGCACTTCCAGTGCAACGGCCACCTTTCGAGCCTCATCTTGGTGCTTAGCTTCTTTAATCGCACAAGCTCGTTCTGCCAATTTGATTAATACAACTCGCACATCATCAATAATTGAGACCAGCATTTTCCTTAATGACTCAAGTTGGTTTTCATGACTGCCAAGAACTTCAACCGCGGTGTCCGCCGTCAGGTTTTTGGAGACTTCTCCCATCCTGATAACACCCTCGATAAGAGAGGCTACTTTACGCCCAAAAGTATCAACCACTTTTTGAATAGGTAGCTGATCCTCTCTTACTACTCGATATAAAGCGGCAGCAACTAAAGAATCTTGATCAGCTCTAAAGCCAGATAAAATTTCAACCATCTCCAAGCCTGCTTGAAAAGTACTGGCTTGAGCACCCCAATAGGAAGGTTTATCTGATTTCTGTTCTGCTTGTCTAGCAATTTCACACGCCATTCTTAATGGAATACGGGAGCCAGTATCAATATCGTCTCCGAATTGATCCATCCAAAGATCAATATCGACAGACCCATCATCTAAAATAGGGTGGTCTTTACGAACTGTAACCATCTCTTTACCTTTTATTCTTTTTGCTTTTTTGCAATAACATCATCGTTTCAACATGGGCCGTTTGAGGGAACATTTCCATCAAAGACACTTTCTCTACCTGATATCCATTTGCGACTAAAAATTCTGCGTCTCTTACTAAAGTGGAAACACTGCAAGAAACATACAAAATTTTCTCTGGAGCCAATTTAATTATATTAGGCAAAAACTCCATGGCTCCAGACCTAGGCGGATCTAAAAATATTTTTGTAATATCCGCAGTAATTAATGCAGCAGATTCCATTTTCGTTAAATCAGCAGCAATAAAATTCACATTATCTAATTCATTTAAACGCTGATTACGTTGTGCATTTTCAACCATGCTTGGTAACAATTCGACACCAATGACTCTTTCAGCGATTTTTGCAAAAACAAAAGAAAAATTCCCTGCACCACAAAAAAGATCAAGCACAATGTCTTTACCTGAAAGATCAATCCAAGAAACCGCTTGATCCACCATCTTTTGATTCATCGCAGCATTTACTTGAATAAAGTCTTGGGGATGAAAATTTATAACCGTATCACTAACTTGGTATTGCCTTAAACAAAGAGGATGAAGTGTCAATCTATCTTCATTTGATTCTTGCCAGAATAAAGAAAACTTATGATGTTCAGCCAGCTCTTGCAAGCCTTCTTTTGCCATTAGGTGTATTGCACCCGTTAGTCGAACGACAACACTAACACCTAAATCATCTTCAAGTAATTCAATATGGCCTATTTTTGAAGCGTCAGAGCACGATTTAACAAACTGATTCAGAGGCGCGATTAAACATTCTAAAGAGTTCGTCAGTACAGGGCATTGTTTAATATCTACAATCGCAGAGGAGGAGGACTTACGAAACCCCAGTTCAATAGAACTGCCCTTTGCCTTTACAGACAAACGAGCACGCCTACGATAACCAAACTCATTACCACTTAGAATTGAAATATCATCTTGAGTGTAAATGCGTCTTAATTGATTACTAAGCCAAGAGTGTTTCGCTACAACTTGTTGTTGATAAGATAAATGCTGGAAACTACAGCCACCACACTGACCAAAGTGAGAACACTCTGGAGTGACTCTATCATCCGAGACAGTTAATACGGACACCAATTTCGCCTCATCAAATCGCCTACCAGATTTCACAATCTGAGCAGAAACAACTTCTGTTGGTAAAGCGCCTTCGATAAAGACGACTTTGCCATTGACACGAGCGACGCCTTTTGCATCGTGAGTTAGCCCACCGATAACATACTCTTCAATGGGACTAGATAGATCCATTTTTGCTGTAGAACGGCGGTTTTGTTTGCGTTTCAATTGGCTCTCTCAGTGTTATATTTGATAATCAAAAAATGCATTTTAACTTATCTAATCTTAGACACATAGAGAACCAGACAAACTGTTCTACATTACCCTTCAAATACGCCTGTCGAAAGATAGCGATCTCCTCTATCGCAAATAATAACGACAATCGTTGCGTTATTTATTGTTTCAGATAATTTCAATGCCGCAGACACAGATCCACCAGAAGAGACGCCGCAAAAAATCCCTTCTTCGGTAGCCAAACGACGCATAATAACTTCCGCATCAGTTTGAGCAACATCCATTACTCGGTCCACTCTGGACGCATCAAAAATGGTTGGCATGTATTCTTTTGGCCAGCGACGAATTCCTGGAATGCTCGACCCTTCTTGCGGTTGAAGCCCCACAATTTCAATGTCTGCATTCTTTTCTTTTAAATAATGGGAGACTCCCATTATCGTTCCTGTCGTCCCCATTGAACTAACAAAATGCGTTATTTCCCCTTTAGTTTGTTCCCAAATCTCAGGCCCAGTGGATACGTAATGAGCATTCGGGTTATCTTCATTGGCAAACTGATTCAACACACGCCCAATACCGTCATCTTGCATTTTTAACGCTAAATCACGAGCACCTTCCATCCCTTCGTCTTTAGAAACTAAATGTAAAATGGCTCCGTAAGCAGACATCGCAGATTTTCTTTCTTGACTCATGTTATCAGGCATAATGAGGTGCATTTTGTAACCTTTAATCGCCGCCGCCATGGCTAAAGCAATGCCAGTGTTACCGCTCGTTGCTTCTATCAAGCTATCACCAGGAGAAATTTCTCCTCTTAGTTCAGCTTGTACTATCATATTAAGTGCAGGGCGATCTTTCACTGATCCTGCTGGGTTTTGCCCTTCGAGCTTTAATAGAATAGTATTACTTGTGTTTTCATTAAGCCTTTGCAGGCGAATTAATGGGGTATAACCAATTAAAGATTCGATAGTAGGATATTGATTCATAATAACTTCATTGACAATTTATGATAATGGATTGAAACTTAACGTAGTTGTTAACTGCTATTAGAAAGCACTTACAATAATTAATACAATACAAATCTGTTATAAACTTAGTTGATAAACTTAAATCAAGGGAATTTTTATGAAATTCATCAACGTAACAGGCATTTTAATTCTTGCTGTTGGGCTGACGGCATGTGATATATTCAGCAATCCTTCAGAACAAATTCCAAACTCCGATCTACGCTCTAAGTGGAGGGAATGCACATCAATTAGCAATCCCTCTCGTACAAAAGCACTTGCTTGCGATAATTATGAAAGAGAATGCGATCGTAGAAAAGGCAAAGGTAACTTAGTATGCTATTAAGCACAAAGGAAAGATGAATACATTTAGTAAGCGCTCTGCTTCTCATCAAACAAGGGCTTTTTTTACTGCATTTTTTCCTGTAGCACTAATATCTATAGTCTTTGCTGTTGTTTATATTGAGCAAAGATTTAGTGATTTAGACAGCTTGCTCAGCGACCAACTCGAACAAATTAGTATCTCATTTTCAGCAACCAGTGAATACGCTATTGTATTTTCAGACAAGGATGTCCTATCTAGATTGATGAAAACTGTCTTAGAAAGACCCATTACAACCTCTATTCACGTCTACGATACAAAACAAAGAATTATCGCAGAACTTGGAAGCAAAACAGCACCACAACAGACCGAGCTATTCTCCAAAAACACTCAATTTCTTGAAACGAATGAGCAACTCATCATCATTCAACCTATTTATTCAAACAGCATTGAGTTCATATCCTCTACAAATAGTATGACGGATTATATTACCCCTACAAATCAAGAGCAGATCTCTGGATGGGTAAAAATTAAAGCCAGCAAACATAAGAACAAACTAAAAAAACAGCAGATAGTCTCGGTTTTGCTTATTATCATTCTAATTTTTAACGTTCTTTACACCATACTACTCCTCAAACTGATTCAACATTTTCTCACCCCATTTTATAAAATTGAAAATACAATCCAACAACTTTCAGTAGGTAATTTCCTTCAAGCTAAGTCATTAGAAGTCCCTCCATCATTCAATAAAATCAGCACCAACATCATAAACATCACTGAAAAACTGGAAAACTATCGAGAAGAAATACAACTAAGCATTGAGCAAGCTACTGAAGATATTAGAAGAAACATGGACAGTATCGAAGAAAAAAGTGCTCAACTTCATATCGCCAACAAAGAAGCAACCGAATCCAATCGCCTAAAATCGCAATTTTTAGCCAATATTAGTCACGAGGTTCGAACACCATTAAACGCGATATTGGGCTACACCAAAATTCTCCAAAAAGACACTCTAGACAATCAACAACGTACTTATGTTAATACAATAGAACAATCTACTAATAATCTATTAGCTATTATCGGTGACATTTTAGATTTTTCAAAAATTGAAGCAGGAAAACTTAATTTAGAACAGACCGACATAAACATCAGAGACTTAATAGACGACGTTTTTCAGATTTTAAGTGCAAACCTGCTTGCAGGCCGTAAACAAATAGCCTTAATTCCAGACATAAATAATAACGTACCAGAATGGATTGTAGGAGATCCTATACGCATCAGACAAATATTAACCAATCTAATAGGCAACGCTATCAAGTTTACTGAAAACGGTTTTGTACAAGCAAAAGTCACCCTTTCAGCTCTCGAAAAAAACAAAATGACACTTGTTTTTCAAATCATTGACAGCGGTATGGGCATCGCTGAGAATAAACTAAACCGGCTTTTCAAACCATTCTCCCAAGCAGACACAAGCACAACGCGCCAGTTTGGAGGCACAGGTCTAGGGCTGGTCATAACAAAAAAACTTGTGGAACAAATGAAAGGCAAAATCTCAGTCACCAGTGAGCTTGGAAACGGTTCAAACTTTAGGTTTTCAATCAATCTTCACTTATCTCAAAAGGAAGTATCGCCTCTAATCAAACTCAAAAAACGCATTATTTTATTTGAACCCATTGATACATACAGACAATATATAGAAGCCGCTTTATCTGAAATCGGTGTCGAGTGTGTTTATTGCTCCTCAATTGAGCAAATTATTACCCGACTCAAGACCTCATTAGACCATGATAAGTTTGACGCGCTCTTGCTGAGCACAGATCAAGAGATAAATGAATTATCTGACGCTTATGAATTAACGTATTTTGTACGTAACACCTATAGCATTCCTTGTATTTTAATGGCTCAACCGCCAAGTAAAATCCCCCAACTGCCAGAACTACAAAACTTGGCTAGCGACATTCTTTTAAAACCCATCAGTTACAAGCGACTTCATCAAGCGCTAAGTCAACTGTCCTGTGCTGATCAACCTATTTCTTCTCAAAAACGAACCCTGCAAGGTTTAAAAATACTCGCCGTTGATGACAATTCAACAAACCTTCAATTGGTGGAACACTGGCTAAAACCAAATGGCTTAGACGTTATCCTTGCCTACAGTGGCCAGCAAGCTCTTGAAATGTCAGCAAAGAATTCTTTCGACCTCATCTTAATGGACATCCAGATGCCAGGACTTGATGGCATGGAAACAACCAAAGAATTAAGACGAAGAGCCCAATACAAAGAAACGCCGATTATCGCCCTCACTGCGCACGCCCTCAATTCTGAAAAACATCAAATTATAGAAGCAGGAATGAACACCTATTTAACAAAACCAGTGAGTGAAAGCACCTTATTGGATACCATTCATCATTGGTGTAAAGGCACAAAAAAAGAAGACGTACCTTTTGATTTCCATCAGATTTTCGACTTGGACTTATCACTCTCTATTGTGAACAACAAAGTGGAAATTGCATATGAAATGTTTACGATGCTTATTGACTCTTTAGAATCCGAAAAAAAGCTAGTACAGCATCACTTCAATGAACGGGAATTGCAGAAGCTCATTCACACCGTTCACCGTATTCATGGTGCTTCAAAATATTGTGGAACGCCAGAGCTTACAAAGCACGCTAATTACACTGAAACACACTTAAAAGAGTTAGGACTGGAGGACGTTGAAGACGTATTAACCGACTTCATCCATGCCATTGACAACTTATTAGATGCCAAAGTATATATTAAATGGCCTCAACAATTACAAACGCTTGAGCATAGCTCTTCTCATCAGTGAGACTTAAGTGCCACGTAGTACCATCAGGCAATCGAGCCTGGACAACAGAATCAACCTTTAATGTCGGCTGCCCACTTTCTAAATTCACTACCTCAAAATGCTGAAAGCTGATTCCTCGGCCGATTCCAGTGCCTATCGCTTTAGATGCCGCTTCCTTAGCCGCAAAACGCTTTGCAACAAAAGCACAAGACTTTTCAATGTGACGAATGCGCGCATAGTGCTCTATTTCATTTTCTGTCAACACTCTTTTCAAAAAACGATCTCCAAGGCGCTCAATTGTTAATTTAACCCTTTCTATTTCAACTAAATCCGTCCCGATACCTACTATCATTCGATCACCTCTTTAATAGAAAATTTAGGAATACCGTAAAGCCTTTCTCCACCGTACACTTGATTTGGAAGTAAGCGTCGAGCCTCTACCGCTTTGCCACTCAATAGATAATCTAGCCAATTGCGATGCAACTCTTTTGACATGACCAACACATCTTTATCAGCCCACTCACCAGACATGTATTTTTTTGCCAGCAAACCATCAATAAACATAACAGGGAGTTGTTTTGGCTTGTTTCCTAGAAAAGGTCTTAAACCAAATTTAAAATCAAACGAATACAGCTGTGATGTCTGTAGTTCCTCACCTGATCCTGTATATGACATGTTTATTGCCATACCAAGCTCTTGAAACAACCCAACTTCAAAGCGACGCAGTAGAGGTGCTATTGGTGCGCCTAAGTGAACACTTTGGAGCAGCCATTCATACAGTATGAATAAATCAGGAACCGGTACTGAGC
This sequence comes from Marinomonas phycocola, assembly GCF_047525455.1. Classification (NCBI taxonomy): domain Bacteria; kingdom Pseudomonadati; phylum Pseudomonadota; class Gammaproteobacteria; order Oceanospirillales; family Oceanospirillaceae; genus Marinomonas; species Marinomonas phycocola. The sequence continues at coordinate 52,416 of NZ_JBLIXL010000008.1, forward strand.
TAGTAACAAGCCGACTCAGTAGCTCATGAACATATAAACCAGCATAGAGCTGAACCCCATCAAGACGTATTGGAGATTGAAACGACTCGATTGCTAAAATCGTTTTGAGTTCTGATTGCCCTTTTAACTCAACTTCATAACGAACAAAGGGGCTCGGCATAACCCGACCCCCCTTTTTAGATAAGCGATAAACACCACGAAGCAAACCAAACTCGAATGAGAATAAATCCAATAGAACTTTATTCTCCTGAAAAGGACGGGTGTGAATAACATACGCGATAACTCGCATTCTCTAGAACTATTCCTGATACCCTAAACTTGCTAGAGCACGTTCATCATCTGACCAGCCGGATCGAATTTTAATCCATAAATTAAGCATCACTTTAGACTCAAACATGTTTTCCATATCAATACGAGCCTCTTTCCCAATCAACTTAATTTTCTCCCCTCGATCACCAATAATAATGCGCTTTTGCCCATTGCGTTCAACCAAAATAAGCGCACTGATATGAAGTGTTTCACCCTCATATGCAAACTCTTCGATTTGAACGGCGACTTCATAAGGAACCTCTTGCCCTAATTGACGAGTAATTTTCTCTCGTACAATTTCAGACGCCAAAAAGCGAGAGCTTCTGTCAGTAATCTGGTCTTCAGGATAAAATTGATTACCTTCTGGTAAAACACCTTCAACCAATCGCTCAAGACGATCAAGGTTTTTACCCTTCAGCGCAGAGATCGGAACAATTTGAGCAAAATCCATCATATCAGCATAGCGAGAGAGTTTTGGCAGCAAAGCATCTTTTTCATCCATTTTATCAACCTTATTAACGATCAAAAAAACTGGACAACGTACATGCTTAACTTTTTCTAAAACCGATTGATCTTCATCTGTCCAACGCTCAGCATCAATTAAAAATAAAACGGCATCCACATCCACCATTGCATCAGAAGCCGTTTTGTTCATAAAACGGTTCATCGCTTTTGTAGAACCTAAATGCAACCCAGGAGTATCGACATAAATAGCCTGCACATGACCTTCGGTTTTTACTCCTAAGATCTGCTGCCGCGTAGTCTGAGGTTTACGAGAAGTAATACTCAGTTTCTGACCCAATATATGATTCATTAAAGTAGATTTACCGACATTTGGCCTACCTACGATCGCGACATAACCGCAATGCGTTATGTCTGCCGACTCATCTGAGCGCAAATCAGCTAATGAAGCCTCAAGATCAAAGTCATCAGCAGAATTGTCTTGTTTTGAATCATTCACTCTTAACTTGCTCCAAAATATTTAAGGCTTTCGTGGCCGCTTTTTGTTCTGCAATACGTCGGCTGTTGCCTTTTCCTTCAATTGCTTCAGGAAGAATTTCAATCCTACAATGAACAAAGAACGTTTGATCATGAGGCTCACCTACAATTTGTACAACATCGTATTGTGGTAAGGCATGCTTTTTTGCTTGTAAGTATTCTTGCAAGCGTGTTTTTGAATCTTTAGTAACCACCTTCAAAGACGTTGCATCTAAACGTTCTTTATACCAATTAAGAATGTGCTCACGACAGACATCCATCCCAGCGTCCAAATACATGCCACCAATAATACCTTCTACAGCATCAGCCAGTATCGAGTCTCTTCGAAACCCTCCACTTTTAAGCTCTCCCGCACCCAACTTCAGATACTCGCCAAGCTTAAATTCTCTTGCTAATTCAGCCAACGTATCACCCTTAACCAAAGACGCCCGTAAACGGCTCAATTCACCTTCTTTCGCTTTAGGAAATCGGTGAAACAAATCCTCCGCAATAACGTAATTCAAAATTGAATCACCTAAAAACTCAAGGCGCTCATTATTTTTACCACCATAACTTCGATGGGTTAACGCCAGTTCCAGCAAACCTAAGTCAGCAAAAAAATACCCAATTTTCTGACAAAGTTTTAAATACAGTGCACTCAAAATATCTCCAATTTTTTATTCAATCAAACCATTATTTTTAAAATTAGGCAGACTGAAGAAATCATTCCAGTGTAACCAAACAAAAAATGCACGTCCCTTTAAGTTTTCTTCAGGAACAAAACCCCACACTCGACTATCGGAACTGTTGTCTCTATTGTCGCCCATCACAAAATATTGACCTTTAGGGACGATCCAATCCCCTTCCAATGGGTTATTTTGATAACTTTTATAAACCTGATAACTTGCTCCGCCCATTTTCACTTCATGCACACTTACAGGCTCTTTACTCGGATTCAAAGAAACGCTCAGCTCCGCAAGTAACGTTTCATCAACAGGCTTTCCGTTTATCATCAAACGCTTATTGCGGTAACTCACCACGTCTCCTGGCAGACCAATTAAACGCTTAATATAGCTTAAATTGGGCTGCTGAGGGTATTTAAATACAATAGCATCACCACGTTCAGGCTCTGAGGTCGGAATAAGCACCGTATTTAAAACAGGTAAACGCACACCATAATCAAATTTATTAACCAAAATAAAATCACCAACCTCAAGAGTTGGCAACATGGAACTTGATGGAATTTGAAATGGTTCAACAATAAAAGACCTGAAGCCAAAAATTACAGCAATAATAACAAAGTAGGATTTCACCTCGACCACCCATTTTGGTGTATCACCAAAACCGTCTTTAACTGTCTGTGGCAAAGCGCTGCATGCTTCTGGTGTTAAATCACTCAACAACTGCTTACGCTTAGGTAAAAACACCACCCTGTCGTAAACCCAAACAGCACCAGTGACAAAAAAAGCAATAGCGAGAATCAACTCAAAATCAAGGTTCATTTTTTCTCCAAAAATCTCCAAAAGACACCCATAATAGGTACTCAAAGGGTTAAAAGGGTATCGTATTTAGGCTTTAGCTATCTACTTTCAGAATCGCAAGAAAAGCAGACTGAGGAACTTCAACATTACCCACCTGCTTCATACGTTTTTTACCTTCTTTTTGCTTCTGCAAAAGCTTTTTCTTACGGCTTACATCACCGCCATAACACTTGGCGATAACATTTTTCCGTAATGCTTTCACTGTTGTACGAGCAATCACTTTCGCACCCATTGCCGCTTGAATCGCGACATCAAACATTTGTCGAGGAATCACCTCTTTCATTTTTTCGCACAGCAGACGGCCTTTATACAACACATTGTCCTTATGCATTATCAAAGCAAGAGCATCGACTCTTTCACCATTAATCAAAATATCCAAACGCACTAGCGGTGCAGCTTCAAAACGGCTGAAACTGTAATCCAATGATGCAAAGCCACGACTGCATGATTTCAGCTTATCAAAAAAGTCTAATACAACTTCATTCATAGGCAATTCATAACGGATAGATACTTGATTACCGATGAATTGCATATCTTGCTGAATGCCACGTTTTTCAACACACAGAGTAATGACATTGCCAAGGTATTCTTGAGGGACAAGGATATTCGCAACAACAAGAGGTTCACGCATTTCACGAATTCGACCAGGATCAGGCATTTTTGAAGGGCTATCTACATTGATAATAGAACCATCCATCAATTCAACTTCATACACCACAGTTGGAGCCGTAGTAATAAGGTCCATGCCATATTCACGCTCTAAACGCTCTTGGATGATTTCCATGTGCAACATGCCAAGGAAGCCACAACGGAAGCCAAAGCCTAAGGCATCCGAGCTTTCAGGTTCAAAAAATAAAGATGCATCGTTAAGCGTAAGTTTGCTCAAAGCATCTCGGAAATCCTCATAATCATCAGAACTCACCGGAAATAATCCAGCATATACCTGAGGCTTAACCTTCTTAAAACCTTCAAGCTGATCAACATCTTTTGTTGATAGATGCGTGATCGTATCACCCACAGGTGCACCATGAATATCTTTAATACCAGCAACAACATAACCTACCTCTCCCGCACGCAAGACACCAGTTTCGGTGCGCTTTGGAGTAAAGATGCCAACCATATCAACAGGATGGGCTTGCTTGGTAGACTTGATGAAGATTTTATCTTTTTTACGTAATGTCCCTTGTGTAATACGAACAAGAGAAACCACACCTAAATAGTTATCAAACCAAGAGTCAATGATCAATGCTTGTAGAGGCGCTTCAATATCCCCTTCTGGCGGTGGAATTTCTTTCACCATACGCTCTAAGACGTCTTCAACACCTAAGCCTGTTTTTGCAGAACAGGTAACCGCATCTTCCGCATCAATACCAATAATGTCTTCAATTTCTTTTGACACACGCTCTGGTTCAGCTTGTGGTAAATCGATTTTATTTAATACGGGCATAACCTCTAGACCTTGCTCAAGCGCGGTATAACAGTTTGCTACCGATTGAGCTTCAACACCTTGTGCGGCATCGACAACCAACAAAGCGCCTTCACATGCAGCAAGGGAACGAGAGACTTCGTAAGAAAAATCCACATGTCCAGGCGTATCAATAAAGTTCAACAAGTAGGTTTCGCCATCTTTCGCGGTATAATTCAAAGTAACACTTTGTGCTTTTATCGTGATACCACGTTCTCGCTCAATGTCCATTGAATCAAGCACTTGGTTATTCATTTCACGCGCTGTTAACCCTTCACAATGTTGAATAAATCGATCAGCTAATGTCGATTTTCCATGGTCAATATGGGCAATAATTGAAAAATTGCGTATGTGCTTTAAATTATTTTCCGACACTTCTTACTCACAATAGATAAAAATCGTTATTTTCAAGCACCTGTTGATAAATCCACTATCTATTCACTTAACTAAATTAAGGAATTTACTCACAGGTTCTCAGGATGAAATTTTGACGTGCATTCTACAGAAAATGCAGTAAGGACTCCATTTTTATTCACACTATAAATGCAAGCAAAGAGCAAATAATTCGCTATTTATATGCTCTTTTCAACGATTATAGGCACCATGATCAATCTACTTGCATTCAACATGTATAAAGTCTAATTAAGACAAGATGACCGCTCGTTGCTTCAACACCCTTTCGACTGTATCAACCGTGGCCTGAGTATGGCTGTCAATTTCTAAATTTACTTTATCACCTAAACGAAGCCGACCAAACGTTGTTGCTTTTAGTGTTTCAGGAATCAATGATACTTCGATCCAGTCATCACCGATATCACAAATAGTCAAACTCGCACCATTTAAGCCAACATAGCCTTTATCAAACAAATACCTTCGAGCATCCACATTCGTAAGCCCACTTACATCTACAGAAAAACGTATGTGAAAGCTTTCTCCTTGTTGCTGAATATCACACACATCGACACACGTCATAATATGACCCGACATCACATGTCCACCAACCTCATCTCCCATACGCGCAGCACGTTCGTAATTAACAATAGAACCATTTGTTAATGACCCAATATTTGTTAACAGCAATGTTGTATCAATGACATCAAAACTCACAGCATCTCGTTCGATTTCCACAACCGTCAGACACACTCCATTTATAGCAACACTGGCACCTAATTGCTGTCCTTGCATAGATGCATCAGGAAACTGAATTTTTAATCGTTTATTACGACCTAATGTTTGACACTCAAGCACATGCGCCATACCCTGAACAATACCCGTAAACATAATGACTCCTCATAAACTTAAACGATTCTAGAATGGAAAACAGTGAGCTCTCTAATTATTTCGAACGATTGGAGAAGAATTAAACATCTTAATTGAAGCTCAGGTAATACGCGTCCTTTAGGCAGTTATCACACGGTCTCCAATAGGGTTATCCACAACTTGAGGGGATAACCTCTCTCAATAATCAGGACAAAAAACTTATGAAACCCATTATCAATCATTTTAAGTTTATAAGCATGTTTTTCCTAATTTTATCGACATTAGGACATACAAAAGAGAACGATCAAGCCTTTTTATGGAAAGTGCAAAATCGTCACATAACCGTGTATTTAGCAGGATCAATTCATGCATTAAATGAAAGCCATTACCCATTATCACAAGCATATATAGATGCCTATAATAACTCACAAAACCTAGTCGTCGAACTCAATGTTAATGCCCTCAACCCTATCTACTCACAAGCACTCGTTCAATCAAAAATGTGGTTACCACGCAATCAATCTTTGGAAAGTCATTTATCCAAAGATGCGCTAACGTCATTGAAAACCTTCAGTATAAAAAACCAAACAGAGTACACACGTTTAATACAAATGCGGCCGTGGATGGTTATCGAACAGTTAACGGGCTATCAATTAAAACAAACATCTCTTAAAGCAGAACTTGGTGTAGATCAATATTTTTTACAGTTAGCTAAAAAAGACAATAAGCCCATTCTTGAATTAGAAACTCTAGAACAGCAAATTAGCGCAATCGCACACAGTCCATTTGAATCTCAATTAGAGGCGTTAGAAGTATCATTAGAGCAGTTAGAGGATAAAGAATACTTAAACAAAATGATTCATTTTTGGCGGTCTGCCGATCCTCAGGGGCTGTATGATTTTGTATATCAAGACGTAATCAGTCACCCAAAACTAGCGCCAATGATGAATAACTTACTCGATAAGAGAAATAAAACAATGTCTGATGTCATTACGTTGTATCTCAATCAACCGATCAGCAATAGAAACAGTTACTTTGTTATTGTCGGAGCATTACACTTTTCCGGCCCTAATAGCATACAAACTCACCTGAAAAACAAAGGTTACTTTGTCCAGCCCATGTTCACCCCTATCAACTAGGTTACTTTTTATAGATCTATAAAAAAAGCCATAAACACATTGGTATTTATGGCTTTTGCAGTTTACGAAAAATATGTAAGTCGTTAATCGACCGCTATTTTTTCAATCATCTCTTGAGTTACCAGAGTTATTCCATCTTCATTTCTGTAAAATCGTTGTGCGTCTAATTCAGCATCCTCACCAATAACCATACCTTCTGGTATAGTACAATCAGAATCAACAACGACTTTGGTTAGCCGACAATGCCTACCGATATCCACCCTAGGTAACACCACACATTTATTCACGTGCGAAAATGAGTTTACCCGAACATTGTTAAATAAAATCGTTTTCTCAACCGTAGAGCCAGAAACAATACAACCAGCAGACACGACGGAATTCAATGCAGTACCAATACGCTCTTCATAATTATAATTAAACTTAGCTGCAGGGCGCTGATATTGTGTCGTTCGAATTGGCCAATCATTATCATATAAATCTAACTCAGGTAATAAACGCGTTAAATCCATATTTGATTCCCAGTAAGCAGTCAATGTACCAACGTCTCTCCAATAAGGCGTGTTTGGATAGCTTTCATTTTTTATACAGCTGTTACCAAAATGATGCGCTTTAATATTGCTTCGACCAACAAAAAATGGAATTAAATCCTTACCAAAATCATGGCTTGATTCAGTATCTAGCGCATCAGACCTTAAATGTTCAGTTAAAAATTTAGTACTAAAAATGTAAATTCCCATGCTTGCCAAAGAAATATCAGGGTTGCCTGGCATAGTCGGTGGATTTTTAGGCTTTTCTTCGAATGAGATAATATTATCATCATTATCGACATGCATTATTCCAAATTGATCCGCTTCAGCAATGGGCACTTCAATACACGCAACAGTAACATCTGCGCCGGTCTCCATATGCTCTTTAAGCATTAGACTGTAATCTTGCTTATAAACATGGTCTCCCGCCAGAATAAGTATGTACTCACTTTCAAGCTCATCAATCATTTTCAGATTTTGAAAAACGGCATCAGCCGTACCTTGATACCACTCCTCCCCTGTTTGCTGCTGAGCAGGCCATAATTCAATAAATTCATTAAAATCTGAACGTAAAAAATTCCAACCTCTTTGAACATGTTGATTTAACGTATGAGAGCGATACTGAGTCAATACAGCAATTCTGCGCACCCCAGAGTTAACACAATTTGATAAAGGAAAATCAATAATTTTATATTTTCCAGCGATAGGCACAGCAGGCTTTGAACGATAATCTGTCAGCTGCTTTAACCGAGACCCTCTCCCTCCTGCTAGGATGATTGCTATCGTTTTCATACATGCAGTATTAAGATCCATATTTCACCTTTTGACTTTTGTTATAATTTTATATTAGCGTTGCTTACTCGATTACAGGTTATATTTAGGTATACTCCGATAAATAAACTAAATCAACAAGATAACAATATGATGAACATTCTTTTTGTCGCGTCCGAAATTTATCCCCTTGTAAAAACTGGCGGTCTTGCTGATGTGGCAGGAGCTTTACCTATTGCATTACGAAAAAAAGGGCATGATGTTCGACTTTTAATGCCTGCTTATTTGGGGATTTTGGAAAAAGTCGCTCCAATTCAAAACCAAATAAATTTGGGAAATCCATTTAATGTTGGGGATCTCATCCTACTAGAAACCCAAATTATTGAGAACGGCACGCCTATTTGGTTGTTGCAATGCAAAAGCCTATTTGAGAGAGAAGGTGGCCCTTACCTCAACCCAGAAGGCAAAGACTTTGAAGACAATCACCTTCGCTTCGCTGCATTATCTTGGGCTGCGGCAGTTTTGTCGGCACATGGAGGCTTAATGGGATGGCAAGCCAATATCCTTCACATCCATGACTGGCAAGCAGGTTTAAGTGCTGCTTATCTTAAAAGCTGGAAGGTGAATCACATACCTATTGTTACTACTGTGCACAATCTTAGATACAACGGCAGCTTTCCTCTTGAAAAATTTGAGGATATTAAGCTTTCAAACGAGCTTCTCTCTCATCATGGAATTGAGTTCTACGGTCAATTTTCTACACTAAAATCCGCTTTAGTCTATTCGGATGCCATTACAACCGTCAGCCCTACCTACGCAAGAGAAATATTAACCGAAGAATACGGTGATGGTCTGGATGGAACACTAAGAGCTCATCAACATAAGCTACACGGAATCTTAAATGGTGTTGATTATGAGCAATGGTCTCCTAAAAACGACGCTGAAATCATCCAAAACTATGACATCAACACCCTCCACTTAAAGCAAAAAAATAAGCAGGCGTTATTACAAGAAAATCAACTTGATGAAAATCTTAGCCAGCCCGTTTTTGGCGTTGTAAGTCGCCTGACAGAACAAAAAGGCTTAGACATTGTGCTTGAAGCAATACCAAACGCCCTAGAACAAGGTGCAAAACTTGTTCTGCTCGGCTCTGGGGACAAAGAACTGGAACACGCTTTCCTCGCCTTACAAGAGCAATATCCTCAGCAAGTAGGTGTACGTATTGGTTATGACGAATCCTATTCGCATCAACTTCAAGCGGGAGTAGATGCGCTGTTAATACCGTCTCGGTTTGAACCTTGCGGCTTAACACAACTATACGCACTGAAGTACGGAACCTTACCAGTAGTCAGAAAAACAGGGGGGCTTGCTGATACCGTTTTTGAAGAAGGAGCTGATCCAAACGGTTTTGTCTTTGATCATGCCAATCGCTACGCATTAACGGACGTTATGAATCGATGCATCAAAACATACCACAACTCAAACGTATGGAAAGAAATGCAAGAAAATGCAATGCGTTACGATTTTAGCTGGGAAAAAACAACAAATCACTGGCTAAACTTATACTCAAGTTTAATAAAACAATAAAACAGCTTTGCCTTGCATGTTTAAACGTATTGAAACCTTTTTAATGCGTTTAAACATGATTTAGAGCAAGCATTTGACAAACTTTCATCTTGCGCTAGTTTAATTTTATCGCCTATTCTAAATAGTGAATTAAAAATAAAAAGGCGACAAAGCATGGAAATACAAGATTTATTAAATCAAACATCAAAACTTCCAAATGTTCCTGAAGTCGTCCGAGAACTCATCCAAACATTAAATTCTGATAATGCGGATTACAGTGATATTGCAACAAAAGTGGCAAAAGACCAAACAATTTCCCTAAAAGTATTACGTTTAGTTAATTCCGCTCAGTTTGGCCTGTCTAGAAAAGTTGCATCTATTGATGAAGCCATTGTTATCCTAGGCATGGATAAATTAAAAATCTTAGTTATTGCATCGGGTTTTGCAGGGTCTGTGTCTAACCTTGAAGGAATCGATATTAAATCTTTTTGGAGTGACTCATTTCAAATAGCGTCATTAGCAAAGTGGTTGTCATTAAGAACCGACAAAATCGACGCAGACAACGCATTTACTGCAGGTATCATTTATAACATTGGGCGGTTACTGTTGCATGTAGCTGAGCCAAATAGAGCAAAAGCAATACAAACACTCATTAAAGAAGCCAAAGTTAGTCGCACGGCAGCAGAATTAGAGATGCTTGGATTCACATCGCAAGAAGCAGGAAAAGCGTTACTAGAAATGTGGAAATTTCCTCAAGAACTTTCTGATGCCGTATACCAATATAAAAAACCCTTAGCATTTAATCCAGCCTCACCTCTAAGCGCAGTATTGAATTTAGCCTGCTATTTAAATGCATCAATCAGAGAAGACAGAGAGCCAGAAGTCGTTAAAGAGTTTATCCCAAAGAAGGTGTTAGAGCTTGCAGGCATAGATAGCTCAATCATTGAAAATTTGGATGAAGCGCTTTGCTTAGAATCTGGTTTAGACGGTTTAGTGGCTTAAATAAAAGCCTGCTTTAATAAAATAACAGACAAGAAATCAGACGGATTGAATAACCCATACTTCTAATTTCACATCTTTTAGCAATTACTTATGCATTTTTGGAGAAAGCGTTCCAATCTACTAAGCTTTGCTCTAACGCTTTATCATTAAAACCATCACGACTCATTTCTTTTAATACATTATTAAGATTTTGTCTCATTAATGGTGTATTACAAGAAGAACCTTTTGAAAGAGTAAGGTAAAGACCTTCACTACTAATGGGGGATAATGATACAACATCCGCACTCATGTCTAATAAATTAAGGTAAGCAATACCAGGAGACTTCTCGTAGATAGCGTAATCCACTCGCCTAGCAATGAGCATTTTAAACGCTTGCTCTAGCCCCGAAACAAAAATAATATCAAGATTTTTTTCAGCAAAGTCGTCAAATTTTTGACCGAAACTGTTATTGATAACCGTTACTCCACGCTTATCAATCAGATCTTCTTTCTTTTTATACTTTAGCTTTTGCCCTGTGCGCTTCCAAACAACGCTACTGGTACGTAGAAATGCAGGCCATAAATAGTCCATATAATCACTGCGGGCATTGGTATAAAATGCACCTGCCATTAAGTCTACTCGACCAGATTTCACTTCTAGCTGAGCCCTTGACCATGGCCCTGTATGCATTAACTTAATTGGAATACCTAAACGTCTCGATATTTCATCAATTATTAAGCGATTAGCGCCAAGTAAATCATTTGAATTCTCCCCTTCTATCCAAAGGAAAGGAGGATACTCAGAATTACCTGTTGCTGTCATCGAAGTGCAACTCGCCCCTGTTTCTGCTTGAACGTGTGCGAAAAATGGAAAAATACAGCATAAAAACATGCCAACTTTTACATTATGACTCGGAAAAAAGCGCATAAACATCTCAAAGCAATTAGTTTTGTCACATATTCATTATATTTCAACATTGAAAAAAGTACACATTCAACAAAAAAGTTGAAAAAGAGTGAACTTTACATAGTAATTATTATCCAATCTTTTAACTTTATAAAGGAGACTAACAATGACAACTATCGCATTAAAGACATTTACAGCGTGGAAAACGTTTGTATTCGCATTCTTATGCTTATTTACCTTTCAAGCCTATGCCAGCGCAGAGCCAAATATAAACAAAGAAGGTATCGCATTATCTGGTTACGATCCGGTCAGTTATTTTATGGATGCACCGATGAAGGGATACCCAGCACTCAAGTACACTTTTGAAGGATCAACCTACCAATTTGAAAACGAAGAAAATCGCCAAGCATTTATACAACAACCTACAAAGTATGCGCCAGCATATGGTGGATGGTGCGCTTGGGCAATGCTTGATGGAGAGAAAGTAAAAATAGATCCACTAAGCTATAAAATTATCGATGGTAAAAATTATGTTTTTTACAACGGCTTTTGGGGTGATACTAAAGAAAAATGGAATGAGAAAGCAAACAAAGATTCCGAAGCGCTACTAGTAAAAAATGCAGACATTCAATGGTCCAAACTATAAGAGACCTTTGCATGATTACTACGCTTGCTAATACTTTGTTAAAAACACCATGCTAAAACGGCCACAAACAAGACGTTGTTGTTTGTGGCTCTGTCCCTTCTAAAAAGCTCAATGTCTCTTTATTTTCACAGCGGTCTGCTGCAATAGCGTATTCATCTGGGTTTATTTGGAAACGTTTTACTCCTTCCGGCAAGGTGGAAACAAGTGATTTGGGATTAAGTTGCTTCATCAAATCAATCCACACTCTTTGTGCCCCCGTCCCTCCAGTTATGCTTAGTGGTTTGTTATTATCTGCCCCAAGCCATACCGTCGTTGAGTAATCGCCTGTAATTCCGACAAACCAACTGTCTCTTTGTTCATTTGTTGTGCCTGTTTTTGCCGCGAACCTCAAGTTAGGTAATTCTTCCTGAGCTCTTCTTGCGGTTCCCACGCTTGCGACTTTCGTCATACTATCGAGCGTTGACGCCAACACAGCATCAGTAAAGGGCACATTACTTTTGGAGGCAAACTGCTTTAATACTTTTCCTTGAGAATTCAATACACCCGCAACAATGCCCAGTTGTGACGACTGCCCCATTGAGGCAATAGGCTGATAAACTCGGGCGACTTCAAATGGAGACAACTCCAATGCTCCCAAAGCAACAGCAGGCCTCATGGTAAATGGACGCTTTACTCCAAGTTTCCTTAATCCATCTCCTAAACGGTCAAAACCAAGCTTTTCAGCTAAATCTAATGTGGCTAGGTTATAGGATTTCGCCAAAGCATAATACATAGGCACAGCCCCATGAACTTTTCGATCATAGTTCTCTGGTTGCCAAATCTCATTGCCTATTTTATACCGCTTTTTCTCATCATTTAATTGAGAAAGCCAAGTGAACTCTCCCGTTGCTATGGCCATCATGTACAATGGCGGCTTTACTAATGAACCGATAGGTCTCACCGCGCCCAATGCCCGATTAAAACCAGAGTAAACGGAGCTGCTGGAACCCACAATAGCCTTTACTTGACCGTTTACAGAATCAGTAACAACAACAGCACCTTGCAATCCCTTTAAGTGTTTATCACCCTTTTCAAGTAACGCAACTTGCCGTCTTATGGCTTTTACAGCCGCTTCTTGCGCTCTAATACTGAGTCCTGTATACACTTTCAAATTTTCTGTTGCTAAAATTTGTTTCTCAAAATCTTTTGCCAATTGAAATGAAACCAAATCCAAATAATCAGCAAACAATGTCCTAGCTTTACGCTCATTCACCGTTTCTAACGATAAGCTTTTGGCATCGCTATACAGTTTTTCACTTAATAAGCCTTGCTCATAAAGTACCTTTAATACTGTATCTCGGCGTTTTTTCGCCCTTTCAGGGTTACGATTAGGATTATATAAAGAAGGGCCTTTTACCATGCCAACCAACAATGCGTACTCGGCAACATTAAGTTCATTAAGAGGTCGACCAAAAAAGTGCTTACTCGCTGCCGCAAATCCATGAATGGCTTTATTTCCAAATTGAGCCAAATACACTTCATTCATGTAAGCCGTTAATATGTCTTCTTTTGAAAAATGATACTCCAGCAGAATCGCCATAATGACTTCCGTAAGCTTACGTGTGTAAGTCCTTTCTGCTGAAAGATACATGTTTTTTACCAGCTGTTGAGTCAGTGTGCTGCCTCCCTGACGACGCTCCCCCTCAACAAAATTAACCCAAACAGCCCGAGCAATGCCCGTTATAGAAATACCAAAATGCTGATAAAAGTCTCTATCTTCGATGGCTATCAATGTTGTAATTAGCGTTTGTGGTAGCTGATTATGAGTCAGTATTTCACGTCCTTCTGTATTACCACCAAACAAATGCCCAATTAACTGAGGTTCTAATGTCGCTTGCGATATAGGATCACCAGATACCGTTTGGATGTTTAGTCGACCATTTTGAAAAGAAAATATTCGTCGGGCACTGCCATGTTCACCAGTATGATCTCTATAAGGTCGTAGATGAGCACTAATTTTAGTCTTACTACGAGCCGCCCAGCCAATTTCTTGACTGTTTCTGCCAAAGCGATAGCCTGATTCAGACAACAAGACCTCTAAGTCTTTCTTTACCCACGGATCACCCGAGCGCAAAACAATAGGTGCACTGTAAACTTCAGACGGTACTTGCCACTTCTGACCAGCAAAGGTTTCAACCACTTCATGATCAAGCCACCAAACCCACAAACAAAATGGAATCGATGCCAACAACCCAATCAAAAAACACCATTTAATTGCTCGAACGGTAAGACGTTTTAACAAAGCAGAAAAACCTTTAGACTTCTTTTTAGACGTCGCTTTTTTCCTAGGCGCTCGTTTTTTAGGTGCCGTTTTTTTAAGGTCTTTTTTATTAGGTGTGGCTTTTTTTCGAGCAGGCTGCGCTTGATTCGTGATTTTTTTTGTCGTTGTTCGACGTGTGGTAGAAGGCTTTTGGGTTGTCATGGCTGGCAGTATAAAGAGGCAGTCCAGACTTGGCAATCTCTCTTGCTTTATAAGGCATTTCTTTATCTGATTTAACTAAAACGATCTGTAATCTAAGCCAGAAAATGGGTGAGTCATTCACCGTTTCTATGGTAGATTGGCTCTATATTCTAATTTAAACAGACTCATTCAGTCATAATAAAAAGTGCCTGTACCACACTATGAACAAGCAATATTTATGCTCTACCTCTGATTTAAATAAAACTCAGGCTAAAGGCGTAACACTGACTCAAGAGCACGCTGACGACATCCATATTATTGTTTTAAAGCAACAAGAGCATTTTTACGCTTACTTAAATAAATGTCCTCATAGAAACATTCAACTTGAATGGAACAAAGACGAATTTTTTGATGAATCGGGTTCATTCTTACATTGCTTTACCCATGGTGCTTTATTCTTACCAAAAACAGGAGAATGCATTGCTGGCCCATGTCAATTTCAATCATTGGAAAAAGTGCCTATTTTTATAGAAGATGACACAATCTATTGTGATCCAGAGAGAGGGTTTTCATGCGAGGATTGAATTGGCTAAAATACACATTATTTATTTGGTTATCTCTTTTACCTTACCAAGCTCAAGCAGACAGTGCTCTTATTGCTGTCGCATCCAATTTCACACTCACTATGAAAGCACTGATTGCACGATTTCATGCAGACACACCTCACACTTTACGAGTGTCTTTTGCATCATCTGGCAAACTCTACGCTCAGATTAAAAATGGCGCACCGTTTGATCTACTTCTTTCCGCAGATCAAGTTATCCCTCAAAAATTACTAGGAGAAGGTAATGCAGTGCCGACAACTCAAATGACCTATGCGGTTGGCAAATTGGCTCTGTGGTCATCCGACCCAACAGTGGTGGACGCAAAAGGCGATGTTTTACACTCAAGCAAGATGAATAAATTGGCTTTAGCCAATCCCAAACTTGCTCCATACGGGTTCGCCGCCATTGAAGTATTAAAAAACCTTAATGTATATGCATCTACTAAGCCTTCATGGGTTCAAGGTGAAAATATCGGTCAAACTTATCAATTTGTGCGCACAGGCAATGCCAACCTTGGCTTTGTGGCGCTATCTCAAGTTCACAACAACCAACAGCCGATTAATGGTTCTGTTTGGGAAGTACCTGATCATCTTTATTCCCCTATTAAACAAGACTTAGTAGTATTAAACAAAGGAAAAGATAATGCGGCTGTTAGCGCCTTCCTGAAGTATTTGAATTTGCCAAAAACTCAAAAATTGATTCAGAGCTACGGTTACCATACACAATGACTGACTCGCATTATTAATATGGGATCTTTGCAAGAAGTCATGAGCGGCGATAAGACGAGACAAAAAAGCGGAGTTTATGAGTTATAAATGCGCATTTTGCGTCTGTTTTTAACAAAGTATTAACAAACGTAGTGGTCGTGCAAAGGTCTCAATATAAATCTACAACACAGGCGGAATGTATAACATGATGTTAACCGAGGCAGATTGGTCCACAATCACCTTAACCCTTCACCTCGCCAGCATTGTCACTTTGCTATTACTCATAATCGGTATACCTATCGCCTGGTGGTTAGCGAAAACCACATCCAAATTCAAAGGCGTTGTGAGTGCCTTGGTTGCATTGCCTCTTATTTTGCCTCCAACAGTGATCGGCTTTTACCTTTTATTACTTCTTGGTCCCAATGGCCCTGTTGGAGAGTTTATGCAATGGCTAGGTTTAGGATTACTGCCATTCACTTTTGAAGGCTTGGTTATCGCGTCCCTTTTTTATTCTTTGCCTTTCGTCGTTCAACCTATTCAAAATGCATTTGAGTCCATCGGACCTCGCCCAGTTGAAGTCGCAGCGACATTAAGAGCAGCACCATGGGAACGTTTTTTCTATGTCGCTTTACCATTGGCCAAGCCCGGCATAATAACCGCCGCTGTTTTAGGATTTGCTCATACTGTGGGAGAATTTGGTATTGTCTTAATGATCGGAGGCAATATTCCTGAAGAAACAAAAGTCATTTCACTCCAGATATACGATCATGTAGAAGCCTTAGACTACGCCCAAGCACATTACCTTTCAGGCATTATGATGCTCTTCTCTTTTATTGTGTTATTCATTTTATACAGCTTACCCAAAAGCAGTTCGATGCGATACGGAGCATAAATGATCGACAAAACAGCGAACCCTTCATTTAATGTTCAGTTTGAATTATCTCTGTCAAACAACGCTTTTTCGATAAATTTGGATCTGCCAAATAAAGGAGTTATCGGTGTACTTGGTGAATCTGGATCGGGGAAAACCACCTTGCTTAGAGTAATCAGCGGTTTGCAACCCATTGATAATGGATACATTTGTTTTAATAACACGGTTTGGCAACAAGATACATTCCACCTTCCTGTGCACAAACGTCCAATCGGCTATGTTTTTCAAGAAGCGAGCCTGTTTTCCCATCTAAGTATCAAACAAAACCTGCAATTTGCAGAAAAACGAGCGTGGGAAGAAAAACAAAATACCCTCAAAAACGCGTCGTTAAATAGAAGTGACATTTATCACATATTAAATATAGAGCCATTGCTCAATAAACAGCCTCATCACCTTTCAGGTGGAGAGAGACAAAGGGTGGCCATAGCAAGAGCACTAATGATTAACCCCAGTATTCTGTTGATGGATGAACCTTTATCTGCACTTGATTATTCCCGAAAACAAGAAGTTTTAGCATACTTAGATAAACTCAAAAACGAACTTCAGATCCCTATCATTTATGTAAGCCATTCCTCTGCTGAATTAGCCAGATTAGCGGATTACCTTGTCGTACTAGAAAACGGTAAAGTGAAAGCCAATGGAGACATTAATCAGGTTCTGACACAAACCGACTTACCCAGTTATTTGCAAAAAGACGTCAGCGTTATTTTTTCCACTTGCGTTATTGAAAAAGACAAAAAGTGGTCACTACAAAAAGTCTCTTTTTGCAAAGATACACCCAGCGCTGAATTATGGATCAACGACAGTACAGCAAGAATTGGAGATACACTACGTGTACAAATATTTGCTAAGGACGTCAGTATTGTTCTGTCTAAGCCTAACGACTCCAGTATTAACAACATCCTTCCCTGTTCAATTCTCTCTATTCAAAAAGATGTTCAAGAGATGATGCTGATAGAGCTCAATGTTGATAACGCGATTCTATTTACCAAAATAACCCAGCGCTCAGCAAACCACCTGAAATTAAAAATAGGAATGGCTGTTTGGGCGCAAATTAAATCCGTCGCATTAATTGCGTAAATACACTGCCCCATAAACTATTTTTTCAAATAAGCACGATATTATGACCTTTGCACGAAGTCATGATCGACGATAAAACGAGGCAAAAACAGACGAAAAAACGGACGAAAAAACGGACGAAAAAACGGAGTTTATGCGTTTTTTCGGGCTGCCGAAAGAAGTCTCTATACACAGTCTCCATCTTTTTCTATTCCATCTGTAATCGAGCTTATCCATTTAGCGACACATGCTTGGCATGGTGCATGCAAACTAACAACTGATAGAAAAACAGTGCAAAAGAAACATCTAAAACCCGTTAAAACACGACTTTTATATGCTTTACGCTCAACGTCAGTGCAGACAAAATCTTAAGCGCGCTATTTTGTATCTTAACTGACAACAACCTTTTTACGTTAAAACGGCACGAGATGGCAGCTTCACAAAAAATATTCAAAGTTCGACGTTATTATAACCGCTGGGTTGCAGATCAAACGTTGGAGGACTATTCATTAAGGTATACGGCGCAGTCTGGTCGTCATATGAGTATCAGCCGAGTTGCTAAAACCGCTCTGGGTGCAACGGCGTTTTTGGCGTTGGAAGGTCTGGCTGCAGCGGTCACCTTAAGCTACGGTTTTACCAATGCGATTACCGCTATCTTGACGGTTTTGTTGGTCTTTTTTATCACAGGTTTCCCCATCGCCTATTATTCCGCCAAGCATGGATTAGACATTGACTTATTGACCCGTGGCGCCGGCTTTGGTTACCTTGGATCAACCATAACTTCACTTATCTACGCTTCTTTTACTTTCATATTTTTTGCCATTGAAGCCGCTATTCTAGCCTCCGCATTGCATGTTTTATTTGGCATCCCTTTAGCAATTGGTTATTTATTGTGCGCGGTTTTTGTTATTCCTATTGTTACCCATGGCATAAAAACCATCAGTAAATTTCAAATAGGCACTCAAGGTTTATGGTTGGTTTTACAATGCTCTGCCCTATTCACCGTGCTTTTTTTTGAATACGATAAAATTGAAGATTGGAGCAATTTTTCCGTTCAAGGCGTTGAAAACAGCCAACACTTTGACGTATTGCTTTTTGGCTCAGCTGCGTCAGTACTGTTTGCATTAGTCGCACAGATCGGGGAACAAGTAGACTATTTACGATTCATGCCCGTTAGAACTGAAAAGAACAAAAAATCTTGGTGGTTCTGGCTCATATTGTCAGGTCCGGGATGGGTCACCATTGGTGCCATTAAAATGTTGCTTGGCTCTTTTCTAGCCTATCTTGCCATACAACAAGGCATGTCCATTGCGGAGGCATCAGACCCAACACACATGTATCAAAGAGTGTTTCAATTTTTAACCAACTCCCCGCAGTTAGCCCTGATTTTAGCCGCGACCATGGTGTTTATCTCTCAGATGAAAATCAATGTCACCAACGCGTATGCAGGCTCTATCGCTTGGTCAAACTTCTTCTCTCGTCTGACACACAGCCATCCAGGTAGAGTGGTATGGCTCGTTTTTAACGTTACCATTTCATTACTGTTAATGGAGCTGGGCATTTATCAAGCATTGGAAGCCGTTTTAAGTGTGTTTGCCATCAGCGCAGTAAGCTGGCTTGCGTCTTTGTCTGCTGACTTGTTAATCAACAAGCCGTTAAAATTAAGCCCCTCTTACGTAGAGTTTAAACGTGCACATTTATACGATATAAACCCAGTCGGTACAGGCTCTATGCTGATAGCGACAGGGCTTGGGCTCATTTGCTATCTAGGCGCTTTTGGAGACGTTGCAAAAAGTTTATGTCACTTTGTGAGCTTATTAACCTGTTTTATTTGTGTGCCACTTATTGCTTGGTTTACAAAAGGCAAATACTACCTAGCACGACAATCGCCAGAGCTTATCCCTTATATCGAACCTGAAAGTCAAAACACCCAATATAAAGTGATCACTTGCGGTGTCTGTGAAAACCAATTTGAGCAAGAAGACATGAGTTTTTGCACCGCATATATGCAGCCCATATGTTCTTTATGCTGTTCCCTCGACGTTCGTTGCTTGGATCACTGTAAACCTCAAGCTCGGGTATCCCAGCAAACAATACAATTTATGCATTTGTTTATGCCTTACCGATTCGTCAGACTCGTTAATTCTCGATTAGGCCGCTTTGTCAGTTTGTTGTGTACGGTCAACCTTATTAATGCCGCCCTCATGTCGCTTATTTATCACCACATGCAGCCGGACAGCTGGACAGAAAAACTCCTGTTACAAGAAACCATGTGGGCTTTGTTCTTTACTCTATTGATTGTTTCTGGTGTTTTATCCTGGCTGTTTTTATTGGCCCATGAAAGTCGTGTGGTTGCCCAAAAAGAATCCAATAAACAAACACGAAAATTAATCAAAGAAATTGAAGCTCATGAGAAAACCGACAAGGAATTGCAAAGAGCCAAAGAAACAGCCGAAAGTGCCAATGCCGCCAAAAGCCGTTATTTAACCGGAATAAGCCATGAATTACGTACACCGTTGCAATCCATTATTGGTTACGCTCAGTTGTTGTCACAAAAGTCTGAGACCCCCAAACAACACCAACATGGGCTGTCCACCATTCAACGCAGTGGCGAGTATTTAACAGATTTAATTGAAGGGCTACTGGACATATCTAAGATAGAAGCAGGTCGCTTAGAGCTCTATCGAAATCAAGTGAACCTACCCGAATTAATTGAGCAATTGGCAAACATGTTCTCAATCCAAGCCACCAGCAAAGGCATTCAATTCCACCACAAGGTTGTCTCTCCGTTACCACAATTTGTCATCACAGATGAAAAACGTTTGCGACAGATTTTAATCAACCTTCTGTCCAATGCCATAAAATACACCAAAGAAGGCCAAGTGCATTTTAATGTGAGTTATCGTAATCAAGTGGCTGAGTTTAGCATTCAAGACACAGGCCCGGGCATTCAACAACATTTACTTAATCGAATCTTTGACCCGTTTGAGCGAGTGCGCGATGAAAATACAGCCAATCTACCGGGCACTGGGCTGGGGTTAACCATTGTAAAACTACTAACCGAGATCATGGGTGGGGACTTAAACGTAGACAGCCAACTCACCAGCGGGAGTTGTTTTAAAGTCAGTTTAATGCTGCCATGGGTCGCTGTAGAAACCCACCTAAGCAACCCTAAAAAACACATTGTCGGCTATGAAGGATATCAACAAACATTGTGTGTAGTAGACGATGATCCTATTCTAAGAGGGCTATTATCCGACTTATTTGCCCCTCTTGGTTTCACCGTATTAGAAGCACACAATGCAGACACCTGCTTGTCCATCATTGAAAAAACCTTACCAGATCTATTCTTATTAGACATCTCTATGCCAGGAATGTCTGGTTTAGAACTGGCCGACGCCCTCCGACATCAAAATATTGATAAGCCGATTATTATGTTGTCCGCCGATGCCCAAGAAAATCATAAATTGAAACACACGAAGAAAAATTACGACGATTATCTGGTCAAACCCATTAGCAACTTGAAACTTCTGAATAAAATTGCCGATGTCCTTTCATTAAATTGGGTATATCAAGAAGATGCTCCCAGTGTAAGCCCAATAAAAACTAAAATAAATCTTATATCGCCCCCCCTTGATGGTACAAAATCGCCCTCAACAGGACCGGAACTCACCGTGATGATTCCAGACGATCCTCTGATACGAGAGTTAAAAGCCTACGCTGAAATGGGCTATCGACGAGGGGTTAAAAAAGCCCTGAAATCCATAGAGTCTAATCAATTATTAAACGCGTTAACCTTACAAAAGTTGCACGACCTTGATCAAAAATTTGAATTCGAACAGCTTGTGATTTTTATAAACCATTACAGTAGCGCTCAATCTCAATCTAAACAAAAATCAAAAAAGGAAACCCCATCAAAATGAATCCCATTACTCGTCGTGACATTGTTTTAGTTGTTGACGATTCAGCTGATGCATTAAGCCTGATCAACGACACGCTTGAAGATGCTGACATGGATGTTCTCGTTGCCTTAGAAGGGAAGCAAGCCCTGACCATTGCAAGAAGAATCAGGCCTGATATCATTTTATTGGATGCAATCATGCCTACCATGGATGGTTTTGAAACCTGCCAAGCACTTAAAAATGATTCAGAATTGGCGTCAATTCCCGTTATCTTTATGACTGGCCTAACAGACACAGACAGCATCGTAAAAGGCTTAGAATCGGGAGGTGTCGATTATCTAACCAAACCCATTACTCCCAACGAATTATTAGCTAGAATGAAAGTTCATCTAACCAATGCACGCCTCACCAATAGCGCTCAGTCTGCATTAGACAGTACGGGACAACACCTGATTACTGTACTAGAAAACGGTTCAATTCAATGGGCAACACCGCAAACCTACGCCCTTTTCGCCAAGGCTAATGCATCAAAACGGTGGCAAAACACCCATTTCTCCAAGCAAATACAACAATGGCTAACCCACCACCCAAAAGCAGGCCATCAGTTAACCTTAACAAACATCACTTATCCTCTTAAAGTGACATGGGTCAGTCGTAAATCAAACGGAGATCAATTAATTAGACTGGAAGATGGGCTCAAACCAACAGGCGCAAGCTTACTCAAAGAACAATTAGAATTAACAGAAAGAGAATCTGAAGTATTAAACTGGGTTGCCAGCGGCAAGAGTAACCGAGATATTGCCTTAATATTAGAAATGAGCCCCCGTACGGTAAACAAACATCTGGAACAAATATTTCCTAAGCTTGGAGTTGAAAATCGAACGGCTGCAGCGGCCGTTGCCCTCAAAATTATGGCAACTCATTAACACTCAGAGTCTTTATTTTTTTTGCGTCTTTTTATTGCGTTTAAGAGAATCAAAAGAAAAAATCAGCAGCCCAAACCAGATAAAGACAAAAGTTAGCCCTGTTTCAAAGTGTAGTGGCTCGTCGTATACCATAATTGCTAGGCAAAAAACCATACTTGGAGAAATATACTGTAAAAAGCCTAATGTACTTAATGGCACCTTTTTCGCTGCGGCAGAGAATAGTAAAAGAGGCAATGTTGTTACGGGACCTGCCAGCATTAAAACAAACCAAGTAGACCACTCTCTATGAGCCAAATGACGGCCTCCTTCTTCCCCACTTTGATAGAGATACCCCATAACCAAAAATGCGAATGGCAACAGCATGGCCGTTTCTAAAAAAAGGGATGTAAAACTGTCTGTTGGTGTTTTCTTATGCAAGTATCCATATATACTAAAAGACAGAGGTAGAGCAATGGATATCCAAGGAAGATACCCTAAAATAAAGATTTGAATACCCACCCCAATCACAGCGAACCCCATCGCAATATACTGTAAAATGCTGGGCCTTTCTTTTAAAAAGCATATGCCAATCAATACCGTCATCAACGGGTTAATGTAATAGCCCAAACTCGCATCTAGCATACGGTCTATACTGACAGCGTAAATAAATACCGACCAATTAACTCCGATCAGAAACGTCGTGGCTAATAGGGTTAACAGCACCCTGCGAGATAAAAAAACGGCCTTTACTTTTGACCACTTCCCCATAATGCCAATAATAATGCCTAGAAGAATGACTGACCATAGAATGCGGTTAGCCACCACATCTAAAGGGTTTTCATCGGTAAGAAATTTAAAATAAACAGGGGTTACTCCCCATAATAAAAACGATAATATCGCAAAAACAACGCCCGCTTTCGGAGATGAAGTCATCCATAACACCTTTTATAAAGTTGAAGAACAGCAAAGGAAGAGAGATAAGCATGCAAGATTACCGTAAAGCTATCCGTAAAAACAACACTCGCATCCATTGACAAGAAGGCTATAAGCATTCATTATTTCTTGGCAGTCTTTAGTCTTATATAAGACATAAATTGGTAAGCAACATGTGTCGCCTACTTCACCTCAAATCCCTAAAAGGAAAACAATAATGTCATCTACTATCCCAGCTGTCGGCTTTGGCCTTTGGAAAGTACCCAACGAAGTGTGTGCTGAAACAGTTTATCAAGCAATCAAAACAGGCTATCGGCACATTGACAGTGCCAGTGATTATGGCAATGAAAAAGAAACGGGCGAAGGCATCAAGCGAGCAATTGAAGATGGCATTTGTACACGTGAAGAGCTTTGGATTACGACTAAACTTTGGAACACTTACCACAACCAAGAAAACGTTGTCCCAGCTCTAGAGTTCTCACTTAAAGAATTGCAATTAGAGTACGTGGACCTTTTCTTAATCCATTTCCCTATTGCGCAAGAATTCGTTCCTTTTGAAACCCGTTACCCAGCAGAATGGTTCTTTGATCCTAAAGCACAAAATCCAGAAATAAAACTGGCACCTGTACCATTAAGCGAAACATGGGCTGGTATGGAGGTAACGATCGAAAAAGGCTTAACGAAGCAAATCGGTGTGTGCAACTATACGTCTGGTCTACTGCATGATTTGATGAACTACGCTAAAATCAAACCGTCTGTTCTGCAAATTGAGTCACATCCTTACCTAACACAAGAACGTTTAATTCGCTTGGCAAAACACTACAACTTAGAAGTGACTGCTTTCTCTCCTTTAGGGGCTTTGTCTTATCTTGAATTAGACATGGCTGGTGCACAAGAATCCGTTCTGGAACAAGCGGTTGTAAAAGCTGCGGCTGAACGTGTTGGCCGTACACCTGCTCAAGTGGTCTTACGTTGGGGCGTTCAACGTGGCACATCTATCATTCCTAAAACAAGCAAGCCAGAACGTATGATCGAAAACCTATCTTTGTTTGATTTTGAATTAAGCGAAGAAGAAATGACGGCTATTTCAGCATTAAACAGCAACCGTCGATTTAACGATCCAGGCAATTTCTGTGAAGAAGCGTTCAATACTTTCTACCCAATTTATGACTAAGGAGTAAAATATGTCTACGACTATCCATTTTGCTCAAGTAGAAACTCAGCACCAATATGATGGACTGGATTTTCCTAGAATTGTTACCAATCAAGATCAGATTGAATCTGTTGATCTTGCGTGTGATTGGGTAACCGCTAATTTGGCTCAATTAAAAAAAGAATTGGCTCAATCAGGTGTGGTGCTATTTAGGGGCTTCCCTCTTCACAGCGCTGAAGATTTTGACAAATTTTCGGCTGCATTTGGCTTTGAACCCTTTACTTATAAAGAGTCTTTATCCAATGCCGTTCGCATTAACTTTACGGAACGTGTGTTTACCGCCAATGAAGCTCCTAAAGATGTCGAGATTTTCTTGCATCATGAAATGGCACAAACACCAATTTCACCAGATAAGCTTTTCTTCTTCTGCTTGTCGCCAGCAGATCAAGGCGGTGCAACGCCAGTTTGTCGCTCTGACCGTCTTTTTCAAAAGATGCAAGACGTGGCACCTGAGCTAGCACAAGCAATGGAA
Source organism: Marinomonas phycocola (assembly GCF_047525455.1). NCBI lineage: Bacteria > Pseudomonadati > Pseudomonadota > Gammaproteobacteria > Oceanospirillales > Oceanospirillaceae > Marinomonas > Marinomonas phycocola. The sequence continues at coordinate 77,673 of NZ_JBLIXL010000008.1, forward strand.
AAGAAAGGCTTAAAATACACCACAACCATGCCCGGTGAAAACGATGAGAACTCCGGTCAAGGCCGTAGCTGGAAAAGCACTCTAGACTGCACGAGTATTGCCGATGCAGAAGAAAAGCTAAGTCAACTGGGTTACTCATGGGAATGGCTTTCTGATGGCGGGCTCAAAGCAACCACACCAATATTACCTGCGGTAGTAGAATTAGAAAACGGCATCAAAGTTTTCTATAACCAACTGATCGCAGCATATATGGGTTGGAAAGGCGTTCGTGAGAACCCATCGAAAGCCATCACGTACGGTGACAACAGCTTGATCAGTGCCGAAGATTTGGAACTCATAAACAGTCTGTCTGGTGAATTTACCTTCGACGTAGATTGGCAAGCAGCAGATATGGCATTAGTGGATAATCACATGGCCATGCACGGTCGCCGCCCTTACAGTGGTGAAAGCAAACGACAAGTTTTAGTTGCCTTAGGCAAAAACGACTAACCTTATATCTGCTCTACAAACCTTCGATGCTATTTTATCGATCTTTATTTTTTATAGGTAAGATCCAAAAAGGCATCGGAGGTTTACCACTACAATGAATTTCTAGGCCGTTATTAAAATAGTCAACGATCAATAATATTCTCTATAACGCCAATAGTATGCCCATAAGATCAATGGATCTTCCTACTCTTCCTTTACATCACTAACCTCTCCGCCTTTCTTTTTCTCTATTAAATAGGGTTAGCAACTACCCTAACTTCGTTACTTATCGTTATTTCTCGTTACTTCTCATGAATAAAGCCTTAACCCTAAGTAGAATATCTGCTATGTTGATTTTATTACCCTTACTTATCATATGGAGTTTATTATGAATAAAAGGCTCAACGTATTATCGATTACCCTAGCAGCGCTTGCTCTAAGTGCTGGATCTTTGAGTGCAGCCGACGTAGATAAAAGTATTGAAATGCGCCAATCCTATATGCAACTGATCGCTTTTAATGTCGGTATTGTAGGTAGTATGGCAAAAGGGAAAACAGAATACGACTCTACTGTCGCTTTACAAGCAGCAAACAATTTAGACTTACTTTCTAAGATAAATTATCAGTCTATGTGGCCGGAAGGATCAAGCAACACCGATTATAATCATACTCGCGCCAAAGAAAAAATCTGGAGTGATGCTGAAGGCTTTGCCACAAAACACACAAACTTTGCAAACAGCGCACAAAATTTAGTCAACTTAGCCGATAAAGGCTTAAACAATTTACGAGTAGGCATGAAAGAATTGGGCGGGTCGTGTGGCGGCTGTCATCAAGGTTACCGTACTAAAAAATAATTTGGCGAATGCATCTTATTAAATAAACGAAACTGCGTACATTGAACTGACTAATAAGGCTGAATAAAATCGGCCCTGTATGCTAGATGCATTATTAGCATAGCTATTTTATAGGTGCCCTATCATGTCTACTTGGATCAATATTGTCACGGCCTCTTTTATTACAGGCGCCACTGCCTTCTGGATATTAACAGACCCAAATGCTCCTATTACCAATGAGCAAGTATCTCAACTAACCACGAACGTAGATCAAGGAAAAAATATATTTAATATAGGCGGATGTGTCTCTTGTCACGTATCCAAACTGTCGGAAGAACAAGGAGATATGATCAGACTAGCAGGAGGAAAACGGTTTAAAACAGAATTTGGCACCTTCATTGCGCCAAATATTACTCCCGATAAGGAAACAGGTATTGGTAATTGGACGACCGCTCAATTTGCCAATGCAATGATTCACGGCGTGTCACCTAGCAACGAGCACTACTACCCTGCCTTTCCTTATACTTCTTACGCTCGCATGGCATTGCAAGACGTTGTTAATTTAAAAGCATATATGGATACTCTGCCAGCTATTGTTCAGCAAAACGCAGAACATGATCTGTCATTCCCTTTTACCATCCGTCGTGGTCTAGGACTTTGGAAACAATTGCACTTAGACGACAGCGCTGTAGTCACACTTAACACAGCAGATCCAACAGTTCTACGCGGTCAATATCTAGTAGAAGGCCCAGGCCATTGTGGTGAATGCCACAGCCCGCGAAATCAAATTGGTGGGTTGGATTATAGTAACTGGTTAATGGGAGCAAGTAGCCCGGACGGAAAAGGCAGAATCCCTAGTATTAGCCCCCATGATTCAGGCATTTCAGAATGGAGCCAAGAAGACATTGCTGAATATCTAGCATCTGGTTTCACACCAGAATACGATTCCGCAGGCGGTGATATGACAGAGGTAATTGAAAACACCAGCAAGCTACCTGAGTCAGATCGAGATGCTATTGCAGCGTACCTGAAAGCTTTACCATAACCTATTGCGGCACATAATGTAGAGGGTATTTTAAATCGATCTAGCCTTTTAAGATCGAATTGTTTCTTTGTTTTTCACCTTAACATTGTTATTAATGTCCTTACTCTGACAAATTAATTCATCCCCAGCATCTGCTCTCGAGGATTTAGCCAACCTGTCATACAACAAGACATTTACAGATGCAGCAAGATTCATACAGCCTATTGTGGGTACAAACACCACATAATCGGCTCTATCGACAATATCTTGCCCAATGGTGTTGTCTTCTGGGCCAAATATGTACAAGGCTTTTTCAGGATGCTCAAAAGCAGGTAAAGACGTTGCCCCTTGAATTAAATCCACACAAACAATTTTCACCTCTTTGTCCACAGCATCAATTAGATTATCCGCACCCAATAATTGAATATTCATAAGAGGAATCGATACTCGTGCCTTTTTAGTATCCGTAGTTAACTTCGCAGCCCGATCATAACGATGCCCCGTATATAACACTTGATCAACACCATAACACCCAGCAGCACGCATAACAGAACCAACATTGGAGGTGCTTTTCGGGTTTGTTAAACCAATACTTACAAATTCATTCTTCATATAAAATTTTATTTTCTAAAATACAAAAAACATCTCTTAATTGAGTCATCCTACTACAGACACATTCAAATTAGAGTCGTTTTATATTCTTTTGGGCCTTTCTACAAGATAAAACTCACTTTAACTGACGCACTGTCTTTTATTCACCTTGGAATTCAAGTAATAAACGCAACACTCATTCTTAGGTTATTCAATATGTAAATGGAATGATTGGCTGGCTACAGACAACCCATTAATTAGAATTTCCACCTTATGTTCACCCGGATAATATTTTCGAGTTGTTATGGGTTTAATCCCATGAGCTTTATTAATTAACAGCGTTTGACCTTGCTTCAATGTTACATTTTTTAGTTTAAAAACTTTCGCACTGCTAGCACCGTTTGCTTTTACGAAGTGGATGGCATAATCCACAACAAATGTCTGCGTATTAGTAGACACACTTGCCGAAGATAAATCAGACAAAGTCTCATTAAGCAAAGAAGAATCCGTTAAAGACAGTTCAAAGTTGAGACTTTCACCCAATTTTATTAAAGCTTCCGTCACAACTAACGTACTTACCACCATGGGCTTATCCGTATAACCCAATAACGCAAACACCGCTGGATGACCTTGCTTCACCAAAGTACGAGTTGCGTGGTTAATCACCCATTGAACGTCATCGGGCACCTTACCTTTGAATTCTTGCTGCCAACTATTACAAAGATCAATCACCACATCTGGGTGGTCTTTTGCAATATCATTTAAGTGATTCGCCACAGATCGACGCACATACAAACTGCTGTCCGCTTTCAATGCATTTAAGTAAACCAACGTTGGTGTCGGATCAAGAACAAAGGGTTTTAGCTGAATACCCCATGGTAATCGTGGTCTTGTACCTTCAGAAGCCAAGCGCCTTACGTGCTCATCCGTGTCATCACACCACTGCAAAAAATACCCATGGCACACATCAGGATACGCCAAAATAAAGGGGCGAATAGCAAACTCAGCGGAAAACAACGGCGTTAAGGTTTTCATCAGAGGCAACGCAACATCTGGGTGAGATAGACCATGCTCCGCAATGTAATCAATCAAGGGCCACGCCGCAAAACTCCGTAACGCATCGCCCTCTTCACCAAAATCCCAAATCGGTACAATGTTCGACAATACAGCCGCCGCCTCTGGAAAGTCACTCGGTAAATGCCGATGCAATATAGAAATAATGTAAGCAACGCGCTCTTTTAACTCCAGAGACTCAACCCCATCTGCGCACTCATTCAAAAAAGCAATCTTATCAAAATCCACCAATACACTGTCTAACGCACACGCCAACCGAGAAAACGCAGGCGCGGACAAACCGTTCTTCATTAATTCCACAGGAGATCACCTTTTAAATGTAACGAGTTTATAGTGAAAGGGGTAAGAAGCCGCCACCAGTTGCCATTGTAAACATTCACAAAAGAGCAAGCTCGAATGATGATATTTGCTATTCCAATGATCCATTCATTGGTCGTAGACGCCAGACTCGATCAAAGCGATACTCACAATGCTATTTCAGCCACCACTCTTCACCTGATAAGTTTTCTATTTAACAACAAAGAGTAGTGAAATCTTAAGCATAAAAAAACCCAGTGATTAGTCAAACTAACAACTGGGCTTCTAATATGGTGGGCCTGCCGTGACTCGAACACGGGACCTGCCGATTATGAGTCGGATGCTCTAACCAACTGAGCTACAGGCCCTAAAACGGAGTGCATTTTATCCATTAAAATGATAACTGCCAAGTACTAATTTGCATTTTTTTCATTTAATTCATTCTGTTGGCGCATGTATTTCAAAATGCTTCGTTGTAATGTGATTTTCTGGTATCGCTGTTTGCCATACGTTCAATGCGCCTTTTTGAATTTCACCGGGGGATTTACCGACCACTTTTTTAAAGGCTCGTCGAAATGCGGTTTCACTCTGATAACCTAACTGGGAGCTCAGTTCGGCTGTCTTCGTACCATTCTGCAATTCTTGGTACGCCAGCCGCATTCGCCATAGGGTTAAGTATTCCATTGGCGGCGAGCCTACTTTTTGACGAAAGAGCGTATTAAACGCACTTCTGGACATGCCTGCCGTCATAGCGAGTCGGCCCACTGTCCATGGTTGATCGGGGCTTTCGTGAATGGCCACCAGCGCTCGTGCCAGTTTATCGTCGGATAAAGCGGCTAATACACCAAAATTCAACCGTTTTTGCTGCATTAATAAACGTAGGAGTTGCACTAATATGGCTTCCGATAAGCGTTCTGACACCACTTGATAGCCACATTTATGTTGATCAATCTCGACCATTAGCAAAGTAAAAATAGCCGTCAGTGTTTTTGCTATGCTGTCCTCCCCTCTTAATACGAGAATACGCGATCCTGTGTCTAAAAAAGGGTTTAACGCCACATTGCCAAAGTCGTACTCACAAACAATGATAGACACATGGTCGCCAATCAGACGCAGAGTATCCCCTGATGCCAGCCAAATAAGACTGCCTTTAGGAAAGGTGTTTAACGACAAAGCATCTAATAACTGGACTAAAGAGTCATTTTGTACGGGTGAAGTTAATTCTTCCGCACCCTCTATTACAACGTCATCACTGCATACATAGATGAGATAAGCATGCTTCGGATCAAAAGAAACTGACGTTTCACATTCGGTAAATTGCATCCTTTGCACGTGTTTTATTTTAGGACGAAACCGATTTAAGACAGAAGAAAGACGATCCATAAGCACACCAAAAACCTAAAAAGCGAGAATAAGCCAATCAATATTGCACTATCTGCTACAAAAAATACACAATATGACGCAGATAAATTCAAAGGCATCCATTATTCTGAATGCTTCACAGATAAGATCATTAAAAACAACAAGGCATAACGCAATCAGCCTTCACTCTTTTTACATCTGCTTTTTATTATCTCAGAATTGGAGAAAACACCATGACCGTGTTAAAAACAAGACAGTCCACACCTGAATTAACCGTGAGTACATTAACCGGACTTTGGTCTCTAGTGGATCAAACACCGACGAATTTCACCATGATTGTTGTGTATCGTGGCTTACATTGCCCTTTGTGCAAAACCTATCTTGCAGAATTGAATCGTATGAGCAATGACTTCGCTGAAGCAGGCGTATCCGTTGTTGTACTAAGCAGCGACAGTCAAGAACGCGCTCAAACAGCAATGGACGAATGGAAATTACCAAACCTAACATTGGGCTATGGTCTAACACCTGAACAGTCCCAAGCATGGGGCTTACATCGTTCAGCAGGTCGCGGCTTAACGAGCATTGGTATTGAAGAGCCTGCTGAGTTTACTGAACCGGGCCTGTTCCTTGTTAAACCAGATGGCACGCTATACTGGAGCAACATCAGCACAATGCCGTTTGCTCGCCCCCATTTCAAGGAAGTACTAGGTGCGGTTAATTTTGTTATTGATAAAAACTACCCTGCTCGTGGCGAATTAGTCTAATCTGATTGTAGGGGGCTGTACAAAGCAATGTAACCAACAGCTCAATTTAAACCCAGAACAGAGTTGTCTGTCATTAACCTTAATTTTGGTTATTAAAGAACAATCGGCATGTCACTCTTACTCGTCGTTAGCAAGCTGAAATTCAGTTTGTTAGCGACGCTCTTTGCTTTAAGTCACTGGCTGCTATTCAATTGCCTCTCATTAGCCCAATATTCTACTGCCATCTCTCTTAATCGAATACAAAGAAACACAAGCCCTTTCCGTAAACATGGAGAATAAACAACGGTCATTCTAGACTTTCGCTATAATGTAAATGAGCCAACATAAGATAAGGGGTGAGTGATGATGAATCCAGCGCTGGAGCCGAGTCATAATTGGAGAATATTACTGCAACTGCGATCCATCACTGTGGTGGGGCAAGCCGCCGCCATACTGTTCCTGTTCTTGTTTTTTGATGACTATACAAATGTCTCCATTATGGGAGCCGTGATTGCGGTATATGCCATTATTAATAGTATTTTATGGATACAACTGCGTAACCCCGACTTACCGGGAAACCTATCTTACTTTTTGCAGTTATGGCTCGATGTTCTGGAATTATCCATCATGTTTTATTTCAGTGGTGGGACAACTAACCCTTTTATTTTCTATTTCCTTGTGCCAATTAGCATTGCTGCCGTTGTATTACCCTTGCGTTACGTGCTCACCTTATCTGCATTTTGTGTCCTAGCGTTTAGTCTATTGATGAATTTCTCTCACCCGCTACCTGAATTCGATGAAACCCACATGAATATCACCCTTTCAGAATGGGGAATGTGGTTTAACTTCACACTGAGTGCGGTCTTTATTTCGACTTTTTTAAGCCATATAGTGAACCACATGAAACGCAAACAAATGTGGCTTTCTGATAATAGAGAACAATTACTACAAGATGAGCAAGTATTAGCCATTGCCACTCACGCAGCAGGCACAGCCCATGAGTTAGGCACGCCTTTAAACAGCATGAAACTCATTGTGGAAGAATTGATTGTCGATGCCAATGCAAACCTTATCCTGCAAAGTATCAATAAAGAAGAAATAATAGAAACCAGCCAACGAACCTTGGAAGATGCCCAACAACTTAAAGATCAAATAGACCTTTGCAGTAAAATATTGCGTAAATTAAGTGAAGAAGCCCAAATCACGGATGACTGGCACAATGAAAGCATTGAAGCGAAAGAATACATTGAAGACATTATCGAAAAATGGCGCATCCTTAGACCAGAAGTAGAGGCAACAATTACCTTTATGGACACTGTATCACCGAACATTCAAGTTGATACAACATTAAACCAAGCTCTCATCAATTTGTTAAACAATGCTGGAGACGCCAACCCTAAAAACATAGAGATCTTCTCTCACTGGAACAAAAGTGTTTTTACCTTAACCATTAAAGACAAAGGGCCGGGAATATCCACAGAGGTGTTAAAACGGTTAGGCCAACAATTAACCACGACAAAAGATGGTATGGGTATTGGTTTCTTTCTTTCAAATGCGTCTGTTTCACGCCGTGGTGGCACCGTCGCGTTGTATCCCGTTGAAGAAGGTGGCACCATAACGGAAGTAACCTTACCCATTGTTTAACACATTGACCTAAGCAGCATGAATCAAAAGCTATTAATTATAGATGACGATGCAGTACTAATCTCTACACTGAAAAGAGCCATGGAAAGGCGAGGTTTAACCGTCAATACCGCGCTCAATAGCAGCGCTGCCATTAAGCATTTACAACAAGAAAAACATGACTTTGCCACTCTGGACTTAAAACTGGAAAAAGAATCAGGGCTGACTGTCATTGAGCAGATTCTCGCCATCCAACCTACTTTAAAAATTGTCGTATTAACAGGATACGCCAGCATCCCCAGTACAGTTGAAGCAATTAAGCGCGGCGCTCAAGACTACCTTTGCAAGCCCGCTTCTGGTGATGATATTTTTGCGGCATTAACAGGTAATAAAACGTCGGAAGTAGAAATTGCATCAAAACCACTGTCTGTTGATCGAGTTGAATGGGAGCACATTCAACGTGTCATGGCTGAGCAGGATGGAAACATTTCAGCGACAGCACGCGCGCTGGGAATGCACCGTCGCACACTTCAAAGAAAGCTGCAAAAGCACCCTTTAGATAACAGTTAAACCGCCTTTTTTGACGATCCAATGACACGTAAACAGTACTTATGTGTCATTGGATCGTCATCGCTTATCTGGTATACTGTAGCGCGATCTCACTTGGATATTATCCTTTTCGCTTATATAAAAGCAGCATGTGCGCCTAAAGCTCGGCATGCACATAAATGTAGATCGCCCTTCTTTTGAACTCATAAACTCAACTAGGATTCTGACGGAATGTCTAAATCGAATATTAAGAACGATTTGTTATCGGGTCTTACCGTTGCTCTAGCCTTAGTGCCAGAAGCTGTCGCTTTTGCCTTTGTGGCAGGTGTTGCACCTTTGGTAGGTCTGTATGCTGCTGCTATCGTAGGCTTTATTACTTCTGCAATCGGGGGGCGACCTGGAATGATTTCAGGAGCAACAGGGGCATTAGCCGTTGTAATGGTGTCTTTGGTTGCTCAACATGGAGTCGAATATCTGTTTGCCGCCGTTGTATTAATGGGTCTCATCCAGATTGTTGCGGGTGTTTTCAAACTAGGGAAGTTTATCCGTATTGTTCCTTACCCTGTTATGCTTGGTTTTGTGAACGGACTCGCTATCGTTATATTCCTTGCTCAGCTGGGCCAATTTAAAATACCGAATGCGGATGGTAGTTTATCTTGGTTAACTGGATCGGACTTATTCACTATGTTGGGCTTAGTTGGCCTGACAATGGCAATCATCCATTTCCTACCCAAGTTAACCAAAGCCATTCCATCCTCTTTGGCGGCCATTGTTGTAGTAACGCTTTTGGTAACACTTTTAGACCTTCCTACTCGTACTGTTGTCGATTTCTTAGCGTCAATGACAGGTGATGTTGAGGCGTCTATTGCCGCTGGGTTACCAAGCTTCTCTATTCCTATGGTGCCTTTAACTTGGGAAACATTGCGCATTATTGCACCATACTCCTTCATTCTGGCAGCAATTGGTTTGATCGAATCATTGTTAACATTGCGTCTAATTGATGAAATGACACAGACCCATGGCCAAAGTAACAAAGAATGTGTGGCACAAGGTACAGCGAACATCGTCACAGGCTTCTTCGGTGGCATGGGCGGTTGTGCAATGATCGGCCAGAGCATGATCAATATTAACTCGGGTGGCCGTGGCCGTTTATCCGGCATTTCCGCAGCGGTTGCACTGATGCTGTTTATTCTATTCGGTGCTTTCCTAATTGAACAAATTCCACTGGCTGCGCTGGTGGGGGTCATGTTTATGGTGGTGATTGGCACGTTTGAATGGTCAAGCTTCCGTATCATCAAAAAAGTCCCCAAGCACGATGCCTTCGTATTAATCTTAGTGTCCACGGTAACCGTGTTTACTGACTTGGCCATTGCGGTTTTTGTAGGTGTTATCGTGTCGGCTCTGGTTTTCGCTTGGGAACATGCGAAACACATTCAAGCCAATACACGTATTGATGAGAATGGCTGGAAAGTATATGACCTTAACGGCCCGCTTTTCTTCGGCTCTGTCAGCCACTTCCTAGAAATTTTCGATCAAAAAAATGACCCATCTGACGTGGTTGTTGAATTCAAAAACGCCCGCGTTGTCGATCATTCTGGTTTAGAAGCCATCGACGCACTTGCAGAACGCTATGAAAAAGAAGGCAAAAGATTGCACATTCGCCATTTAAGCCGCGAATGTCATACTCTTCTTAAGCAAGCAGGTTCATTAGTCGAAGTGAACTATCTAGAAGACCCTGACTACCAAGTAGCAACAGACAAACTAGACTAATTGTTCAAATGGGCTATTACCAATAGCCCATTCATTCGGCGCTTGGCTTTAAGTCTGAATTTAAGATAGCAAAAAGACCGACTAAGTTGATTAGTCGGTCTTTTTTTGCTCTGTTTAACATACGACTTTTAGAGCGCTCAGTTTCAATCCGTTCTGTTACATTCCTTTTTTTAAAAGCACTGTTGCGACGTCTCACGCCCAATGACGAAGGGATTGATGGCTCTCTCGGCTCGGTTATTATCAATGTTAGCCGTTGATTATACTAATCTTTCGTATTACTCGCAGACGCGTTATCGACATTTAAACGCACCTCGAAATTATTAAACAATCACATGGTTGACCTGAATCGCTCTATACCATTTATTCTAACCTATTGAAATATATAAGTTAACTGTATGACCTATAAAGATCGAATACTGAGAACATATCTAAGAATGAGATTGTAGCGAATGATTGTATACAAGATTACATTTATAAATGTTAAAACTCGATAAGACTCCACAGCCATAACCTTGGATTGTCCCTGAATAAAAAAGAAACATTTTATTGGAAGACCTCTAATTGACCGACCAAAAAAGGTTGACCACTACAGACACTTACTTAATACCATAGAAGATTTAACTATTACTAACTTCATCCATATACGCAGCCAAGGCAAAATCTTTCTTGCTAATCCCCCATTCATCATGAGTCGTTAATTGCACGAATACTTTACTGTAAACATTCAATCATTCAGGATGATGATTATTTAAACCAACCTTTGTTAATTTTGTATTGCTCATCACGGTCCTTAAAAATTACTAATTAATAAGTTAATTGCTAAAGCTAAAAAAACGACACTTGAAATTTTATTTAAAATAGTTTGAATGCTAGGTTTGGTAGAGATTACAGCACTTAAAAAGCCAGATAAATAAGCTATTAGACTAAATGAAGTAAAGGCAACAATCGTAAAAATCAACCCTAGGTATAAAAACTGTAAAGAGACAGATAGAGCACCTTCATAGGTACTAGTAAATTGAGGTAAAAACGCTAAAAAGAAAATAATAACTTTGGGGTTTGATAGATTCATTATCGCTCCCTTTTGAATTAGTTTATTTGCCTTTATCACTTCACTTTTTAAATTAGGTAACGATTCAGACTTCGTATTAAATGCCCCCCATGCGAGATAAGTTAAGTAACTGGCGCCAAATAGCCGAATTATTTCAATGGCAATAGGGCTCGCTTTTATTAAAGCTGAAATCCCAAAAAAAACTAATAAGGTATGGATAAGTAACCCAATACAGAGCCCAAGAGTAATATAGACACCTACTTTTCGACCGTTTATCGCGGATTGGCTTAAAATCAATATATTATCTGGTCCAGGAGAAAAACATAATAGAGTTGAGATCATAATAAACGTAATTATAATTTCTGGTGACATCATCGACTCCACTTAGTTACGCATTTTTATTAGACTCTTGTTGAGGATATAACGATCTAAAATCACCTTGTTTTTTTGCCTTTTCTATGTCAATTTTAATTTTCTCTTCCGTTATTTCAGTTATTTTCTCAAAGCCACTAATGTTAAAATAAACGTTTGGTAGCACCTGAATTCAAGTCCGAAGTGCGACACTTTTCACTTCAAGCAACTAAGCAAATGTTCTAAAAATTACGGCTGGTTGTTGCTTGAGCCCTAAACACTTCCTTGGACGATTTTTTATTCGTCTTATCGTGAAGTCTATTCTCTCCTCTGTAACACGTCTTAAATTCGTACCTTTGGACACATATTGCCTCAGAAGGCCGTTGCTATTTTCATTCGTTCCACGTTTTGGGCTTGAGAGCGTGTTTTTAGTAAGATTTAGGCATTAATTTATCTGGTAGCACACTAAATCATATACTCATTGATACCTCTGAATATAAGTAAAGAAGCAATAAACAAAAATCCACAACCACTAACCATATTTATATTTATTCTTTGAGTTGAGTCTCTATTGAAAATATAAAAAGCAAGGAGTGCATAAAGCATAATGAAAAAGGCATCTAATAAAATAAAAATAAAACCATATACAGTTGATTGAATGGCTATATTTAAAGTGGGATCAATAAAGCTAGGGAATAATGCAATAAAAAATATTATAGATTTTGGATTTGTCACACAAGCTACAAAACCACTAGATATCGCAGGAAAGAAGCCTGTAGGAGCTAAACTTGCATCAGTTACTATAGTCGGGGCACGGAAGGCTATATAACTTAAATAAAGGATATAGCCACCGCCCATAATTTGCAAATGTGGTAGATAAGATAACGCATATTCAAGTAGCAATTTCAAACCTGCTGTTGCTATCAGTATTTGCAAGAATGTCCCTACAGCGTCACCAATAACAACAAGAACAGCCGCTTTTGGTCCGTATCTCACAGCTTGGCTTGATGCCAATGCAACTGTAGACCCTGGTGTTAAAACTATAACTGCTGTAGCAAGTAAAAAACCACTTAAATAGGTTAAATTTAGCACTACTATGTTCCCTTATATTGATAATAAAGCGTGCTTTTTAAAGTTGGGGGTAAAAGGTATTATCTCTACCCTCAAAACTTTAATAAACAATAAAGAAGCATACATAATAATGTGATAAAAAATAAATTCAATGTGCAAAAACTACTTGTAAGCATGAGCTAGTTTCATACCTAAGGAAATAGTATTACTTAAATGATTTTTAATAATAGGAAAACACACTTCCCTAAACCAAATATGCTCGGGGTCATCGTTGTGTTTAGCGTGCCATAATAAGTAATAATGATGAGGTGCAATATCCAATGGTAATGCTTTAATGCTTAAATCACATCGTTGAGAGAAATCAGCAGCTATATGCAATGGAATGGTTAATAAAGAATCTGTTTCCAACAATAGCTCAATTGCGGCTTGAAAAAAGGGCGCGCTAACAACAATTTTTCGACTTAAACCCTTATCAGCTAATGCATTATCAACAGGGCTATTTTTATCCCCTCCTCCACTAATTAAGATATGTCGGCTGTTGATATAATCATTAAGATCCATATTATTTTGAAATGCAGGATGTTCCTTTCTACATACAACTACTAACTTATCTTCGGCCATTCTTTTACCGTATAAATTTTCAGGAACTGCATCAGCGATAGTTGTCACTAAATCTATATTATGATCAGTAAAACTTGTTAAACTATCTTTCTGCCATAAAAGAAATTCCACACTTACATTTGGTGCTTCCGCTTCCATACTATTGAAAATTAAAGGGAGTAACGCTTGAGCGACATAATCACTTGAGGAGAATATAAATTTACGGCTGCATTCATTCATAACCATTGACTCAGGAGCATATAAATTGTCAATCTGCTGAATAAGCATAGGTAGATTTTGTCTAAGCTTTTCACCTTTCGGTGTCAATATAAATTGGTTCGCTTCTCTCACAATAATTTTATCATTAAATGCAATTCTAAGCTGACCTAGTGTTTTACTCATAGCCGACTGAGTTACATTTAGTTGATTAGCCGATTCAGTCAAATTAAGAGTTTTGAGTATTGAAACTAAAGCAGGTAATAATTTATAGTTGTTCAAAATAACACCCTAATACTAATGAAATTTTATCCGTGTACTCTACTTTATATCAGGATTTAATTTATTGATATTCATGTTTTTCTATCAAAAACCATGTAATGGCCAAATAACCCTGAGGTAATCAAAGACATATATGGACTACCCCGGAGTGTTCATATATGGCTCGGAGGTCGATCCAACGCCTGATATATCCATAATTTTCTGATTGGAATAGTGTTCTTCTATCCTTATTTGACGGTTTCTCTGAAAGACTGAGTCTTAGTAGACTTATTCGCACCTTCCCTAGCATATTCACACTTTTGTTTGGGTATGTAACTTTGTCGTTCTTTTCGGGTTTTAATCGTCAGGATCTGATTCCTATATTTAGATAAATTGTAGGCTATAGACCCCTACAAAATCATTAAACCATTACAATCTCAAATTAGTCCATGCTTTAAAGTCGAAAATATCCGTAATTACACGACTTCAGCTGCTTTGAATAAAAGCATGATTTTGGGCAATTTTATTGCTTTGATTCGTAGTAAAATAGAATTCCTGTGGGATTAAAGCCTTATCCGCACCATAAAATGCCTATAAAAAATAACCTATTAAACCCGTGATGCATTTATTAGATTACAATGTTCCTAAATGATTCAACCATTGAATAATAGTCAGTGAGGCTATTTTAGTGAGCATTCTTCGACTGATTCCTCCAAACGATTTAGCGTAGTTACGGTGAATCATAAACTGATCACATAATTGAAAAAACAACGTTTCAATCCGTTTTCTAGCCTTACGATAATGGCTAGGAAACGCTTTAAAATTGAGCTGTTTTTGCGCATGGGTGTTTTTAAATTAATCAAAGAGTGCTCAAACAAATAATGTTGCTATTGCTGACTTAAATACCCTTTATCACCCACTAAAACACAGTTCTTCAGCCCCTCTTGAATGTCGTTCAAATAATGAATGTCATGCAGTGAAGACTTTGATATATCGAATATTTTTAGAATTCCATCAGGCGTACAAACGGCATGAAGTTTGTACCCAAAATACCGTTTTTCTTGGGCTGCGCAGTAACTTTACTTCGATTCGCTCGACTTAGTCGACACACTTCTAGTGGCATACTGTCCACAATATAAAGATCACTTTCAGGGCAAATTTCGTGAACAATACTTTGCCTAAGTTCTTCCAATTTAAAGCTAAGTTTTCGAACTCTTCTGTTATAAACGGAGCGTTCAATACGTCCAATGACTTCTGGAGGCAACTGTTTAAAAAGAAAATGTTCAGAATCAATACCCAAACATTCTGCCGCTAAACTTAAGGCCAACAGCTCTTTATCGGTGAGTTTTGGCAACCTGATTTGATTCAAAAAATTGTCAATCGGCTCAAGGGAGTGCAGTAAAGTTAAAATTTTGTTATAAACAGTCTGTAAGTTACTCATCGTATTACCATTTTTCTAGATAATTAATGATAATCTCTTATTGAGGGTGAGTAACTTACTCCTTTCACCTTATTTTCCAAATGCACCACGGGTAATAGGTATCTTTATAGAGAGCCTTTCTCTGGTTAGTTAGACGTTGTTCTCGGGCGTATTTTCAATAACTCTGCGATTTGTTAACCACAAGTTGACTATGAAATTAACCGCTCTGCTGTTCTTTTTGAATCAGGTAAAAAATCAAACTTAACCGAACATATCAATACACCAATCGCGGCAAAAAATAGACCAGCAACAATCGCTAATGTCATCACCTCGCCTAATAGCAAGACGGCAAAAAGTGAAGCAACAATGGGAATCAATGCAAAAAATAATGACGCTAGATCTGCACCGATATTGCGAGTCGCTACGGCTGTCATAAAGATTGCAAGCACACCGGGAACAATCCCTTGAAAAGTACCATGAAAGATCAAATCATTGGCACTGAGTTGCCACAATGACGTGTCTGTAAATGCCCACCAGTAAGGCACAAAAACCAAGCCATTAAGAAAGGTACACGCCATTAAACTTTGGGTGACTGTAATCTTCCACTTATCCGCAAAAATCATATACACAACAAAAGATGTAATCCCGCCAAGAGCCATCATGTTACCTGTCCAAGCGGTCATATTCAGCCCCTTCATAATGTCTTCATAGCCAATAGCCGCAATACCTAATATGATAAAACTAGCACCAATCAATTGATTTTTATTGATTTTTTTCGATAACAATACATACCCAACCAACGCGGTCATCACAGGTGCCATACCATAAACAAATACACTAAAATGCGTGATCGATGTACGCTCAAGCCCTCCATAGGCTAACAAACTATGCGGCACACCACCAAAGAATCCCAGTATCAAATATTGTTTCCAAGAGAGTCCTTTCCATGCGTTAAAGTAGATCAGGAAAGGCGCAACTAGAAGCCCTCCAACCAACAACCTTAAAGCCATTAAATCCAGTACTTCCATATCCGCTTTCAGTCCAACTTTAGTAGCAATAGACCAGCTTGCCCAAGTTAAGGTAACACCCAGTCCGGCAGCAAGGCCAATTAACCTTGTTCTGTTCATGCAACACCTCTCACGTTTTCAATGTTGACAATATGCCATGAACAAAGCAACAATCAAAACAACACTTTTTAATCAACTTGTTAAGTTTTACTTACCCTCTATGATTTTAAATCGATTGCATGTTTTTAAATCACTTTATGAATGTGGCAGCACCGCCAAAGCAGCGGAATCTCTGCACGTTACCCGCTCAGCAATCAGCCAGAATTTAACAAAATTGGAATCTGAGCTAGGCGCGAGTTTGTTTACTCGAACACCAAAAGGATTAAACCCAACCTCCATTGCTCATGAATTGGCTGATTCCTTGTCACCACTGTTAAATGAGATTACAGAAACCGTAAACAGCATCAAATCCAATCAGTCTATCAATGCTGGGATGCTGAATATAGGTGCACCGCCTGCATCTGGGGCATTCCACATGCCAAAGATCATTGAGGCCTACAACAAAATCAATCCAAATGTAGAGATAAATCTCACGCTAGCCGATTCACACTCCTTGAGTGAGCTTGTCTTATCAGGAAAACTGGATCTAGCCATTATTGACGTATTTGGCGGTGTCAGCTTACAAAGAGAATTTCATGCGTTTTGTCATAGAGAGCCATTAATAGACGAATACATTGTCATGCTGTGCTCTGCAAATTATTACCACGAACATATAAAAGGTGACGTATCCTTTGAGTGCTTATCCAAACAAGATTTTCTTTCTTTAAGAAAGGATTCCATGGACATCAAGAGCTGGTTTCATTATCAATTCAACAAGACTCCTCTCTCTTTAAAAAAGAAACTCACGACGGCACACGGACTCACAATTTTAGAATGCGCTCATAGGGATTTAGGGCTGTTTGTTTCTGGAAGTATTGTGACGCAAAACTACGTCAATCAAGGAGAATTCATCGAAATTACACCTCATTCTAGAGGTGAACCAAATCACATTAATATCATTCAACTCTTGGACAAAAAACAAAGAATCATTGAAAAAGAATTCATTAAGCTCCTGAAATACTACGCAAAAACCCAATGGATTAAGGGGCTATAGAATAAGGTAATACGTTATAGTTCGGTGAAGTGCTTTTTATAGGCAAAACTGACACTTATAAAAATCCGTTATGTCATCTTTAGCATTAGGCTTTACGTATTCCCAACCAAAGCGTTTATAATGATTGATTGCCCGTTTATTTGTTCGGCTAACCAATAGCATCGCACTTTTACAACCATTAGAAATTAACGTTTGAATAATAAAGCTCTGAGCGAGTCCTGCTATCCCTAGACCTCGGTATTTAGGCACAATATACACTAAATGAACGTAACCCATTTCAGGCAAATCTGAAAATGATCTAAATTCCAACTGCCCTATAATTTCATTCCCACACAACATATGAATGTAATGCCAATTACTCTCATTTATTCGTTGACGCATTTGCGTTTCATAGCCATTAATAGACGCTTCATAACCAACATAAGTATTAAAACTGCAAAAATGAGCATCACGTCGAAAGGCTAAACAACGTGAGAAATTCACGTCAACATCAATCGGTTCAAATTTAATATCCATAAAATTTCCTACTCGTCCGTACTTTCCACAAGGTTGGCGTAAAATCCTCCCTGTAAAACCAGCGAGTCATGTGTTCCTTTTTCAATAATCTCGCCTTGATCCAGTACGATAATCTGATCTGAATGTTGAATCGTACTGAGTCTATGGGCGATGGCGATGACCGTTTTTTCAGCAAACACATGATCAATCGCCCGTTGGATCATATTCTCCGTCACAGAGTCTACGGAGCTGGTGGCTTCATCCAGCAACACAAGATCGCTGCCGCTGGCCATCGCACGGGCAAAAGCAACTAACTGTGCTTGCCCTGCGGATAAATTACTGCCGTTTTCTGCTAATACAAATTGATACCCATTGGGCAGCTTTTCAATAAATTCATCGGCATAGACGTATTTAGCGGCAGCTTTTATAGCTTCCTCGCTTATGCCTTCCCGTTGTAAACCAATATTAAAAGCCAAACTTTCATTGAATAAATACACCTCTTGTTGCATTAACGAAAAGAAGTTATTTACCCATTTTTTAGGAATCTCTCTGAGCTCAAGACCATTTAGCTTAATGCTACCTTCGTAATCATTATAAGTTTTTGTTAGCAATCGTAAAATGGTTGATTTTCCAGAGCCTGTGCTGCCAACTAAGGCTATTTTATCGCCTTTATTTAATGAAAAGGTCACCCCTTTTAAAACATAAGGCCCCGTCGGGCTGTATCGAAAGCGAACCTGATCAAACTCCAAAGAAACAAACGATTTGAGCTGTTCATTCATGAACTTGATTTGAGATGACGATAAGTGCGCCTCATCATTATCGGTTTCTAATGGTTGATTATAAAGCGTTTGAATATTACTCAACGCCGCTAACGCTCGTTGAATAGAAGCAATTTGCGATGTAAAGTCCCTCACAGGCACAAAAATTTTATCCAACGTTTGAATAAAACCAATTAACACACCAACAGATAATGCAGCGGCTAAAATTTCATGGGCACCGTACCAGATAATCAAACCCATACTAATGGTCGTGATGCCTTCGATAATTGAAAACAAACTCGCATCTATTAAATTGGATCGTGATTGAAAGCGAAAAAAAGCATTGGTAAAAGTAGCAAAACGAGACTGGGACTCTTTTTCAGCATTGTAAAGTTGTACGGTTTTAATCCCCTGTAAACTTTCTTGCAAGTAACCCGTACTCTGAGAAAGCACTTTACGCGACTCAAGCTGAGAGTCATGTAATAGCTTCCTTAAAACGGAGGTAATCCAATAAATAGGCGGGGCAATAATTAAAGTGACAAGCGTGAGCTGCCAACTAATGGTTGCAAGGAAAATCAACAACGCTGTAGTAATCAACACATCTCGAACCATGGCTAATAAACCCGAAGCAAGCGATTCATTGATGGCTTCTAAATCACTGGTTAGGCGCGTTAACACCGAACCCATTGGGGTCTTATCAAAATAACTACGGGGAAAATTCAACACTCGATTAAACATGTTTATTCGCATATCGCGCATTGTGTAAAGCGCAGCTTTTTGAATAAAGTAAGAGTAGCTCGAACTGGCAATGTAGTTTGCCACCAGCACAAGAGAAATCAACAACAGCCAAAGAGGCATTCCTTCCCATTTTTGCTCCGTCAGTTGTTTATCAACGATTTGAATAATCAGCCAAGGAAACGCGATACTACAAAAAATTGAAATTGGAATCGGCAATAGCCCCAAAAAGTACAGCTTTTTATACGGAGCCATAAAAGGCAAGAACTGCTGCCAATATTCTTTTAACGTCAGTTTTTTATCTTGAGGCTCAGCAATAGGCGTGCTGCCAGAGGTAGAATCTAGGTTATTACTCAACGAGGAGGTACTCTTTACTTTAGGCATTTTTTTCTTCCTCTCCTGATGTTCCCGTTTGAAGAAATTGCCACGTTTCACGATATAAATCCGAAGACATTAGTAATTCGTCATGGCTACCTGATGCGGTAATTTCACCGTCTTCCAATAATAGAATTTTATCCACTCGCTCTAATACCGCCTGACGATGCGAGACAATCAAACAACTGTCAGCTTGAGTATGATTAAAGATTTGATCCAATAAAAACCGTTCCGTTTCGTTATCCACAGCAGAAAGAACATTGTCTAGCACCATCAATTTTGCGGGTGTATACATGCCTCTCGCTAAGCTAATACGTTGTTTCTGCCCTCCTGATAACAAAATCCCCTTCTCTCCCACTAATGTTTGAATGCCTTCTGGGAAGGTTTTTACTTCTTTTTCCATCGCGCTTTGTTGCAATACTTCCTGCATAGAGAGAGATGTTTCAGATTGACTAGAGCCAAATTCGATATTGTTTTTTAATGTATCAGAGAATAAAAAAGGTTCTTGTGTAATCGTCCTTACGGCAGAACGAAGTTCATGACGAGACAATTTGGTTACGTCAAAACCATCAATAAAAATACTGTTTTCAGGCACATCATAAAAACGATTTAGACAATTAACCAATGTAGACTTACCACTACCAACACGGCCTAAAATAGCCACTTTTTCACCGGGTTTGATGTCAAAGGAGATGTTTTTTAAAGCAAATTCACTTTTAACCATATCGTTTTGAACAACATCATTTTTAACCACACCATTATGTAAGTCCTTTTGATTCGTAGATTCCGTTGTTTTTGGGTAACTAAAATTCAAATTCCTAATTTGTAAGCCCTTCGAGAAAAGTAGCTCTTGCTTAAACGATGCTTTTTCGGATTCTGACAACGTGTTTTCATCTACTATAGTTTGATTCAAAATACGGCCCATGCTTTTTAAGCTAACCATACCCATTTGAACGGTAGAAATTAAACGGCCTAATGACATGAATGGCATCGCCAATAACGTTGCATAAGCAAGGAAAGCAGTAATGTCTCCTAAAGAAAGCTCTGATTGAACCAAATACCAGCCTCCGACACCTAAAATAATAATTTTTAGCACCGATTCGGTAAACTCTAAAACAGGCATAATAAAGGTGCGAATACGCAACTGCTGCAATGAAACATCTAAGATATCTTCGTTACTTTGATCAAACCGCTTCAACGCCCAAGATTGAATACCACTGCTTTTTATCACTTCAACGCCGTTTAAAAAGTTTACAGTTTGAGAGGATAACACCTGCAGGTGACGCATTCTTTGTGACATCAACTTGCGCATGGTCGCAATGGCATAGTTCACAATTAAAAACGCCACCAACACAGGAGCAAGACAATACAACATCAAACTGGGAGAAATTTGCCACATCTTTATTGGCGTCATTGAAAGTGTGAAAAAGATGTTAAATACGTTCATCATGCCGACTCCCGCCATGGCACGTATTCCATTAATGTCGTTGTTCACAATCGATATTAATCCACCTACAGGGTTTGAACGGTAAAATCGTTGCTGGGATTGAGTCAGTATTTTAAAAGCATCGTTTTTAAAGTCTTTTTCCACCAGCCGACCAGGATTAAAGAACAACATTCGAGAAGCCGTACGGGTTAACAACACACACAATGCGAACGCAATAACCCAGTAAATTTTCTCAATAAGCTGTTCATAATCTCCATCACCCGATTCGCCAAGTAAATCAATGCTTTCTCCCAGATAAACAGGGATGGTTACCGCCAACAAGTTGGTTATAAAAAGGCACACAACACCCAATAAATAGGAGTACTTATGTTGCAGCGCATAAGAAAGAAATAAGCGTAATTCGTTCAAAATAATACAACCAGCATTGTAAAAAACAGAAAGCACATGAGTATACACACTCTCAGTATGAGAAAGATGAATCAAATAATAATTTTGATGTAATTAAATATAAATAAGGTGGAAGGGTTTTGATCTAGACAAGAGGCATTTTTTGACTCTTCGAAGAAAAAGAAGAGATAGGTAATCGAGGTGCTCTTAATGCGCTTTATTCTGAATAAGGTTACCGCTTTCGGCATGTCACACAGAAAAGAGCTAATTAATAACGGCAACCAAAAACCGCTATTAATCCTTAGGGAAGGTGCGAATAAGTCTACTAAGACTCAGGCTTTTATCCACATGCTAAGACAAGAGGACTTATTCGCACCTTCCCTAGGTACCAACAATATATTGGTCGATTTTTATTTTACTCAGATGTAATGATATAACAGCGGTTAGCAGAAAAGTGAGCATTAATACGGCATAATTCAATGGCTTTCTTTTGCGCTTTTAGCTCGGTCTTAGCCATTGCACCGCCCAAGATACCTGAAAGGTTGCCTGCTAAAGCTTTATGGCCTTTTTGCTTTTGATAATAATCATAGTGCGCGACGTCAGGATAACCAATGACTTCTTTTGGATACTTACTTAGATCAACAACCTCAGCTTGAGTGCCTTCAATCAATTCAATTTCACAACCAGTACGAACATTTGCATAGGCATGACATAGCCTTAATGCTTCTGATATCGCCAGTGATCGAGTTAATTTTTCATCTGAAAAACCGGTCGCTTTTATTTTCCCTTGTTTTCGATAGGTAGCAAATGCTTTATGACCGTTTTGCTGTGTGTATTGTCTAAACTCCCCTGCAACCCACGGAATCGTTTGTAGATCCTGCTTAAGAGCGTCAGAAATAGAAACCGAAGTAACCTCGAAGTCTTGAAACACTTTGGGAGAATTCATAGATATACATCCAATCAATGCACTGTTAATTAATACACCGCTGATTACTAAAATTATCTTATTCATTTGTCGTCCTTGTTATTCCCTAGAAACTACGATTGAGATTCATGTCCCGATTAGTTAAATTTAACGTTAATCACGGTTAATGAAAAGACCAAAACGCCTTTTTTCTGGATGTTTACAAAAACTTATTATGCGCGACCTATTATCCGTACGCTCTTATTCAAAAGCCATTCGCCAGCATAAACATGCTTATCACCAATTGGTGCTGCCGTTACAAGGGTTTATCGAGATTACGTTAGATAACAACCCTTTAAACGTTAGAATAGGAGAATGTTGTGTCATTAGTAAGAATCAAACGCACTCTTTTCAAGCGGATGAAAAATCTCGCTTTATTGTTGCAGATTTAGATGAGTTGCCTCTAAATTTTGCACATCAAGACATAGCGCTCTTTTCTATTTCGCCACCTCTAAAATCTTATTTGTATTTTCTCGATACTCAACTTCAACATTTGGCAAACAAAGAATTAGAGAACCATTGCTTGGCCTTATTCAAACGTTTGCTAGAAAATCAAAATCTAGATCATCAAAAAGACAAACGCATCGAAAAAGTGCTCCATGAAATTCATAAAGAATTAAACAAAAAATGGACACTGGCTCAATTAGCAGACATCGCTTGTTTAAGTTTGAGTCAATTCAAGTCTGTTTTTCAGCACAATATGAAAATGCCTCCTATGCAATATCTAATCAAAGTTCGTATGGAAAAAGCGCATGCGCTATTAGTTCATACGGACACTCCGCTTGCTATTATTGCAGAGCAAGTCGGTTATAACGATGCCTCTACATTTGGTAAACGCTTTGCTCACTATTTTGGTCAGCCTCCTCTTACGTATGCAAAATCTCATACCTAATCATTACGGCTTTACGTGAACTAAAATCGGCTTTTTGGCCTATTTTGAAAATTGTCGCAAATTAGAATGGTTCTATTCATTTTTGTTGAACCCAATAGAGGAGCATTCTCATGTCAACTTACCTAGGTATTGTCGCATTACTGCTTTGGGGGCTACTGGCATTATTAGGAACCCTAACCATAGAGATACCCGCATTCCAGCTGTTGTCTATGTGCTTTTTTATTTCCGCACTTATCATGGTGTTAAAAAGAGCCTATCAAAGAAAGCCTTTGTTTACTCGCCCAAGCTTAACAAGAACACAATGGATCCTTGGTGTAGCTGGGTTATTCGGCTTTCATTTTTGTTATTTTATGGCGTTAAAATTTGCGTCAGCGATAGAAGTTAGCCTCATTGTGTATTCATGGCCATTATTGTTAACCCTATTTGTTTCAACACGACAGACTCGTCTTAGCGCACTGATTGGTGGCTTATTAGGTTTTTTAGGCATTGCATTTATCGTGCTAAAAGACAATCAAATCGGCTTTGATCAGAAATACGTCTGGGGTTATTTACTCTCTATGGCGTGTGCTTGTATCTGGTCAAGCTACTCATGGTTTTTAACAGGATCAAAAAACGATGTGGAAGACGTAGGCTGGCTTTCTTTAGCGGTATCAGCTTTGGCTTTTGCATCACACCTGCACTTTGAAACAGGCTACTGGGAGTTAACATGGCAACAGTGGGTAGGGGTAATTCTGCTGGGGTTAGGGCCTGTTGGTGGCGCATTCTATCTATGGGATATCGGGCTAAAGTACGGCAATAAAGCGCTGCTTGCCTCTCTCAGCTTTAGTACGCCAGTGCTGTCCTCTTTTATCTTATCTGCGGCAGGGCTGAACCTTTGGTCATACAATATTGTGGTGGCGATGACATTGATTGCGGTGGGTGCTGTCATTGCCAACAAAAATTTATTCGGTTTTTTACAACTACGACTTACTCAATAAAGGCCAAATCCAGTTATTCTCGATGTACCCTCTTTAGTATTTATTTATCGAGTAGCAGAAAAGCTCCGAGCAATCGCACAGGTTGCCTTTGGGTTTTTCTGTTTTTGCAATACCAGTTCGGGTGTTGTTCCATGAATTTGTTGCACACCATAGAGCGCCGCAGACTCCGCAACACCATACACACCTGTGACTTGATACACATAATCGGATCGGCTGTTTAGCAAAGGTTCCATTTTACTTAACGCTTCAGCATCCCAAGTCACAAAAGGCTTTTTCAATTTTTCACACAAACGAATCAAATTCACTTCGTCTGATTTAATGGAAATACTGTGAATGCTATCCACTTGATCAAGTGTTAAATTTGCTTGCAATAAACAGTCGGATAATAAATTTTCCAGATAGTCTAGAGGACAATTCCGTTCACATCCCATGCCAACCGCGTACACAGGGTTTACATACGGTTTGGCGGTTGTGATAACACAAGTCGCTGAAAGTAATTGGCTGATTTCTTTTGCCCAATCATTTGCGCCTCCCTCATGACCAGACAATAAAGGAATAACAAACGCCCCCATTTCATCCATCACCAGTACCGGTGGATCTTGAAATTTACTTTGTAAAACCGGAGCCAATGTCCGCACAACGATTCCCGTTGCACAAATAAAAATAAGCCTCTCTTTTGCTAGAAACGCCTCTTGTATTTTTTGCGCAAAAGGCCGAGGTTTGAACCACACAGAAGCGTTGCTTAACGAAAGTGCTAAGCGCTCAGCGAGCTCTAAACCTTGCTCGGTTAACGCAATAATTCGAATCATCTTATCGTCTATTCAGACAAATCTTTACGTTTACTTGCTGTACGAGTGACAACAAACAAAGAAAAGTATGGGCCAGCTTCATTCGCCAATTCAGATACATCCGTACAAATGTATTCATTCTCTCGACCAATGTACTCAAGATATTGAGCATCACCAAGACGTTGTGTAGAGGCCAACAAAGATAAAATACGAGGACGTTCACGTCCAGCTTTCATAATCACAACCGAGTCGTGTTGAGATAATGCTTGCTCAATTTGGCTGTCTGTATGTCTTCCACTTACCACCGAAAAGGATTCTTTCAACATGGTTAGTGGGTGTTTTAACGCCGATGCGGCTGCGTGTATGGAAGATACTCCCGGCACCACCTCACATTCATAGGTCGATCCAAGGCGTTCCATTAAATAGGAAAAAGAACCGAAAAAGAGCGGGTCACCTTCGCATAAAAACACCACATCGAACCCTTTATCTAACTCTTTTCGAATCGCGAATGATCCTGCATCATACGCTAAATTTGCGGCATTTCTGTCCATCGACATAGGCATCAAAATACCAATTTGTTCTTGATCGTGATCAATGGATTCAAAGGCTTCGGCGGCAATGTGTTTTGCCTGAGATACGCCGTCTGGATTCGTTAGATAGCTCACCACTTTCGCAGATTGAATCAAACGAAATGCTTTTAATGTCAGCAGTTCTGGATCACCAGGGCCTACACCCACGCCAATAAACCGACCTTTCACAGAATTCTGTTTAGTCGATTGACCAATTGCATCAGATAGAGGCAGATCCCCTTCCCCATGCTCGGTTTCACCAACACCTAAACTCAATTGCAATGCAGTAATATCAGTAGGGCTTAACTCAGATAGACTCAACTCTGGCACAACAGCTCCTTATCGCTTTCTAAATTGAAACAGGGTAACAGGGAGTGTGGGACGATACACTCTTTGATTCGCTAATACACTTTCTTTAGCCACAGACAGCTGTAGTGATGTTGATTCTGCACGGGTTTTCTCCTTTGAAGACACCTGCTCGGAAAAATCCAGTAAAGTACGCTTTGAGTCCTCTGTTACAGACGTCGCGACCAATATTCCCCCAAGAGGCAACCGTTGCCACGCAATAGACAAAACTTCATTTAGACGCCCATCACTTCCACCAACAAACACTCTATTGGGATTTGGCAGTTCAAACAAGCTTTCAGGCGCACTCTCAGGCACAATTGTCATATTAGAGACGCCAAAGCGGGTTTTATTAGCATGCAAACAGGTTAAACGCTCATCATGATGCTCAATAGAGTACACTTTCGCTGTTGCGTGCCAGTAGCTCATTTCAATAGACACGCCTCCACAACCGGCTCCAATATCCCAGACGGTATCTTCAGGATCAATTTGCATATAAGACAAAATGGCGATACGAATATCACGCTTGGTGAGCATGCCTTTGCCTTCCGCTTTATCCGTCAAAAAGTGCTCATCTTGAATACCAATTGACGATGGATAAAAACTCACTTGGGATGATGTCTCTAAAACAACCACATTTAAAGCCGAAAAACCCGTTTGAGAATCAGCAAGAGAACCCGCTTCAAACGAACTGATGGTCTGGTTCTCATACCCTAAATTTTCACATACTGTTAACGCAGATTGATCCAACCCAGCCAAAACACATTCTTGAGCAATCGCTTGTGGTGAACTTATCGTATCCGTTAACAAAACCAAGGCTCTATTCGGTTGAAGGTAACGTCTTAAGTTTGTTAACGGTCGACCATGTAAACTGACCACAGTGACGTCCTGTAACGACAAACCCAATGCATGACAAGCCGCTTGCACACTGGATACCGCAGGGTAAAAATGCAATACAGAAAAATCAAACCGTTGGCGAAACCAACGACCAATGCCAAAATACAAAGGGTCTCCAGATGCTAATACAACCAAATTCTGCACACTCGCCTCTTCAAGTTCCGTTATGACTTGAAGCAAGTTTTTTAAACCGGGTAAGAGACGAATTTGAGCATCGGCTGTGAAGCGTGACACAACATCCAATTGACGCTCGGAGCCCATAATACAGTCTGCATTCAATAGCGCCATTTGCGCTGTGGAATCAATAACCGCTTCTTGCTGAACCCCCAAACCGATAATGTGGACAGCCAATAGAGAGCTCATTAATAATATTCCCCACGATTACAGCGCAGTAACGCATTGCAACTTGCTGAGGTCACCGCACTGCCACCCCAACGTCCCAATAAAGTGATGCACTCAATACCTAATGTTTCATGCGCTTGCCAAAGAGCCTCTTTTGACTCTACGGCTCCCACAAACCCTACAGGCATACCAATAATAAGAGCAGGTTTAGCGGTCCCTTGCTGAATCATTTCTAATAATCGAAACAGTGCGGTTGGGGCATTGCCTATCACAACAATGCTACCTTCAAGAGAAGACTCCCAAAGCCTTAATGCCGCCATAGAGCGAGTTTCCCCTCGTGCTTTTGCCAACTCGGGGGTTCTTGAGTCATTCAAAAAACATAAAGGCTCTTTTTCAATCATGCGTTTGGTAATGCCTTGTTTGACCATTTCAACATCACATAAAATATCGCAATGATTAGCCAGTGCATCCCGACCAAACTGGCAAGCGTTACGACTAAACCGCACAGAATCGGCGACCTCTGGCAACCCCATACTGTGAACAATTCGCATCACAACTTGCTGTTCGTCTTTTGAAAAAGAAGATAAGTCCGTCAGATTGCGTATCTGTCGAAAACTGTCTACTTCAATGGTTTGGGGGTTAATTTCATAAGAAAAGCTCACTGTTGGGCGGCTCCAATCATTTGGTTATTTTTCTGCGAAAATGCCTCTATACAAGCAGACACACAACGATCAACATCATGAAACTCACGTTCGGCTATTAACAATGTCGGACGACGTTGCAAATACACTGGCAACCCCTTATCTCTTGCAACGTCTAATTTAGCAGAAGTTGATTTTCCACCGCTATTTTTACTCACAATGACATCAATTTGATATTGCTCTATCAAATCCGCTTCGTCCTCGTATTGAAATGGTCCAATTGCTTTTAACCAAGTGACGTTGCCAGGAATATCAAACTTTGGTGCGACCGCTGTTCGCCAATAGATGCGCTCAATACTCTCTAAATCCGCCAAGTCCCACAAGCGCTCAGAATCAATTTGACCCGAACTCAATAAAGGCCGTTGGAAGCCTTTCAAAATACCAGGTAAATCTATATCACTGTGATACTCAGACCAATTATCCCCAGATACGGCACTCCATAATGGTCTATTCATGCGCCAGCAAGGAATATTCAACTCTTTTGCTACCAACACCGCTTTATTGCTCATATTTTGTGCATAAGGGTGTGTTATATCCACAATGGCTTTAATCGAGTTCTGCTGAATGTAGTGTGACAAGCCACCTCTTTTTGAGAACCCACCAACCAAAAGCTCACAGTCTACCCTCGGAACACGGACTAAACCCGCAATACTATACACAATTTTCAAACCCGCTTGATGTAACGCATCCGCGGCATAACGAGCATCGGCCGTCCCACCTAACAATAAAATGGTCATTTATTTTCCCTTATTACTTTTACAGGCGATCCAACACGCACGGTATTAGAAGGACGATTTTTTGTCACGACACCACCCGCACCTATGACAACATTATCTCCCATTGTGACGCTGGGACAGATTGTCACATTGGCACCAAACCAAACATGATTGCCCACACTAATGGGCTTAGCGAACTCTAGACCAGATGTGATCTTGCCCACGTCTAGCAAGGTGCAGCCATGATTAATGTAAAAACCTTTTCCAAATAAAATGTTATAACCGTAATCACAATAAAAAGGTGACTCTATCCAAGCGTCTTCAGTCATATAAAAAAGCGATTTAATAATCATTTATTGAACATCGGACTGTGTGGGTGATGTTTGATTAAGTTGAAAACAAAGTTCTTTTGCCTGCACTCTGTCCTGCGTTAACTTTGCATCCCAAGGTAGGTACATCTCACCTGAGAGCATTTTCTTTTGTTCAGTTTTCATCTCACTCTCCTGTTTTCTTATTATCAATAGCCGCGTCACTTTTAGCGTATCCAACGAAGTTGCCTTTGCGATCAATTGCCAAAACATCCAACTCAATATGTTCAGGGATCCAGTGACGCGCAAATGCCAGAGCGTACTGACAAATGGTATTTCCTAGAGGGATGTTTTCGGCTTGGCAAAGGGATAAGGCTTGAGTCGATGTGTTTGCTAAACGAATACGCTCAACAAGGGCGTCGTTGGCACCTTGCGCTTTGGCAATGTCTGACAATACGTGTAAATCGATACTGGATGCTCGGCTGTTTAAATCCATATTCCCTGCCGCCAATTTGGTCATTTTACCAAACCCACCGCAGAAGCTGATTTTCATCAGTTTGGGGTCTTGCGCCTCTCCTTTTTTAACGTGCTTCAATACGGCTCCCACAAAGTCCCCCATTTCGATCAGAGCCATGTCAGGCAAATCATAATGCGTTTGAATCGCGGCTTCACTGGCATTGCCCGTGGTGGCAGCAATGTGCTTAATACCATTGGATTTGGCCACATCAATACCTTGATGAATGGATGCTATGTACGCTGCACACGAAAAGGGCCGAACTATTCCGGTGGTGCCTAAAATTGACAGCCCGCCTAAAATACCCAATCGAGGGTTCATGGTTTTTAGTGCAATATTTTCTCCGTCTTCCACGCCAACAGAGACCGAAAAACCACCAGTGTATTTATATTGCTTTGCCAGTGATTCAAGGTGCTCTCGCATCATTTTTCTTGGAACAGGATTAATTGCAGGTTCACCAACATCCAATGGCAATCCTGAACGCGTCACCGTCCCAACACCTTGAGCGGCTAAAAAATGCACACCTGCCTCTTGAATAAAAGCCAACTCAACAAACACCGTCGCGCCATGAGTCGCATCAGGGTCATCTCCGGCATCTTTAATCGTAGCCGCTCTAACGACAGTCCCTTGAAGCAACACAGAGTCAATATCTAGCTGTACCAACGCCCCTTTAGGTAGAAGCACTTCGACCTTTTTTAAGGAATGACCAGTAAATAATTTCTTCGCAGCCGCCACACAACACGCAGTAGCACAACAGCCTGTTGTCAAGCCTGTGCGTAATGCTTTTGGTGTATCGCTACTTTCAGGCCACATACAAATAATGCCTTAAAATCAAACTTTCGCAGCTGCTGAAAAGAGGTTAGCAATCGCGGTTAAATTGGATGGAAAGTACAAGTGCAAATAACTGGCGGTTAACCCTTTTTCTTGAAAAATAGGCTCTCCGGGCGCTGGGTGTCGCTGCCGTCTGCCATACCCGATTGGATCAGGTGTATTGTCACTCCGAGAACGATGGTGGGCATGTGCACGCACCTCACCTTGAGGCAGACACGCCGTTTGCATCCCTTGGCAACCACGCTTTCCTCGCATTGCCCCTTGACCGGATAAGATGCCCAACATAGGAAAAGTATCGCCTTCTAAGTCCGTCAGAGTGTCTAAGCTATAGAGCAATCCGCCACATTCCGACAAAATCGGTTTTCCAGACTCATAGAAATGCCTAATATCTTGCATTATAGACAAGTTTTCAGACAAGGCTTGTGTATGCAATTCCGGATATCCCCCCGGAAACCACAACCCATCCACATCAGGTAAGTGAGCATCTTTCAGCGGAGAAAAGAAGACACAACGAGCCCCTAATGATTCTAAAGCCATCACATTGGTATCATAAATAAAGCTAAACGCCGCATCTTTGGCAATACCAATCACCTTATCTGCAAGTAATGGCTCGATGATTTCAGGCTTCGTTTCAGCTGGATAAAAAGGAATAGCATCAGGGAGCGTTAATAACCCTATGTCTTGTGTGTTTTGCAGCCATTGCGTTGCCGTATTAAAACGAACTTCTAACTCTTCTTTGACCTCATCCGCTTGCACTAAACCTAAATGGCGTTCAGGCAAACTTACTTCATCATCACGCTTTAAACTCGACAGTAAGGGCAAGGTTTTAGGTAATGCATCACGAATGAGTTGTGCGTGTCGCTCACTGCCACAGCGGTTAGCAATCACCCCTGCAACCATTACATCCGATCGATACGTCGCTAAACCATGAGCAATAGCTGCGGCGGTTTGCGCCATGCCTTTTACATCCATAACAATCACTAATGGAATGCCAAATCGGGCGGCTAAATCCGCACTGGATGGCTCGCCATCAAACATGCCCATAGCCCCTTCCACCAGGATTAAATCCGCTGTTTTAGCCGCTTCATATAAGCTGTTTTGACAATGTTCTTCACCTGCCATCCACATGTCTAATGGCTCTACAGGTTGTCCTGATGCTTGCGCCAAGATCAGTGGGTCTAAGTAATCAGGCCCTGTTTTAAAAACACGAACTACTTTGCCCTGCATCGTGAAATAACGAGCTAGCGCAGCGGTAATAGTCGTTTTACCTTGATTCGACGCCGGAGCAGTCAGAAAAAGAGCAGGGCAATAAATAGGAGGTGCCGTAGACATGCATTAAGCCTCTAATAGAAAGTATTGAGCACCGATACGTTGAGCAAGTTGCTCTGCACGGCCTCGTTTTACAGGAGTTACTTCCGTATCTAACACACTACAGGGTGATGGAAGTTCTGCACGCAAAGACTCCAAGGAAGTTCGACCATCGGTCACAACATACACATGACTTTGTAGATCAGGCTGCTGATATTGCCATTGTCTGAGTTGCTCACTGGCTTTGGTTAATGCCTCTTGCAAAGGCGTACCGCCACCCGCTTGTATAGACTGTAGTTGTTTTAAAAGATCTTTAGGTGCTCTCATTCTCGGTAACAACGAGATCACTTGATTGTTACCAAAACCCAAAATGGCAATGTGTTCTCGACGTAAATACGCTTGTTGTGCAATGGATAGAATCGCTTCTTTTCCGCGATTCAAAAATGCCTGCCCAACCGTCGAAGCCGATGTGTCTAATAAAATAAAATGCAACATGGCTTTACCTAATTTACGTGGCTGATATTGCATTTTTTTAGGTGGCCATTCATGGCTGTTTTTAATCAATGTCGCAAACCAATCTATTGCTTTACCATGATAGTTAGCCGTTGGCTTTTGACCTGCTGAGGCCATTCCCTGATTTTTGCCTGCGAACTGCTTTTCATTCAGGAAAGAAGAACGAGAAGGCTTATTAACAGGTGGCTTACTGTTTTTAATGAAATCTATAGAAGACAAAGAAACTCGCTCGCTTTCAAAAGAGTGTGGCGACATTGACCCCCAATCGCCTTCATTTTGAGTATTATCATTTTCTCCATTTTGGTTATTATCAAGAGATTCTCCTTTTAAATTACTTGGTAACTCATGTGATGAATCTGTTGATTTTTGCGATATCTGGCTGGATGGAGGTTGCCTGCTTTCGGGGGGACGCTTATTGGGTGTGTTCTTTTTTGGCTCATTGTTTCTTGAGTTATTAGCACTAGGAGGTGGCGCTTGACGGCGATGAGACAACACTAACTCTTCTACTTTTTCGATGTCTTGCAAATTAACTTCGAGCGAACCACGCCAAGCACAATGAGCCATTGCAGCACGTATCCAGACAATGTCTGCACGCACACCATCCACATTGGCTAAATGACAACGCTGAGCAATCTCCATGCGCATTTGATCTTGGCAAATAACCTTAGACAGTTGAGTTCGTGCTACCTGAATGCTTTGCTTCAGGTTTTTCTGTTTAAAGCGAAACGCGTCACAGAATTCAGAAGGATTGTTATCAAACTTTTCTCTTAATTGAACAATTTGAATTCGCTCTTCAAGAGTATAATGATTCGTTAATTGAACCATCAAACCAAACCGATCTTGCAGCTGAGGTCTTAATTCCCCTTCATCAGGGTTCATGGTGCCGATTAACAAAAACTTCGCGTCATGTTCATGGCTAATGCCATCACGCTCAACACGATTAACGCCACTGGCCGCAACATCCAAAAGTTGATCAACGAGATTATCAGCAAGTAGGTTCACTTCATCTACGTACAACACACCACCATGGGCTTTACTTAATAATCCAGGATGAAACGCCACGTGTTTGTCTTGCAACACTTGCTGTAAATCCAATGTACCTAATAAACGTTCTTCGCTGGCACCTAAAGGAAGAGTGACAAAAGCTGGGGACTGGTCTGTGTAGTCTTCAAGTAATGGGTCTTGTGACAAAGCATCTTTTAAAACAGAGTCTTTTGGCAAAATCCCCGCCACACCTCTTGCTAAAGTCGACTTGGCAGAACCTCTAGGACCACTTACCAAAACGCCCCCTATTAGTGGATTCACTGCTGACAAAATAAGCGCCAATTTAAATTGTTCCTGCCCAGCTACGGCAGAAAAAGGGAACTCTTTACGTTTAGAAAGTACCATCATTAACCTTTTACACTGCAACATCCGTTGCTTTCTTTAGCCATTATAGGAAAACCAAATCATTACCTAGGACAGTTTACCTGAGCTTACTGAAATTACCGAATCACATTCCTCAAGCAAGAATTAATCTGTTTCACATTCAGTTCCGTAACTTGATGTGTACAACATACATAGGCGTAAGGTTTTAATGGAATTTGCTCCACAAAGTTTAAAAAGACAGATGCTTCTCTTAAGGAAGGTGCGAATAAGTCCTCTTGTCTCAGCATGTGGATAAAAGCCAGCCATTCGAGGCGAGTATCGAATGTGAATAGCTGGCCTATTTTCGAGATACTCAACAAAGAATACTGGCTGTTAGACCATGCCCTGCGAGTCTTAGTAGACTTATTCGCACCTTCCTTAACTGTTCAGGCGCTCGAATCTTTAAGAAATAGTGCCATTCCTGCACATTCCATCCTTTTATTTAGCAAATATGATGAATAAAAGCGCAAAGAAGTAACAACCGCGGAAGCAGGTTCGAAAAGCTATTTTTATGCATTTTATTGGTTAATAATCACTCCATCGAAACGCAACGGCGCTTCACAACTGATGACAATTTAAATATTCTGGAGACATATTATGAACACATTTACTAAAGCAACATTGGCTCTTTTAACTTCTTCTGTTATTGCAACTTCTGCATTTTCAGCACCGCAAGCGGCTAGTGATGATTCTCAATACGAAGCATACCGTAGCAGCGTTTCAAGCCTAGAAGCACTGTCTAACACTCTAGAGAAAAAAGGCATTAACTTTAACGCTGATGTTAACCTTCAAGGTGCGACAACTTTCGCTAAAAAAACAGAAGCATACAATGACAAATACGACGAATTGCAAACCATTTTTAATGCTGCGCATTTTTCAAACTAATCGTTTTTGAATTCAAATAATTCCTGTTCTTCTAAGCCAGATTACCGAAAGGCGATCTGGCTTTTTTATTACTCAAAAACAGGTCTAAAGAAACTGCGTTCATAACTCAAGATGCATTTTGTGTCTTTTGCATAGTTAAAGGCTTCAACGCACTCTTTATCTAACATCGATTTTTCTCTGTATTCTTCATAAGCAGATAAACTAGGAAAAGAAAATAATGCTAATGCTTTATTACTCGCGCCTTCTGATGGTAAAAAATACCCATGGTGTTGGCCACCAAACTTATTAACAAGAGGAATCCAAAGCTTTGCATAATGCTCAAACTCTTTAACTTTATAAGAATCAATTACATAATTTATATAACAGGTTATCAAGGTATACTCTCCATCAAAATACGATTTGAATGCATCATACAAAATTAACAATCCAGTGTGTAGATTCTTATAACATTCTCTACAGCATGCATTCAATCAGATCGAAGGCATCGTACTTCCTCCTCCTTCTTCCCGAACATAACTGAGCCATAACATCATGTACATTATGTTATAGCACAGCTAATATAAACTTGATGCGAAGCCTTTACAGAACATGAAAACAAAAAGAAGCAGCTCAGAAACCTTATCAATACATTCGTTATTGATTTCTTTAGGAGAAAATGAAAATGGACATATCCATCCGTACTGGAACCTCAAATCACCTAGTTGAGATTAACGATATCTATAATCATTATGTGATTCATAGCAATGCGACCTTTGATACTCTGATCTGGGGTTACGAGCGTCGCCTTAAATGGTTTGATCAGTTTAATACTCCGTCTGATCTCTATCATTTAATGGTTGCCACATGTGATGGTGAGGTTGTTGCTTTTGCCTACAATGCCCAATTTAAAGAAAGGCAAGCTTACTCAACATCGTCTGAAGTTACTGTGTATGTTAAACCCAGTTTTGAAGGCCATGGGCTAGGTTCCAAGCTCTACCATGCATTGTTTAATAAAATAGCACTTACCAGCATACACAAACTCTACGCAGCGATTACCATTCCTAATATTGCCTCAATTAAACTTCATGAAAAACACGGCTTTCATTTCGTAGGCACTATGAAAGAAGTGGGGTTTAAAAACGGTGCTTATCATTCTGTCTCTTTGTTTGAAAAAACCGTCAATACACAGAGCGCTCAACATTGACCTATTTACTGTTTCTTATACACTCGTCTGACCGATAAGTTTTTTCAATAATGTCTCATCTATAGTTTGGGATAGCTCATAAGCAGCGGGATACACCAAGGTATAAAATGGCGCGTGGCATAAATGCGCGATCTTTTCACCTTTGAAAGCAAACTCATTATCAAACATGACATATGGAGGATAGAATTCTCGATTACATTGCATCCAGCTCTTCGCGATAGAAGCACAATCAATACGGTCAAGTTGATAAAGCGCCAATTCGAACTTCACCAATAATACATGTCGATCGAACCATTCATTTTTCTGAGCATTTCGCCACGATAAGTAAACATATTCTGCATTCAATAAGGTTTTTATCAAACGGTTTTCAAAGTACAGTGCAATGGCTTCAGATAGGTACGGCTGTATGTCTTGTTTTAAAACAAATTGATTTCTTACTGTTTCTTGATGGAGAAGGTGTCCACATTCATGCGTCAGCAAAGCGAGTGACTCAAGATCCCCTACAAAGTAGACTTGAATAAACGACCCTTTAGGCGTATCAAAGCAAAAAGAGGGTTCATCCTGATTCGATATAAAACGAATTCGACCTTCGGAAAAGGCCCTTTTTACCTTCCCCCTAAAACGCTCATCATAGAGTGAAAATTGACTATCGATATAGTCAATTGCGTCTTCTATTGAAAATGTTAAGTGACTCCAAGCTTGCCTTTGTATCGCTCGGAGCATACTTAGTGATAGGCTTTTCTCGGAGGAGACCATTTTGCTTTCAGCTCGTAAAGAAGGCGGGATCATAGAATCGAAATAGGCTCTAGATTCTTCAAAGACGTTATCGGTATTCATTTCCTGAATCAAGGATATAAAGGCCTTTTTAGGATTCGCTCTCTGGTTAAAAAGGCGAGGAAAGCCATTTTTTTCTAAAGGATCGGACAAAATTCGATATTTTATACGATCTACTAAAATACGGTTTTCAGTAGTCAATGCAGAGGAATCTTTCTCAGCACAGATATGAGAAGAGACAGGGGCAGGAACAAAAGCAGCGGCAGAGATACAGTCAGAACCAGTCTCATTGAAATCATCACTATCATTTTTCAGCTGTTGAGCCCATGTAGGTACGTCACTCAATGAGGCACTCAGCAACCTTGTTAAAAAAGGCTTTGCATCCTCTATTAACACCGATGCTGTTTTATCAAGTACACACTGCAATCCATGCACACCATCACAAGAGCACGTTATTTTCATTAAATAAAACAAGGACTCTAACGCATCAAATAACAAATCCAATTCTTTATACGCTTCCATTTGTTGCGTAAAAGAAAGCTCTGAGTCATTCAATTTCTGAGCTTTTTCTTGAATGTTAAGAGCTTGATCCATCACACCCTCAATAGTTGCAGGCATTTCAAAAGCATCAAGACGCCATTGCTTGTACTTATCTTCAATCAACATATTCCGTTACGCCTCTCACTTGGGCTCCTTTTAAATATTTTGGTTTAGTTTTCACTTAACGGATGATTCAAACGGGATTAATCAAAAGGTGTAACACCTACCGGATGCTGTAAGAAATAACTCACAGAAAAAGTAGGAGAGTCGAGACAGTAAACAGCATGGAACCATCCAGCAGGTTGAATCAATATTTCTCCGGGATGCAATACGACTTCTAAGGATTTTGCTTTTTTAAACAATGGAAAATCTTTAAAATTTGGCGTTTCAGGCTTTACCCAACAGGGTTGGTAATTGTTATAGGCTTTCATTGGGTATAGCAATGACGCCTGATCTGGAGAAAATAAAATGACTTTTTTGCGACCTATTAGCTGATATAAAAAGCCATCTAATGGATCACGATGCAAACTGCTTGCAGGTGCATCAACAGGAACACAGCCAAGCCATATTTGTGGCGCAGAGAAATCGTGTGTGGTGAAGTAATGAGGTAAAAAGTCTTCTCTCATCTGCCAAGGCAAACTGCAGCCTTCCGTATAGACTTTTGTATGCCCTTCAATAACATCTGCTGCTTTTTGATTTTGTACTAATGACATTTTATCAACAAATTCAGCAACCGTTTCTTTCACCGTTGTAGAACGCACTCGCAATAAAACATCACCATAGCTTTCCTTTAATTTATCAAGAGACCATGCATGATGAGGCGTATTAGTTGGCGGATTACGGATAATAAAAGGGATTTTTTGTTCAATCGTTTCTAGGATTTCCAACTCTGTTGGTGAGTCAAGATAAACAATCGCCTTCGATGCATAGGCCTCTCGGTATGTATTCGTTGCATCGTGAAAAGTATGCTGTGTCATTTTTGAAGGCTTTACTAACGCTTTCGCAAGGTGATTCACCAAATGGAGATTACCAGACATCTCCATATGCCCAATAATATCAGGGTCTCTATAGTCCACTCCTTCGACATTTGTTACTATTTTTTCAGCGACATGCAGAGGCATTCTAATATAGGCATCCTTATCCATTAAGGGGTCAGATGTCATTACAAGGTTTACATCATCAAAACAGACAGATAAGCAATGGCTTTCTTCGCTTTCTGTCACAAAATCAAATTGACATCGCCCTGATATTTTTTCAGGATTTTCAAAACCAGCGGCTAACTCCTCTGCTAATGCAGAAACAATTGGTGATTGATACTCAGTCGTCTTTTTATGCTTTTTTGTATTCGTTTTTTGGTTCTGCATATCTAATGTGGTTGTCATATGTTTTCCTCCTTGAAGTGATGTATTTTATAATACGTTTCTAATGTCAAATTGCGTGTAGTAAGTCAGAGAAATAAGAGAGTCCACTAAGTTTTTTTGACTATCAATCCAGTCAACTTGTTTATCAATAAATTCTTGCTGTACTTCCTCAAGCGAAAAGTAGCTCGCTTTCCCCACTTGATAACGCTTTCTTTGTTGTTCCAACCCTACCTTTGCTAATTCAACTTGTGCTTTCAACACACCTGTCTGAATTTTCAATAATTCACTGTTTTTCAAGTCACGTTCATAAAACGTATTTAGCCTTTTTAACGATAACGATTTTTCAATAAAGTCATTATCCGCTTGTGCTTGTAAAGCCGCTTGCTCTTGCTGCAGTCGCTTATTCGTTAGTAAATACGAGAACCGAATACCATAAACCTCCTCTTTACTGCTTAAGGAAGTTTGATACTGATTTTTTTGATATCGATAAAACACATCAAGATCCGGTCTTAAGCTGTCCTCTTCTTTTTGAGCTTCCAATTGAGACGATTCATAAGATAAAGAAAGAGCCAAATAGTCAGGGTGTGTCTCCAGTATCGTGACGTATTGGATACTTTTTTCCAGTAAAATCACTAACTGTGATAAAGAAAATGGAATGAGCTGAGAAACCTCTTGAGATTGAACCTCTAAGAGCGCATCACGTTGGGCAAGGTTCATTTGCAATACCGCTTGATCAACGACGGTTTTTTGAAGCGACTGCTGTAAGCGGGCTTGCTGTAATTCGTAGAAAGTGGCTTTTTCCACTGCATGCATTTTTTCTACTAAATACGTGGTTTTCTTTATGCTGTTTAATAACTCTTGTTGAATCAGCCAATTTTCGTACGCCAGTTGATAATCAGCAAAATCAGATAACGCATTTCTATAGACGGTAAGTAACGTTCTATTTTGAGAATTAATAAATTGTTGCCATTGTTTTTCAGCCAACGTTTTATCAATTTGACGATAGTATCGGCTATTATTTTTTAACAATGGCTGGCTGATCGTCGCGGTTAGTTGCTGAGATGATTGACGTTCAAACAGAGGCTCAGCCCCTAAATTTTCACCATTAATATGATTCATATTTACCGACACTTCAGTACCTATATCGGATACCCAAGTCGTTTCAAGACCAAAATTAATTTGATTAGACGAAGTACGTGCTCCTAGCTCTGTGGATCGGCTTTCTTGTAATCCCGCAACGGCTGTTACTGTTGGTTTCCAATACTCACGCCCAATACTTAGAGCCAATGATTGTGCTTTTTGTTGGGCGCTAAGCTGCTCTATTTGATAATTTTGCTTAAGCTGAATATCAAGATAGTGTTTTAACGTTAATGCTTGTTTTCCATAAGCATTGATACTCAAACCCAGCAGAAAGATAACAACATACAGACTCTTCATGATGGCTCACTGAGTGCTGTACGTAGATATTTACTGAAAGGGTCAAAAATATAGTTAATTAAACGCCTTTCACCCGCTCTAATATCAACGTTTAATGCACTTCCTGGACGGAGTAATGTGTCTCTTGACTCTTCTCTTAATGAGGTGATTTCTACTATTCTGCCTTTCATCCGATAAAGTCGTTCCCCTGACGATTCATCCGCCTGTGATGATGACGAAATAAAGGTGATTTCACCCATGATATAGCCATGATCTTCTGGATTGTTGCCTAAAGAGCTGGCTCGAAAAGCCATACCTGAACGAACCCATATGGCGTAACTCGCGGGAATTTGAATGTCAATTTCTAAATCTTTTTCCTCATAGCGTGGTCGAATAGATAACAATGTCGTTGTTTCAGGAATACGCTCTTTATCACCTTGAATTAGCAAGGCATCAACAATACCATCAATAGGAGACGTCACGGTCAAATCGGCTTTTGTTCTGATTTTGGACGTTAATTCAAATTCCGTTCTATGATAGGCATCGAGTTGATCATGTATTCTAACCAAACGTTCTAATACGTACTCACTCTGCATTTGATTTTGTTGCTTATCTAAACGAGCCAACTCTGACTCCAACGATTGCACCGCCTCAAGACTGCTTTCCAATTGAGACTCTAAAGTCAGTATCTCTGCATTGGCTTGATCAATACTTGCTTGGCTTTCAATACCATCAATAAACAGAGTTCTGATTCTATCAAGTTCTATTTGCTGTAACTTAATACGAGACTGTATATTTCTCTGCTGACGCTTTCCCGACAAGGTTTGCTCCATTAGGCTGTTCTTCTGCTGATCATTGACGTCTTTAGCATTCGCGAACGGTTTAGACAGATACTCTCCATAACCTAAATCAACTATGGAATTGGGGATACCTTTAAGAGCCGATTGCAACTGAGTTTCTGTGACGTCATCAATCAACGTTTGTATTTGATAGAAATCGCTCCACACATTTCGAGCTAGGTTTTTTAACTGTTGCTTTAACCCACTGATTTCCAGATCGATAATAGCGGTTTCAAATTGAATCAAGGACTGGCCTTTTTTAACTTGATCCCCTTCTCTTATGTGCATTTTCTCAACAAAGCCCGGCTCTGTATTACGAATTTCAAACAACTCTGATTTGGTATCAATAATGCCTTGAGCCGGAACAATTTTATCGACTTTAAAAAAAATGGCGCCTAACACAGCAAGGAAAAAGCACAAGAATATAATCCTTACCATGATGGTTAAATCTTTTGGTGTATTGAAATGCTGACTGTATAGCGGATCATCACTCAATATATTTAAGGTATGAATTTCTCTAAAGCTGTATCGCATCCGGTTCATTCTCTTCCATAAGTTCATCACCTAAACGATTCTGTTTAGGTTGTTTATTGTCTACTGACCCTTTTATTTCATCGGTTCTTGAAACAGACAGCCACATTTTCTGATAACTGTTTTCTGCTTGAATAAGATCCTCATGAGTGCCTATTACCTCAACTCTCCCTTGAGTCATAACAATCAATTTATCGCAATACGATAACGTATTTAAACGATGCGCAATGATGACCCCTGTTTTATCTTGGCACGCTTGGTAGATCGTTTCTTTGATTTTATCTTCCGTTTGATTATCAAGCGCACTGGTAGCTTCGTCGAACAATAGCACATCCGACTTCCTTACCAGAGCTCTAGCAATGGCAAGTCGTTGACGTTGCCCACCAGACAAATTATCTCCATCTTCTGATAGCTCAGTAAACATTTTATGTGACATTTCATCCACAAAATGGTCTGCACCCGCATCCGTTAGCGCCGTTCGAATGTCGTCTATTGAAGAACTTAAGCGCCCTAAATGTATGTTTTCCATCACTGAAGTATTAAATAGAAAGCTGGTTTGTTGTACCGAGGAAATTCGAGACCTCAAGATATCAGGAGACATCAAGCTAATGTCATATCCATTGATCTTAATTTTTCCTTTGGTTGGTTTATAAAATCCCATTAATAACGCCGCTACTGTGGATTTCCCTGAACCACTACTGCCGACGATACCCATTATATCGCCCTGATTAATCGTAAAGCT
Organism: Marinomonas phycocola; assembly: GCF_047525455.1. Lineage (NCBI taxonomy): Bacteria > Pseudomonadati > Pseudomonadota > Gammaproteobacteria > Oceanospirillales > Oceanospirillaceae > Marinomonas > Marinomonas phycocola. The sequence goes on from NZ_JBLIXL010000008.1 coordinate 119,673, forward strand.
GACACCTCTTAAGACAAACTTCTTATCATCTTGTCCGTCACTATCATTACCTACTTTGCTATTATCACTCATATCAGGATAGCGAAACCAAACGTCTTCAAATTCGATATCACCGTTTAGATCAATGTCTTCATGAGTCAACATAAAAGCATCTTGGGTGGGTTTCAGCTCATTAAGTTTTTTATTCGCTAATTTAAAATTCTCCCAACCGCTTGCTGTCATCACTAATGAAACGAGAGGATTCACCACATTATTTGCCAACATATTAAAAGCAATTAATTGCCCAATGGTTAACTCATTCGCAAAGACCGCCTGCGCTCCAAAAAAGATAACCGCTATGCTAATAAGCTGGCTTTGAAAGTTAACCAATGCACTCACCACATTGTTTAATCGCGCCACATTAAAACTACCGTATAAGTTGGTCTCTAATGAAATATTGGCTCGGTTACGAAAATGCGACTCATTAGACAAAGATTTGATGGTTTTCATGCCTTTTAACGTTTCTATTAACGTTGATTGAAACCCTGCATCGTAGGTATACGCTTGCATAACACGCTTTCGAATAGGTTTTAATGCAACGCCAATCGTCAGAGCCATTAACACACCAATGCCAAGCACAATGCCCGTTAGTTGAGCGCTATAAACAAATAAAATGGGTAAGACGATGATCAAAGAAATAACCGAGACAACCGACGAAAGCGCTTGCCGAATTAAGAAATTAGACGCTTCTTTTACTTGGTCCACTAACTTTGTCAGGTTACCTACTTTATGCTGGTCAAAATACGCCACCTCCATATCCAGCAGCCGTGAAAAAACCTCCTTCCCTAAACCGTTTTGGTATTTCGCCAATAAAACATTTTCTTGGAAATCATGAAAACACTGGAACACACTGGAAGCAACGGCTGACAGCAACAAAAGAATGACCACAACGTACAAGGAGCCTGTTGCAGAATAGGGCAAAATTTTATCGGTAAAGGTTTGGAACCCCAATGGGGTAGCCACACCTAATAACGCCATAAATACCGCTGAACCAATGATGCTCCAGATGGTCGATTTATGATTAAAGAAGTGGGAATAGGTGTAGTTATTTTCAATTTTTTTATTCGTGCCTTTAATTTTCTTAAAAACTAATACTTGATCAACTAAGTTGAATTTTTTAATGACATTGATTAAATCTCCTTCATAAAAAAAAATCTCTTCATTAACATTAAAATATGCTGTTAAAATTACTTCTTTAGAATCGATCTCATTATTTTTTTGTTTAATTAAAAATGTATTTCCGTTTTTAGACATAGCCATAACAGATGAATTTTGATTGTTTTTTTTAGAAAAAACACTAAAAATAGAGGTTATATCATATGATAACTCTTTATTTTCATTAATACAGTCACATAACAATGATGTTGATATATGAGAATTTATAACTTTACTCGACATCGATAAAAAAGAGAAAGACGTACACTCTATATGATAAAAACATTGAGCCAGTTGATTTAATACGTCTTCCTGAAGCAAAACAGGTAATTTCATTTTCATATCCACAAAAAACATGCATCAATCAAAATTGATTGATGCATGTTAATTAATCAACTCTTTTGAAAAAATCAGAAAAATTAAAATTAAAATCAGAATTTTTATTTTTCAACCTAACACTAAATGTAATTGAATATTGATTATCTTCGATAGCTTCAGAGTAGTAATAAAATCTACTCTTTACATTTGCTGGAACTCTCATTTCATTGAGACCGACTCTAATATAATTCACATCAATTGCATTGAAATCAGATTCAGGAACCTCAACAACATCAAAAGAAACATCCATCGTTCCAATGCTTTGTTGATAAATTTCACTTTTAAATATTTTCTTCCAATAATCAAGCTGATCTATAGTGGAAATTTCGTTTAGTGTTATTCCTGCTATAACCTCATACGTGTCATTATGTATTTTCAAAATATTTTTTTCAGAGATATCATCCATAATCCAATCATCGGAAATTGAGACCTCCCATAAGAATGGTCGTTCTCCAATTGTTACTTTTTCAGTACATCCTAAAAGAAAAACCACAAAAATTATAAAAATATTTTTCACATACACCTCATGATCAATAATGTTTTTTCAAAATAGGGTGATGAGCCTCTAAAGTCTTTCTATATAGGCGCCATTCAGCTTCTTGTAATAGAGAAGTAACATCCTTACTAAGACCTCCTTTATCTACATAATCTACCGCTTTACCTACTTGTTTGTCCCACGCCTTATCAAACGATGAGTTTTCATAAGCGTTAGATGTTGCAACTCCTGTCATCGCAGATAAAACCGAGCTTATTCCCAAACCCGCAGGAGTTGTTCCCGATATTACTTTTACAACTCCTGATGCCGCCTCAGATATAATTTCATCATCAAGTTGTTGAGCCCCAGCTTTAATAGTAGCTCCTATAAGTGAGTTCCCGCCATCAATATATCTTTGAGTATTTGTAGCAACTGTATGCGCACCACCTAAACGAGAGGTAGCCCCTATAAATTTCCCAGAACCTTCAGAAAGCCCCCCTTTTTTTGGCTTATTATCAGAACCAGATGATACTGAAAGACTTCTAGTATAGGATGCTTCAGCATTATCTAGACTCCCACCGCCACCGCCACCGCCACCGCCACCGCCACCGCCACCACCACCGCCAAAAGCGATACTAGATAATGATTCAGAATGTGTGATATGAGATTTTTTATAAATACGTGACATAAATAGAACTCCTTACTATATTAATCACTTGCAACTAGAAATACTCCAGTTACTGCTAAATTAGAAGATATCTTCTTCTAAAACTCGATAACAATTACTACTTTTGAAAGATTTTATTATTCACGTTTACACCCTTCCAGTGGTAAATTTTTCGAATGCTTCCATCTGTGTTTCTTCCTAGACTAAACGCGATGTCATCAGGAAATACATGGGTCTTGAGATCTTTTAGAATGGCCTTTGCATGGCCCCAAGGCGCAATGTAGTCATGAAATAATAGATGTTCTCCAGAATTCCATTCCTTAAATGCTAACGTGCCTTTATCGTCGAGGATTCTTTGTTTTTGCTCATCACCAATCCACGCCCATGACTCTAAACCTACGGGGTTCTGATCATCATCAAAATAAATTTTTACTTGGTTATGCAGCAATGGCGCAATAATTTCTAAGTCAACGTTTCTCATTGTCCAATTCTTATGATAATCAGACTGAGACATTAACCAAATACACACACCTAATGAGGTTTCAAAATTCATTTAATCTAATCCTTCAGATAAAATTTATCGGGTGTTTTACAAAACAACCGTAATCACCAAATTCGTCTTAACCGCGCGACATTACTGTCTTTAAGATAAGCTTTCTCACATGCAATATTATTAGCAATACAATGTTGTTTTAGAAAACGATAAAATGGCAAAGGTGACGAAAAAGGCGCTACAATGCTTTCAAAAATCACGTCTAAATTGTCATCCTTGTTGTAATCATAGTGTTGGTATACTTCACTGGATTTCAACGAGTAAACTGCTAGACCGCACGGCTTATTTTCATTATTAAATAGAATGATAATGCTTTGATCATTAAAGGATTTTTTAAGTGATTGGAAAAATTCAGCTATTTGAAATAGTTGAATATCGAGAATGACATGACATTAACAACATTGATGCCACACCCATTACTTGCCAAAAGTTTAATTGCTCTACATCATTAATCGAAGGTAATGGAGACTTATAAATGTCCTTATGCATTATCTTTACGTCCTGTAAATATAAGATACGTCGAAGACTAATAAAAACAAAAAGCCTTGTCAATTATTTTTTTATTTTCATGTTTTATGTATTAGGGATTTGACTTAAGGTTCGTAAAATATTAAATTTCAAAACAACTTAAATTGAATGATAAAACCATATATAAAATATAATCACTAAGATCATCTTCAAAGGATTGAGGAAAATAACTATGGTAAAACTAGGAAAAATGATCGGTTCGGGCCACTGGGCTAATGTGTATGAATACAACAATGACCATGTCATAAAGCTATTCCATAAACATGTAGATCAATCCATTGCACAATATGAATTCGAAGTATCGAACAAGATATATAAATTAGGCATAAGTACACCTGCTGCTTATGATTTAGTTCAACTAGATATACAAAAAGGCATTGTTTTTCAGAAAGTAAATGGTTCAACATTAGTTGAAGAAGTAGCACATTCGCCTTTTAAATTAATGTTATACGTTAAACAATCTGCTCAGCTCTTTGCTCATGTGCACAAACTAAAAGCAACCGGGTTAATGTCATTTAAATTTCAGCTGTCAGAACGAATTAGCCTAGCAAATCAATTGGATCAGATTGAACAAGACTCAATTAAATACTATTTATCGACTCTAGAAGATGATTGCGATCTTTGCCATGGTGATTTCCACTTTGGAAATATTATGATTGAAGATGATAGTTTAAAAATCATTGATTGGGGAGGCGTATCCTGTGGACCAAAAATAGCAGACCTAACACTGGCTATAATCCAATTTCAAGTCGCTTCAATGACAAACAAGATTCCAACTTATCTAAAAATCATTATTTCTATGTTTAGACCATTTATTATCCATAAATTTATTGACGCCTATTGCCAATCTAACCCAAACCTTAATATTGATGAAGTAAAAGAGAGTATCCAACGTTGGCGATTACCCATCGCCGCAGCTCGACTTATTTCTTGTAATGCAGAGGAAAGTAAAACACTTCTTAATATCATTCGAAAAGAAATGCAGCGACACCAGTTGTTCTAAAGTTTCGTTTACTTTGTATAAACATCGCATCGCCTTTACCGTACCTAAGTTCGATACAATAGTTGTGGCCTGTATTTTTGAATGTTTTTTTTGAAGGTGTGCTTGTTTATGAGGAAATAAATCACAGATAATGAATGGTTTATTTTCAGTAATGTGGATGAGCATTAAAGCTATAAATGGATACGAAAATTACAGAAATACATGGCCGTTACATATAAAAAAAACTGGATGAACGGCATAACAATACCCGCCCATCCAGCTGTTTTTAAAGTAGATACCTTTTCTAAAAAACCTACCCTGTCGTTCTGCGTTTTACTTTTGATTTAGGCTTTCTTTTAACCGAGTTTGAAGAGCCATTGCTGTTTGCGCTCGCGGCTTTTATTCTCGCTTCTGTTTCTTGTTTTCTTTTCGCCTTTTCTCTCGCTTCTATATTCTCTTTTGTGGGGCGGTTGCTTGAATGAGACGCCCCCGTTTGTTGACCCGGCTTGGCTTTCACTGGTCGGCGACCTTGTCTGTTATCCGCCTCTTCAGCCGGGACCAACTTGTCTTTTCCGTTACCGATCAAATCATCACGCCCCATATCACGTAGCGTTTTACGCAATGCAGGCCAATTATTTGCATCGTGATAACGTAGAAAACCTTTTTGCGTCACTCGTTGCTCAGCATCTTTGGTGTTATGTACCATTTCACTCTTATACGAAACCGGTTTTAGCGGATTTTTATTTGAGTGGTACATCGCAGTGGCTAAAGACATCGGCGATGGATAGAAGGTTTGAACCTGATCAGGCTTAAAGTCATTTTTCTTAAGCCATAGAGCCAAATTCATCATGTCTTTATCATCACTGCCCGGATGAGCAGCAATAAAATAAGGTATTAAATACTGTTTTTTACCCGCTTCTTTAGAGTATTTTTCGAACATGCGTTTAAATTTATCGTACGTTCCCATTCCAGGTTTCATCATCTTTGATAATGTATCGTCTTCGGAGTGCTCTGGTGCAATTTTTAACAAACCACCCACATGATGGGTCACCAACTCGCGAACGTATTCAGGGTCTTCAACAGCAAGGTCATAACGCAAGCCAGACGCAATCGACACAGTATGAACACCTTCTACCGCTCTGGTTTTACGGTACAGTTCCGTTGTTGGGCTGTGGTCCGTATTTAAGTTTTCACAAATCACAGGGTACACACAAGACAGCTTACGACAGGATGCTTGAATTTCATCATCTTTACAGTTTAAGGTGTACATGTTTGACGTTGGGCCACCAAGATCAGAAATATGACCCGTAAAGCCCGGTACTTTTAGTTTTATCTCTTCTATTTCGTTCAAAATAGATTCGTGTGATCGACTTTGAATCACTCGGCCTTCATGCTCGGTAATGGAACAGAAAGTACAGCCACCAAAACAGCCACGCATGATATTAATGGATGTTTTAATCATGTCGTAAGCAGGGATACGCGCTTTTCCGTATTTCGGATGCGGTATGCGAGCATAAGGTAAATCAAACACACCATCCATTTCAGGTGTTTCTAAAGGAATTGGCGGTGGGTTTACCCAAACTTCTTTTTTACCATGCTTTTGAATCAAGGCCCTTGCGTTATGGGGGTTTGATTCTAAGTGGAGAATTCGAGAAGTATGCGCATACAAAACAGGGTCTTTAGATACTTTTTCAAAAGATGGTAAACGCACATAAGTTTTTGCAGGGTCTAATTTATTCCCACGACGCAATGGCGCAGGAATCACTCGAATCGGCATGACATCAGGATCGATTTCTTCACCGCTCTGACATTTTCCTTCTGGAATGTATTCATAAGGACTGTAGATTTTATCGACCTGACCAGGCCAATCCACTCGTGTTGAGTCAATTTCAGTATAACCACCCGGAGGTGTATTACGAATGATGGTTGTCCCACGAATGTCTGTCAACTCAGACATTTTTCTACCCTTCGCTATCGCATGAGTAACTTCAACCATGGCACGCTCGGCATTACCATAAAGTAAAATATCGGCTGTTGAATCCACCAGTACAGAACGGCGAACCTCATCACTCCAGTAGTCGTATTGCGCAATACGCCTTAAGCTTGCTTCAATACCACCGATCATCACAGGAACCTTGTTAAATGCCTCTTTACAACGTTGAGAATAAACAATAACCGCACGATCAGGGCGCTTACCACCCGCACCATAAGGTGTATATGCATCGTCATTACGTACTTTTAAATCCGCGGTATAACGATTAATTAGGGAGTCCATATTGCCAGCGGTCACCCCAAAAAAAAGATTTGGTTCACCCAACCGCTTAAAATCCTCAGCACTACGCCAATCAGGTTGATCGATAATTCCTACTCGATAGCCATGACGCTCTAATAAGCGCCCCATAACAGCCATCCCAAAACTAGGATGGTCAACATACGCATCACCCGTAACAATAATCACATCACAGCTATCCCAGCCTAATAGATCCATTTCCTCTCTTGACGTCGGTAAAAAAGACGATACACCGTAGCACTCAGCCCAATATTGCGGGTAAGAAAAGAGGTTGGGGGCGGTTTTGTGTTTTTTTATCATGATTCTGCTCTTGGTGGGCCGGTTATAATAACGACCATAACAATCGGAGTTTAGAAACTATTGTCTTTTCGATTACACGTATAACGTGGCATTATCCCAGAAAAACACTTAGGTATACAGCCTTCAAAAAATAAGTTAGACAAATAACAAACTCTCTCCACATTCACATCATTGAATTAAGCCTTTCATCTAAAAATAAACGCTCGGAGTGAAATGTCTATTTTCACATTTTATGCTTGATTTAATGCTTTAATTACCATGAAAAGCCCTTATTAAAAGCGTATTCTTAATTAATGAAACATTTTTCTCTTTGCCTGCATTTTATTTTGCAATGGTCCACTCTTCTACAGGAGTTCGTGTTAATGAATTTTAGTTACTCAAATAAAACCCTTATTCAGTTTGGTGAAGGCAGCATTAGCACTATTCAAGATTTGATTCCTCGTGATCAAAAAGTCTTAGTCATTTATGGTGGTGGCTCTATTAAAAAAAATGGCATCTACGAGCAAGTTACCAATGGATTAAAAAAACACCATTGGATCGAGTTTTCTGGTGTTGAAGCAAATCCCACAGTCGAAACGTTAGATAAAGCAGTGGTTCTAGCTCGTAAAGAAAACGTCGATTTTATTTTAGCTGTCGGCGGAGGTTCTGTTATTGATGGCAGTAAATACGTTGCTGCAGCCATCTGCTATGACGGAGAAGGCTGGAATATATTAACGGGTAAACATAAAATAACCCAAGCCATACCAATGGGGGCAATTTTAACGTTACCGGCTACAGGTTCAGAATCCAATACCGCAGCGGTTATTACTAAAAAAACCACTCAAGATAAATTGGCATTTATGAATCCCAATGTATTGCCTCAATTTGCAGTGCTCGATCCAGACGTCATTAAAACGTTACCAGAAAGGCAATTAATTAATGGCATCGTAGATGCGTTTGTTCATGTTTGTGAGCAGTATCTAACAGTGAAAACAGATGCGTGGGTACAAGAAGGCTATGCGGAAGTTCTACTCCGTAATCTTGTTAAGCTTGCAAAGGATTACGATCAAAAAGACTCAAAAGAATGGCGCAGTAATTTAATGTGGACTGCCAATCAATCCCTAAATGGGCTTATCGGTACTGGCGGCCCTCAAGACTGGGCAACTCATATGATTGGCCATGAACTTACCGCGTTTTATGGTGTCGATCACGCTAGAACATTAGCCTTAATTCAACCGTCGTTATTACGTAATCAAATTGCTGTTAAAAAAGCTAAGTTGGAACAAATGGGGCAGAATGTTTTTGGCTTAGCTGCGTCAGACACCCTAGCGCTAGACACTGTTGACGCCATTGAAACGCTTTACAATTCACTTGGTATGGCAACGTCTTTAAAAGATGCTGATATCACAGCAAATGAGGCGATCCCAACCATTCTAACCGCTCTTGAAAAACACGGTGGCGTTGCGTTAGGCGAACATCAGGCAATCACTCTTGATGTGACCAAAGCCATTTTAGAAAGTGCGGCTTAGTTTCATCATTATCTAGTTCTGTTATAAATGTCCTTAGAGTCACTCTTGAGGGCATTTGTGTTTCTACTAAACACGAGGAAACATACCAACAAATACGTGAGAATCAATCAATTCTTTGGATGTAGATTCTATGTTGAAAAACCAATCTCAACGAAAGTTTAGTCACCACGTAAAACACTAACCAACTCCAATTTATTCACTTCACACAGAGGGTTAATAATGTCTCTTGATAAAGCACCAAAATACATCAAACTTGCTGTTGACTTAATTGATATTCTAGAAACAAACGAGGTTGATTCAGAGACGGCGATTCAAGCACTGGAAATTGTTTTAAGAGACTTTAAGAAACGACAAGCCACCAAGGCTTTAGAAACAAGCGCTGAGAAGAAGCCTCAATAAAAAAGCCACTGACTAGCATTTGAGTAAGTGGCTTTCATCATTTATATTCACTACAACATATAACTATGGCTTTTTGGTAGCGAACGGATTATCCGACGACTTAAATTCGAACGAGATAGGTGTTCCCATAATATTCAGTACTTGACGGAATTTATTCTCTAGGAACTTCTTGTAACTACCAGGTAATGACCCTGTTTGATTCCCATGAACAACGATACGAGGAGGATTAGACCCACCTTGGTGAGCATAACGAAGTTTAATACGACGTCCTCTCACCATTGGAGGTTGATGCTCAGAAACCGCATCTTCTAAAATTCTTGTTAAACGGTTCGTTGACCATTTCGCGTAACAAGATTCGTACGTGTCTTCAATTGTATCATAAAGATCACCTACCGCTGTTCCATGAAGTGCTGATATATAGTGCACTTTTGCGTAAGGAATAAACCCTAAACGGCGTTCAACTTCTTTTTTGATGTGCTCTTTATCGTCTTTTTTCATGCCATCCCATTTATTAATGGCAATGACAACGCCACGACCTGCGTCCAAAACGTAACCAATCATGTGTAAATCTTGCTCAACCAAATCTTCTTGAGCATCAATAACAACAATCACTACGTTCGCGTCTTGAATCGCTTTTAGTGTTTTGACTATAGAGAACTTTTCCACCGCTTCTTTAATATGTTTACGGCGACGAACACCCGCAGTATCAATTAACGTATATTCTTTATCATAACGAGTATAAGGAATATACACACTGTCTCTTGTTGTTCCCGGCATGTCATATACAACAACACGGTCTTCACCAAGCATGCGGTTTACTAACGTGGATTTACCCACGTTAGGGCGACCTACTACACCAATACGAATGCCTTTCGATTCAATGTCAATTTGGTCTCGTGCCTCTTTTATTCTTTCAGCATAAGGCGCGATTACTTTATCAACCAATATATGGACACCTTTACCATGAGATGCTGCAATAGGATGCAAATCTCCAAAGCCCATAGAATAGAAGTCAGCCAACGCAATGGCTTCATTTATACCGTCTGTTTTATTAACCACTAAATAAATTGGTTTATTAGAACGGCGTAGATGATTGGCAATCATTTCATCTGCTGGATTGAGACCATGGCGGCCATCAACAAGAAACAAGACAGAATCCGCCTCTTCGATTGCCAATAAAGACTGTCGAGCCATTTTTTCATCAATGCCCTCTTCATCACCACTGATACCACCAGTATCTATAACAATAAATTCATGTTCGCCTACTTTCCCATCACCGTATTTACGGTCACGAGTTAAACCGGGGTAATCTGCTACTAGAGCATCACGAGAGCGAGTCATTTGATTAAACAGTGTTGACTTGCCAACATTGGGTCTACCAACCAATGCAATAACTGGGATCATTCTTTTACCTATAAAATATAAAAAGTGGCTACTGCTTTATTACAAAACAGTAGCCACTTAAAAATACCGTTATTATTACCTACTCTTTAGTAAGTAAGTGCGGTTACTTGTTCATTACGTGTAAGTATAAACAATTGTTGACCATCCGACACCATGCGACTGCCCGGCGGTAGATTAAGATCAGCAAGCTCTCTCGCATCAACGTCACCACTTTGCTTATTTAACAAACTGACATAGCCTGCTCGATCAATAACAGCAACATGATCACGCAAAAAAACAGGGGAGCTTAAGTCACGGCCTTTTAATGAATCTTGGTTCCATAACTCAGATCCATTTAGTGCATTCAAGCCAAAAACACGACTTTCTAAATCCACAACAACGAGAGTATCATCTTGTATCGCGACACTTAGCGCACTTGGAATACTACGTTGCCACAACAATCGGCCATTAGATAAATTTACTGCCGTTACAGTACCGTTATAAGCTGTCGCATACACTATGCCATTTTCAATCACTAAACGACCATCAACATCACTTAAGCGCTCAATTTCATAACGCCCTGTTGGCTTCCCAACTTCAAATGACCATTGCTCTTGGCCATTAAGTAAACCAAATGCTTTAATTTTTCCACTTGAAAATCCAACAATAACTTTACCCGCTTGAATCACTGGGGAGCTAGTTCCTCTTACTGTTAAATCAGGTAAGTCTTCTTTGATCCGCCAAAGAGTATCCCCAGTGTTGGCATTTAATAAACTTAACCAACCATCGGAAGTTTGAACGGCAAGTTTGTTAGCGGCTTGGGCTGGTTCAGATAAAATTTCAGATGTGAGCAGTTTTTTCCATAATACTTTTTCATCTTTCAGTGAAACAGAAACCAATTCTGCATCGTACGTTCCTAGATAGACTGTCTCTTCGTTCATCGCAATACCAGCACTGACATCGAAACCAGTATCAAAAGAATCTATTCGGCTGCCGGAATTTTTACGTAATTTATAGACGACACCCGTTTGAGTAGTAAAATAAATGTGCTCGCCTTTAGGAACGATAGTAAATCGTTCACTTGATTCACCAAAACCACCGTCAACACCACGACGCCAATCTGTACGTAAATCCAGTTTATTCTCGATTGGATCTGGGTCTGGAAGAGGAGGATGTGTTAAAGCACATCCTTGTAAAAACAAAGAGACAAGAGCCACACTGAGTATTCGTTTTTTCAACTTCATTAGCTCTTCACCAAGTCCTGTAGTTTAATGTTTAACAGTGGGTGAGAAGTCGACCCAGTTAAAGCATTGTTTGCGGATTCGTATGCGTCTCTCGCTTCGTCTTTTTTGCCGGAAGCCAATAGAATGTCTCCCTTTAGTTCTTGCTTTTGAACCGTGAATTCAGAAGAAGTTACTGCATTAACTTGAGCCAATGCTGCATCAAAATCTTGTTTTTCAAGCAATAATCGAGCAATTCTTAAACCAGAAATTGCTTTTAATGAAGCATCTTCTGTATTTTCTTGCACTTGCTTTAATGAATCAATCGCTTTGTCGAACTCACCCTTTTCAACCTCTAGGCGAGCTAGAATAAGTTGGCTGAATGCAGCATATCCTGTATCTGAATAATCATCCGTTAATTGATTCGCAATAAAAGCCACTGTTTTTTGGTTACTTTCAACACTCAAATCAACAGCGGCATCCATCATATTTTGATACAAAGCTGAAGCTTCATTTACATGGTTCTCTTGGCTTTGAGTCCACGCCTGCGTTCCAAAGTAGCCAGCAACACCGATTGAAACAGCCAGAACCAAAGAGGTTCCATTCTTTTTCCACCACGTTTTAAACGCTTCTATTTGTTCTTCTTCTGTTTTTAACTCTGACACGGTTAACCCCTTTTATAAAATAAACGTCTTTTATCGTTTATCTAATATCAAAATTAATGTTCAAATTTCTGAGAAAGATAACTCGGCAATGAATTCAAGTCACATTCGTTTTGTTCTCCAGTGCTCATATTTTTCACTTGGCAAATGCCTTTCGCTAACTCATCTTCACCTAATATAAGAGTAAAGCGAGCACCCGACTTATCTGCCTTTTTCATCTGATTCTTAAAGCTTCCACCACCACATTGACGCAATACCGTCCATGAGCTGTCAGTATCCTTTAACGTTTCGGAGAGTTTAAAAGAGGCCAGTTCGGCTTGATTACCAAGGCTCACTAAAAACACATCTACTTTTGCTTGAGCGGACTCTGGAACCAAATTTAACTCTTCCAATAATAGAATGAGTCGTTCCACCCCCATAGCAAAACCAACGCCAGGCGTAGATTTACCACCTAACTGCTCTACTAAGCCATCGTAACGGCCTCCAGCACACACAGTAGCTTGCGCTCCAAGATGGGTCGTTACCCATTCAAATACTGTTTTACCGTAATAATCTAAACCACGTACTAGAGCACGATTAATCGTAAAGGGAACATCATTTTCCGTTAAAATTTGTTTCAGACGATCAAAATGCAGTTGTGACTCTTCATCTATAAAATCTTCTAAATTTGGCGCGTTTTCTAAAATTCGCTGCGTCGCTTCATCCTTAGAATCTAAAATTCTCAGCGGATTTGTGTCTAAACGTCGCTGACTGTCCGCATCCAACTGATCTTTATATTCAGACAAATACGCCACTAATGCCGCTTTAAATAAATCACGGGATACAGCCAAACCTATGGTATTGAGTTGTAGCTCAACGTGATCAAGTAAACCTAGCCTTTTCCAAAGGCGCGCAGTTAAGATAATTAATTCCGCATCAATATCCGGTGTTGCCATGCCAAATGACTCAACGCCAATTTGATGAAATTGACGATAGCGACCTTTTTGTGGTCTTTCGTAGCGAAACATAGGGCCTGTATACCACAAGCGCTGAACTTGATTGAACAACAAGCCAGCTTGATCTGCTGCACGAACGCAACTTGCCGTACCTTCAGGACGTAAGGTTAGTGATTCACCATTACGATCATTAAAGGTGTACATTTCTTTTTCAACGATGTCTGTAGACTCCCCAACACCGCGTTTAAATAAATCCGTACTTTCAACAATAGGAAACCGGATTTGTTGATAACCATATCCTTGAACAACATCAGCAACAGTACGCTCAAGATACTGCCAAATAGAAGACTGCCCTGGAAGAATGTCGTTCATTCCTCGAATGGCTTGCACTTTACGACTCAAAATTATTTCCTTACACTTTTAAAATTAAATTCGCTGCGTCTGCTTCTTTTTTAGCGGCCTTTTCACGAATCATTTTTTCTAATTGATCTACAAGTTCTGGATTCTTGACTTTGACTTCTGGCTTACCATCTAAATAAACAAGATTGTTTGGTGATCCGCCAGCAAGACCCAAATCGACTTCTTTGGCTTCTCCAGGACCATTTACAACGCAACCGATCACAGCAACATCCATAGGGACTTTAATGTCATCAAGACGTTCTTCTAATTGATTCATGGTTTTTATCACATCAAAGTTTTGTCGTGAGCAACTAGGACAAGCAATGAAATTAATACCTCGGCTACGAAGTTTTAAGCTGCGTAACATGTCCCAACCCACTTTCACTTCTTGTACCGGATCAGCCGCTAATGAAACACGTAACGTATCACCAATACCATCCATCAAAAGCAATCCAAGGCCTATAGAAGACTTTACAGTGCCAGAACGAAACCCTCCGGCTTCGGTAATGCCTAAGTGCAATGGGTTATCAATTTGAGAGGCGATTTTACGATAAGCATCGACCGTCATAAAGATGTCAGATGCTTTCAAACTTAATTTAAATTCTTGGAAATCTAACTCATCAAAATATTCAATTTGTCTAAAGGCCGATTCAACTAATGCATCAGGTGTTGGCTCACCGTATTTTTTCTGTAGATCTTTTTCTAATGACCCTGCATTGATACCTATACGTATGGGAATATTTTTGTCACGAGCACAATCAACTACACTACGAACCCGATCCTTATTTCCTATATTTCCAGGGTTAATCCGTAAACAATCGACACCGTATTCGGCAACTTTTAGTGCAATTTTATAATCAAAGTGAATATCTGCAACCAATGGAGTGCTAACTTGCTCACGAATCTTTTTGAATGCTTCTGCAGCATCCATAGATGGGATAGATATACGAACAATATCAGCGCCTGCATCCGCAATGGCTCTAACCTGAGCAACCGTTTCGTCCACATTACATGTTTCTGTATTGGTCATACTCTGAATGCTAATTGGTGCATTTCCACCAACGGCAACATCGCCAACCATAATTTGGCGAGACACACGACGTTTAATAGGCGATTCAAAATGCATGACGGCTCCTACTTAAGCTCAAAACGAGCCAAATCTTTACGAATAAATGAAGTGAAATCAAATGCCTTACCTTTAAAGATTAATTCTTTTACACCCGGTGCGTAACCAAGTACAACACGATAAGACGACGAGCCAGATAAAGTTAACGTTTCTCCAGCCTTTTTAATTCCAGAGAATAAAATTCTACCCGCTTTGTTACGTACCTCAGTCCAGCAATCTTTACCAAAGCGCATCACAATGTCATCACTAAAAGTAACCTCAGCAGGCGCAGGAGTCTCTGAGTCCAACACGTTTTGATCTGAGTTTTTCGCCTTTGACTGCTTAGATAATGTTTCTGTATCCAGAGTTAGAGCATCAATACTCACTCCAGATTCAGTTAATAGTGCCTTTGCCTCAGAAGACAGCCCAGTAACAATGTCAGAATCATTCTTATCGATAGAACTGGTTAAAGGCGTGTTTTTGATTTGCGTTATTTCGGTTGCTGTTTGATCCGTTTCAGAGACAAAATCGCTTTTAGACACATCCGTTACATCACTGCTATTCAACGTTAATGTATCCACTTCTGTCTCTTTATCAACACTTAGCTCAGCAACAACATCTGATTCAGAAAGACTCTCGGCGGTTTCCATCATCGGCCACCAAAATGCAAGGAAAACTAATACTGAAGCCAAGACAACAGAGATAAGTACAACAATCGGATCCATCAAATGCGCTTGCTTCTTAACCTTATTGACAGGTTGAAGTACGGTTTTTTTACTTTCTTGAAGAGTATCGTAATACAACAATAAATTCGCTTCATCCAAGTGGAGAACATGGATATAACGTTTCAAATACCCTCTAGCAAAGACAGGGCTTCGAAATAAATCGAATCGATTATTTTCTAACGCTTGTACTTGATGCAGGGATATCTTAAGTTGATCCGATATCTGTCCTTGAGTTAAATTAAGATATAAACGCCTAGTTTGCAGTTCATGCCCTATATCCAGATCTGCGCCGTCACCATCTGTTAGAGCGTCAGAAGAAAAATCAGTATTCATTATATTTTGTACCTTGGTACTATACAGGCAGAAGGCGAGATTGAGGTAATTGAAGTAAGGTCAGACTCACGCGCTGCAACATGCCGTGACAGACATTCGAATTCCTCTTTATACTCGATAAGCTGAGTATATTTAGTGTTAACCTGAATAATTTTGTTTATTTGACTCGCCCTAATATTATTACCCTGTATTAAAACAAGATTGAGCTCAGTCAGCAAACCTATATAGGGCAATTTTCCCATTTCTTTTGCTTGAGCCATCAGTATGCTGGCCTTTTTTACATCATCTTTACTTATTAAGCATCGAGAGAGGTTTATCAAAGCACTTTGAGAATGCCCAACACTGAATTCAACCGCTTTTCGAAACCAAATACACGCCTCTTCGTACTTCCCTAGACGCATTAAAACAATGCCAAAGTTGTTTAATAAAAAACCATCTTTAGGGAACAGTTTAATACTCTTTTGATAGTAAGAATGTGCGTCTTCCAACTGATTCGTTTTGAGTAAATACAAAGAATTGATTCGAATATATTCAACTTTGTCCTTCAAAGACACATCCATTTTATCAAGATAAAACTTCGCTTTCTGAAATTGATTGGTTAACACGAACTCCTGAGCCAAAGAGAGCGACACACGCTCCTTTTGTTTTTGCTCTTGCAGAGGCTGTAAAGAACAGGCAGATAGAAAAACGACTAACACGATACAGAACATTTTCATAAGACATCCTTGTCTAATAATTATAAGAAACTATTGCTCAGAATATTTATAGAACCTCTAAGAGTTCACTTCTTTAAGTTCGATGTATTTTTGACTACGACGAGTTTTATCATGAAAATCGCCAACTAATTGACCACAAGCCGCATCAATATCGTCTCCGCGAGTTGTTCTCACTGTAACGGTATAACCATTGTCCGCTAAGATTTTTTGGAATCGACGAGTTTGGTTATTAGACGGTTTCTCATAACCAGAATTAGGGAACGGGTTAAACGGTATTAGATTAATTTTACATTCTAGATTTTTCAACAGCTCAACTAATTCATACGCTTGATGCTCCTGATCGTTTACACCAGCCATCATAGTATACTCAATCGTTATATGACGCTTATCAGGCAAGCTATCTAAATAATGTTGGCATGCTTCTAATAATTCAGCAATTGGGTATTTTTTATTAATAGGCACCAATTCATCACGCAATGGATTGGTGGGTGCATGTAAAGAAATAGCCAAAGAGACATCAGTTCTTTTTGCCAATTCATAAATTTTAGGCACCACACCTGATGTACTCAGTGTTACTCGACGTTTAGACAACCCATAAGCATGGTCATCCATCATTAGAATCATAGAGTCAACAACTGGCTCAAAGTTCATTAAAGGCTCCCCCATTCCCATCATAACGACATTTGTCACACGACGAGGGCCATTAGGGTCCATGAGACCAAATGATTTGATCGCAATCCACACCTGCCCAATAATTTCAGCGGGAGTTAAGTTACGGTTAAAACCTTGCTTACCCGTAGAACAAAAACTGCAATCCAAAGAACAGCCCACTTGAGAAGACACACACAGAGTTGCTCTATCGCCATCAGGAATCAAAACGGTTTCTACACAATTATTGCCGCCACCTTCCGTCCGTATAACCCATTTTCTCGTTCCATCTTGAGAAATGTTTTGGCTTACTATTTCAGGCGCTCTTATTTCTGAAATGTCTTGTAACTTTGCACGTAACTTTTTACTTACGTCTGTCATTTCATCGAAATTCTCTGCGCCTTTTTGATGTATCCATTTAAGCACTTGAGTAGCACGAAATTTCTTTTCACCAATGGATTCAAAAAATTCAACCATTTTTTTAGGTGATAAACCCAGTAAGTTTACCTTAGTTGCATCTGTCATAATAAATTAGTCACTTGCTTAAAATTGCATTAAGTTTAAACGAAAAAAGCTTCTGAAAAGACATTTCTTTTCAGAAGCTTCTAATAAGAAGTGAGTAAAAACCCACTTCTTATAGACAGAACTCAATAAGATCTGTTTAGATCAATTACTTACCAAAAAAGTAAGCAATCTCACGCGTTGCAGATTCAACAGAATCAGAACCGTGAACAGCATTAGCATCGATAGACGCAGCGTAATCTGCACGCAAAGTACCAGCAGCCGCTTCAGCTGGGTTAGTAGCCCCCATCAATTCGCGGTGACGCAAAACAGCGCCTTCGCCTTCAAGAACAGAAACAACAACAGGACCAGAAGTCATGAATGCAACTAGGTCTTTGTAGAAAGGACGTTCTTTGTGCTCAGCGTAAAAACCACCAGCAAGTTCGTCGTCTAGTTGAACCATTTTAGCTTCAACAATTTTAAGACCTGAACGCTCGAAACGAGAGTAGATTTCACCGATAACATTTTTAGCAACTGCATCCGGCTTGATGATTGAAAGAGTACGTTCCAACGCCATGTAAAACTCCAAAATAATATATAAAGTAAGCCGCTTTTTATCTATTTAATAGTAATATTTACTAATATCGATAAGAAACGAACTTAGACCAAAAAAAGATAAGCGCGTGGATTATACGCACCTATTTATTAAAATTGTATGCTTTTTATGAGATTCTTCTACGAAAGCGAATATCTTTTTTATAAGAAGCAATCAAATCGAGTATTCCGCAGAACCTCTATATCAGTCTCGTCCTATTGTCGTAATCCAGAAACCGCTTTAATAATAAGTTCAGCTGCGCTGTCAACATCGTCTTCGGTTGTAAAACGACCAATAGAGATACGCAATGAGCTGTGGGCCAATTCATTCGACAATCCCATCGCCCTTAATACGTAAGACGGTTCTAAACTGGCCGAAGTACAAGCTGACCCCGAAGACACAGCAATGTCTCCAAGAGACATCAATAATAACTCACCTTCAACACCGCCAAACCCAACATTTAAAACACCGGCAACTCTTTGTGTAGGATGACCATTCAAATGCACATCGGACAATGTTTGTAACTGACTCCAAAGACGTTCTCGTAACGCAGAGATTTTCACAAAATCGGTTTCCATCTCTGCCTTAGCGTAAGCAAATGACTCCCCCATTCCCACAATTTGATGCGTTGCTAATGTACCAGAACGCATACCACGCTCATGTCCACCACCATGAATTTGCGCTTCGATTTTCACTTTTGGTGAACGACGAACATATAAAGCACCAATACCTTTTGGTCCATAGGTTTTATGGGCCGTAAGAGACATTAAGTCAACATTCATCTTATTAACATCAATAGGATGCTTGCCTGTAGACTGCGCTGCATCTACGTGAAAAAACGTACCATTTTTACGCGTTAGCGCACCTATTTTTTCAATATCAGTAATCACACCAATTTCATTATTTGCATGCATCAATGAAACCAAAATAGTGTCTTCTCTCAATGCCGCCTGAACATCGTCTAAAGCAATAACTCCCATAGAGTCCGGTTTTAAATAAGTGACTTCAAAACCTTCTTTTTCTAATTGCTTACATGGGTCCAGCACCGCTTTATGCTCAATTTGAGAGGTAATAATGTGCTTACCCTGTTTCGCATAAGCATACGCAACGCCCTTTAGCGCTAAATTATTCGCCTCCGTTGCCCCTGATGTCCAAACAATTTCACGGGCATCTGCACAAATCAAATCAGCGACTTGCTGACGTGCGTCTTCAACGGCTTCTTCTGCTCTCCAGCCAAATGCATGAGATCTGGAAGCGGGGTTAGCAAAATTACCATCAAGTGTTAAACAATCAGACATGCTTTTAGCAACACGAGGGTCCACTGGTGTCGTAGCTGAATAATCTAAATATATGGGCGTTCCCATTAAACTCTCCGAGCGAATATCTATACGTTAGAATGTTTTGCAATAGATTGAATTTTTGAAACAATCGCTTTTAGTCCGTTACCACGTGTCGGGCTTAAGTGACTTGCCAGATCCAATTCGACAAAGAAACCATCCATATCAAAAGCTAATATTTCAGCGGGTGACTTTTTATCAAACGCTGCCATAACCAATGCCAATAACCCTTTTACAATAATGGCATCACTATCAACATTAAAAGACAACACTCCTTTTTTCTGAGTAAAGTCTATCCAAACACTGCTTTGACATCCTCGAACTAATCGCTCGTCGGTACGTAAACTCGCATCAAATGACGGCAATACTTTTGCAAGATCGATAATGTATTTATATCGATCTTCCCAATCATCAAAAAACGCTAAGTCTTCAATGATTTCTTCTGTTGTTGGTAATGGCATAACACCTCAATATATAAAATCATGACTTTGTGGATGAAAGCGTTCACAGAATGCTCCAAATAGCAAAAAGCCATTAATAAAAATAGGAAAGCCTCGATTGTAAAACAAGCGAGGCTTAAACACACAACTCAATTTATGATATATCAAAAAAGTGTTAGAAAAATAAACCCGCTTCGAGTTGCGCTTCTTCACTCATCATTTCTCTAGACCAAGGAGGATCAAAAACCAACTCCACATTGACTTGCTCTACATTAGGTACTTTCGCAACGCGATATTTCACATCGCTGACAAGTACAGGCCCCATTCCACAGCCTGGAGCGGTTAACGTCATGTTAACATCCACTGATTTGCTGCTCTGTTCTATTTCTACAGAGTAAATCAACCCTAATGAAACCAAGCTTATTGGAATTTCAGGATCGTAAATAGAATGCAATGCCTGCCAAACTTGCTCATCGGCAATATCATCCGAATCCGATTCGGTAAAACTCAATACTTCAGGCTCCTGACCAATTGCTGCCGCATCTAAACCATCAATACGAAACATATTTCCCTGCCAAGTGACCGTATAATTACCACCTAACGCCTGATTAATCGTAATAAATTGGCCTTCAGGGATAACCGCTGGAATACCACTTGGCACACGACGAGCAGGGCATTCGGTTTGAGTAACCACCATTTTTTGCATGCTGTATTAACTCACACTAAAGCTTTCGCCACAGCCACATTCAGCTACAACGTTAGGGTTATTAAATTTGATAACATGGTTAATACCTTCTTGCACAAGATCAATCTCTGTACCTTTAATCATGCTCACAGCACCAATATCAACCGCAACAACAACATCACCAAAGTTCAGTACATGATCACTCTCTACCGCTTGATCAACCATATCCAGAACATAAGCAAACCCAGTACAACCGCTTTCTTTGGTACTTACTCGAATTATTTTCCCAGTTTGAGAAGACAATTTCTTCGCAAAATACTGCTCTGCTGCTTGGGTTAACGTGACAGGTTGAGCTAGGTCAACAGATGGATCAAATGTCGTAGCAGACATATTTTTCTCCTAAGCCAACATGGCTTTTACTTTACGTAATGCATTAAAGAACACATCAATTTCTTCTAGGGTATTATAAATTGCAAAAGACGCTCTTGCAGTACCCGGAACATTAAAACGATTCATTAGTGGCTGAGCACAATGATCACCCGTTCGAATGGCAATACCTTGCTTATCGAGTAAGAAGCCAATATCTGCAGGATGACCTTCATCTAGAACAAAACTTAAAACACCAACTTTGTCACTGGCATCACCGACAATCATCAGCCCTTCAAATTCCTTTGCTTTTTCTGTGGCATAATCCATCAAGGCTTTTTCATGCGCTTGAATGCCCTCTAAATCAAGAGCAGAAAACCAACGAATCGCTTCACCAAAAGCAATGGCATCACCGACATTGGGCGTACCTGCCTCTAAACGAAAAGGCAGAGTATTCCAAGTCGCCTCGGTAAAACTCACAGTAGAGATCATTTCTCCACCCGTTTGCCATACGGGCCACGACTCTAAGACAGACTCTTTTCCCCATAAAATACCAACACCCATTGGTGCATACATTTTATGCCCAGAAAAAGCATAGAAATCACAATCGATAGCCTGCACATCCACGTTTCCATGAGCAATACCCTGAGCACCATCAATTAAAACCAGAGCGTCCACAGTCTTTGCAAGTCGAGTAAGTTCAATAATAGGATTAACCGTACCAAGTGCATTTGAGACATGAGGAAACGCAACCAGTTTCGTGTTGCTTGTTAATAGTTTTCGATACTCCGCAATATCGAGTTCACCTTTATCATTGATAGGCACAATATTTAGTTTAGCGCCCTTTTTAGCGCAAGCTTGCTGCCAAGTAACTAAGTTTGCATGATGCTCCATCGACGTAACAATCACTTCATCGCCTTCTTGCAGCAATTGGGCTAAACCATTTGCAACAATATTAATGGATTCAGTGGTGCCACTTGTCCATATGACTGAATTGCGCGATGGCGCATTGATGAAACTGGCAATAATGTCTCTTGCACCTTCAAATCGACGGGTTGCTTCATCAGCCAATTTATGAGCACCACGATGCACATTCGAATTACAAGTAGAGTAATAATCTACTAAAGCATCAATAACGCATTGTGGCTTATGAGTAGTCGCTGCATTATCAAGATAAACCAAAGGCTTCCCATTAACCATTCTTGTTAAAATAGGGAACTCTTTACGAATAGCTTGGACATCAAAGCTCATATTTTTCTCACTAAATCTAAATTAACAACACGTGTGTCACTCACAATTTATCGAGTGACTTCCATTTGAGCAAAACGATTACGAATTTGTGGACGAACCCACTCAGCCAATATTTGGTTTGGCATTTGATCGATCAATTCGTTAATAAAACCAAAATTCAACATGACCTGCGCTTTACTGCGTGAAATGCCGCGAGACTCAAGGTAATACAACGCGTGTTTATCAATCTCAGCAACCGTTGCGCCATGAGCACAGCGTACATCATCAGCATAAATTTCTAACTCGGGCTTAGTGTTAATTTCAGCTTTATCAGACAATAATAAGTTGCGATTGTTTAATTCTGCTAATGTTTTTTGTGCATCACGATGAATGTGTATACGGCCGTTAAACACCGCTTTTGCGTGATCGGCAACAATCCCACGTACATTTTCTAATGTTGTGCAATTTGGAACCGCATGCTCTACCGTTGCGTGCAAATCAAACAACTCTTTTCCATCCAATAGATAAAAAGCATTCAATTTAGCGTTAGCAAATTCACCATCATAAATAATGTCAGTATCAACACGGCTCAGGTCGCTACCAAAACCAACAAGTGTGCTATTTAAATCAGCACGCTCACCCAATTTAAAGTGACAACCACCAATGCTGATCGACTTATCCGTTTGCAACGCAAAACGATAATGTTCAAGTTTTGCTTCAGCACAAATGTCATATTCAACAAAACCTGTGTTTACGCTCTCTAGATTACCTTGATAATGCTCAGAAACCGTTAAGCTAGCGCCTTTATTCAGTTTTACAAAAACACGAGTATGTGACTCTGTATTTAATCCTACCAAAGAGGTAATGCGAATCGCTTGAGAAATAGAGACGCCTTCCGCAACTTCAATACGAATAATATCTTCTGCCAGAACATCATTGATCAAACCAAACACATGACGCTCTGGTTTAATTTGAGAAAGCTCCTCTACGCTCGCTTTCTTTACAGAATCCGCAGCAGAAGGTAAATAGGTAATGGTTAGCCCATTAGGCAGCGCCTCTTTTAAACCATCGATATCAAATTGACCGTTACGAAAAACAAGATTTAGGCTTTCAAAACCATCAATTTCATCTGGCATATCTTGATATTCAATGTCAACCGCTGAAAGCGTTACACGCTCAAGAGACTTTAAAGAAGTATACTTCCACGCTTCTGTTTTGCGTGTTGGCCAAGGCGTTTCTTTCAAAGTCGCTAAAGACGCTTCTCTAATAGGAGATAACCAATCGCTGGTCGAATTAGCACGAGCTATGGCATTTTCTAACCATACACTCATAGGAAATCACCTCCCAACTCATCTGCTGGTTCATTATGAATCCAAGAATAACCTTCAGCTTCCAATTCTTTTGCAAGGGAAGCATCACCACTTTTCACAACTTTACCGTCAGATAATACATGTACAAAGTCAGGTTTGATGTAGTCTAAAAGGCGCTGATAATGGGTCACAATGATAAAGCTACGATCAGAAGAACGTTGGCTGTTTACACCGTTCGCTACGACCTGCATAGCATCGATATCTAAACCGGAATCGGTTTCATCTAAAATGCAAAGTTTTGGTTTTAATAGAATCATTTGCATTAATTCGTTGCGCTTCTTTTCTCCGCCAGAAAAGCCTTCGTTCACACCACGCTTTAAAAACGCTAACGGTAGGTTAACTTGTTTACATGCTTCTTTCGCAACTTTAAGAAATTCTGCCGATGTATAAGCATCATTACCACGTGCTTCTCTTTGGGCATCAACCGATGCTTTTAAAAACTCAAGATTACTTACACCAGGGATTTCTACAGGGTACTGGAACGCCAAGAACAAGCCCGCACGCGCTCTTTCTTCTGCTTCCATATCAAGGATTTCAACACCATCCAAAAGCGCAGACCCTTTTTCTACTGTATAACCATCACGACCGGATAGAACATAACCCGTCGTACTTTTGCCAGCGCCATTTGGGCCCATGATTGCATGAACTTCGCCAGGCTTAACATCTAGATTTAGGCCCTTCAAGATGTTTTTTTCTTCGACACTTGCATGTAAATCAGTAATTTTAAGCATGCTTTTCTCTTTAGATGATGCGGTGTTAGACATATTGGGGTTCCTCAACCTACTGAGCCTTCAAGGCTGATTTCTAGTAATTTGCCAGCTTCGACGGCAAATTCCATTGGGAGTTCTTTGAATACTTCTTTACAGAAGCCATTAACAATCATAGAAACGGCCTTTTCTGGCTCAATTCCACGTTGACGACATAAAAACATTTGTTCGTCACTGACTTTGGATGTGGTCGCTTCATGCTCTACAATTGCGGAAGGGTTACGGCTTTCGACATATGGGAAGGTGTGTGCGCCACATTGATCACCGATTAGCAGTGAATCACATTGAGTAAAATTACGCGCACCTTGAGCACCTGGATTCATACGAACCAAGCCTCGATAACTGTTGTTACTGCGGCCAGCGGAAATGCCTTTCGAGATAACCGTCGACTTGGTATTTTTACCAATATGGATCATTTTTGTTCCAGTATCGGCTTGCTGTGCACCACGAGTAAGTGCAACTGAGTAAAACTCTCCAACACTGTTGTCGCCTTTCAAAATACAGCTTGGATATTTCCAAGTAACCGCTGAACCCGTTTCAACTTGAGTCCAAGAAATTTTTGCACTTTCATGGCAAATACCGCGTTTCGTTACAAAGTTGTAAATACCACCTTTGCCATTTTCATCGCCAGGATACCAATTTTGTACCGTTGAATATTTGATTTCAGCATTATCCATTGCAACAAGCTCAACAACCGCCGCATGCAATTGGTTTTCATCACGCTGAGGTGCTGTGCAGCCTTCTAAATAACTAACATGGCTGCCTTCATCCGCAATAATCAATGTTCGTTCAAACTGTCCCGTATTCAGTTCATTGATTCGAAAATACGTCGATAATTCCATCGGGCAGCGCGTACCTTTGGGAATATAAACAAAAGAACCATCCGTAAACACAGCACAATTTAATGCCGCAAAATAATTGTCTTTTGTTGGTACAACACTACCAAGATACTTTTTAACCAACTCCGGAAAGCGATGTACCGCGTCTGAAATCGGGCAAAAAATAACACCCGCTTTTTCAAGCTTTTCTCGAAATGTTGTCACAACTGAAACAGAATCGAAAACAGCATCGACAGCAACACCAGCAAGCATTTGTTGCTCAATGAGGGGGATACCCAGCTTCTCATAGGTACGAATCAATTCAGGATCCACTTCATCGAGTGATTTAGGCTTATCCTTCATGCTTTTTGGCGCAGAATAATAAGAAATAGCTTGGAAATCGATTTTAGAATACTTAATGTGAGCCCAATTAGGCTCTTCCATTTCTTGCCACACACGAAACGCTTTTAAGCGCCACTCTAGCATCCATTCAGGTTCATTTTTCATGCTTGAGATACGATGAATAATGTCTTCATTTAATCCAGGTTCAAACGTGTCTGATTCAATATCAGATACAAAACCTGCCTCGTATTCCCGTTCGAGCGCCTTGTCAATTTGTTCAGTCATAACATAAAACTCACTTTTTAAAATAGGTCAAAAAGGTGCTCTGCCTACATTCACTGTCCGCTTTAATAGAGTGCTAACTCACTATTTCTGCATCAATTTTGTCTTTTACTGTTTCTTTAATACCACGTTGATACTCGTTATCTTGGCGATCTGCAACCGTTCGAACATCTTGTCTTAAAACCAGTTGCTCCAAGCTAATATGGCTTAAAAAGTCATGAATTTGCTCGCTTAAGTCGCACCATAAATGATGAGTCAAACATGTTGCTCCCGCTTGACAGTCACTTTGCCCCTTACAACCTGTTGCATCAATAGATTCATTGACAGCATCAACAATTTGCGCAACAAAAATATCTTTATTCGGTCGGCTGAGCTGATAACCTCCGCCAGGGCCTCGAACACTGGTTACTAAGCTTTGCTTACGCAACTTAGCAAACAATTGCTCTAAATAAGAAAGAGAAATACCTTGTCGCTGAGATATATCGGATAAAGAAACGGGACCACTATTCGTATGCAATGCAAGATCCAGCATTGCAGTTACTGCATATCGACCTTTTGTTGTCAGGCGCATAGTTCATCCGCTAAGCAATTTAATGGTCGACTATTCAATCAAAACCCACTATTTTAGTCAAGTATATACCCTACTAAAACACTAAGGTATGCAATTAAAAGGCAAGGTTTCATTTTTGATCCGTATTCTACGAGGTGATAGGAAAAAACAAAACCCCTTAAAATAAGTAAAATAGCTATAAAGGCCAAAGAAAAACCATCATTGAAATACCTCTAAAAACTTCCCTAGCCCTAACACAGAAAATCTACTGTATTAAATTTCAACGTCTATACTAAAATAAAATCCCCTCTATCTTGTTAACGATCATCAATCAAAAACATGACACAATAAAGGAGTAAGAAATGACAAGCAAAAACATGACACAATAAAGGAGCAAGAAATGACAAGCAAAAAAACCATTGAAGAACAAGATGAATCATTAAACATAAAGCCTAAAAAAGGCGTGTTGAAACGCTTTAAAACTCTCTTTCTAATTATTGCTCTGCTATTAACGTTTTTTTCATCTATTGGCGGATCAGTGGGCCTAACTCTGTACCTCACTCAGAGCGATGATGTATCGGATTTACAAATAGAACAAATGACAGAATTAACAAAAGACATTACAGAGTTACAAAATAGAATTACCCAGCAAGACTCGACACTGATACAAATAGCAGACAACACAGAGCAATTAAAAACGTATCTCAGACACAGCAGCGCCAGCTCAATAAAAAACATCATGCTGGATCAAGAAAAAAACATCCAGTCTTTCTTAATCGTATTAAAAGCCAGCATGAGAGATTTATCTTTAATTGTAGGGCAGTCTGATGATTGGCAACAAGATTACGACGAACAACTCAATCAAGCCATTCAGCAAAGCAAAAGAAGAGAGAAGCTTCTATCCATCCTTAAAACAGGAGAGCCAGTATCACAGCAATAAATCAGATATTGCACGCCCCTGTGCCCAGAGAAACAGTTTCGTGAAGGTGGTTCTTTTGACTAGTTGAATTCAAGTAAGCAACCGAATTAAAAAACCACCTTTACGAATCAATACAACATCTAAATATCTAAAGCGAGCTTAGTACCTTGATTAATGGCTCTTTTGGCATCCAGTTCTTTTGCAACATCCGCACCGCCAATCAAATGGTAAGGCTTAGTTAAATTGTTTTTTAGGCTGTTATTAGAATCCTGCCCTGCACAGATAACCACTTGATCAACCTCTAGTAGTCTTGGTTCACCCTCGACTAAAATGTGTAAACCAGCGTCGTTTATTTTTTGATAATCACAACCTGATAACATTTCAACGCCTTCTCTTTTAAGATCCATACGATGAATCCATCCTGTCGTCTTACCAAGCTTGGCACCCACTTTGGTTGTTTTTCGTTGAAGTAAAAAAACATTTCTAAGTGGCACTTTTTCAGATCGGTTTACTTGCATCACACCACCACGTGTTTGAAGTGTTTTATCTATCCCCCACTTTGACATAAAGGCATCTATATTTTGACTTGTTGATTCACCTTGATCTAACAGAACCTCACTAATGTCAAAACCAATACCACCAGCACCAATAACAGCAACATTTTTTCCTACCTCAACACCGTTCATCACATCCAAATAACTCAATACCTTTGGATGATCTATGCCGTCAATATCTGGAATTTTTGGCATAATACCTGTCGCAATAATAACTTCATCGAAATCGCTTTGATTCAGACTTTCTGTGGATACCTTAGTATTAAGCAACAAGTTCACTCCTGTCAGCTCAATCTGGCGAAAGTAATAGCGCAGTGTTTCATAAAATTCTTCTTTTCCGGGTATGCGTTTAGCGATATTAAACTGCCCTCCAACCTGATTCGACGCATCAAACAATGTTACATCATGACCACGCTTTGCGGCTGTCGTAGCAAAAGAAAGCCCTGCTGGACCTGCGCCAATCACGGCTAATTTTTTCTTTTTATCCACTGGCGCTATGATCATTTTAGTTTCATGACAAGCCCTTGGATTCACCAAACAAGAAGTCAATTTATTCGCAAAGACATGGTCTAAGCACGCTTGATTACAACCAATACAGGTGTTAATTTCGTCCGCACGCTGCTCCTGCGCTTTTACCACAAATTCGGGGTCTGCCAAGAATGGCCTTGCCATAGAGACCATGTCCGCATCACCGCGTGATAAAACTTCCTCAGCCACATTCGGCATATTAATTCGGTTCGAGGTAATTAAAGGAACGGTCAGCTCTTTCCTCATTTTGGCTGTGACCCAAGTAAAAGCTGCCCTAGGAACACTGGTCGCAATAGTAGGTATACGGGCTTCATGCCACCCAATCCCCGTATTAATGATTGTTGCTCCAGCCGATTCTATCTCTTTCCCCAGTTCAACAACCTCCTCAAAAGAGCTACCACCTTCAACCAAATCCAACATAGAAAGGCGATAAATAATGATAAAGTGTTTACCCACTTTTTCTCGTATTCTACTAATCACTTCCACAGGAAAGCGAATGCGTTTTTTATAGTCACCACCCCAATCATCTTCTCTTTGATTGGTTCTTTGCACTATAAATTGATTCAGTAAATAGCCTTCCGACCCCATAACCTCAACACCGTCATATCCCGCTTGTTGAGCCAATAATGCACTGTTTTCAAAGTCTTGAATTTGCTTCTCTATCAAGTCTTCCGTCAGTTCAGTCGGTACAAATGGATTAATTGGCGCTTTTATTGGAGAAGGTGCTACCGCTTTAGGATTATAAGCATAACGACCCGTATGCAAGATTTGCATACAGATTTTACCATCTTCATTATGAACAGCTTGAGTGATCTTTTTATGATTTTCTACATCACTAGAAGACACCATTAACGCAGCAAAAAGATTAACTGCACCTTCAGCATTTGGCCCAATCCCCCCTGTGACAATCAAACCTACCCCTCCTTTTGCACGCTCAGCGTAAAAAGCGGCCATTCTGTCAAAACCGCCTTTCATCTCTTCTAAACCAAGGTGCATAGACCCCATTAAAATACGATTTTTTAACTGAGTAAAACCAAGGTCCAGTGGTTCAAAAAGGTGTGGGTACAAAGCATGAGGCATAATGATAATCTCTTTTTATTCATCGACTCAACAGAAACGCAAGTCTTGACACCGTCAAGATAACACTTTATTTTGACATCGTCAAGATGGATTGATACATTAGCACCATGACAACATCAAAAGAAACCTATCATCACGGCGATCTTCGTCAATCTTTAATCCTCACAGCAACCGACATACTTAAAGAGCACGGTGTTGACGGTATATCAATGAGAAAACTTGCAGACCAAGTCGGTGTTTCTCGAACCGCCCCATATCATCACTTTAAAGACAAAACCGCACTTCTATGCTCAATCGCAGAACAAGGCTTTATACTACAAAATGAAATTATCGAGGCTTTCTATCAGAATGAGAGAAACCTCTCTCTTCAATCTTCATTTGAGCAATACGTATTCGCCTATATTCAATTTGCAGAAGACAACAGTGAAACTTACGATTTAATGTATGGTAGAGATATTTGGAAATCTGATAGTGTGTCTGAATCATTAAAAGAAACATCTAAAAAGAGCTTCAAACTTTGGATTCAATGGATTGAAATATTACAAAAAGAAAACGTAATTTCCCAAATTGGTTCACCATTAATAGTAGGCCAAACCACTTGGGCAACGCTACATGGAATATGTCGTTTATTTATGGATGGTATTTATCTCGATAGACAAGATATCAAAGAAATGGCTCAGCAAGCAATAACATTGCTCACCTTGACATCAAACAACACTCAACCTTCTTAGTTTTATCAATATCTATAAGCTATATGGAGGCTTTTCCGATTAAGTCACGACGCCTTCTATTGTCTCTGTGGCTAATATAAACCAGTGGCATAATAATAAACAAAGAACCAATGACGACAAACACATCCATGCTCTCATTAAACCAAAGCCAACCAACCACCATTGCGCTTATTAAGCCAGAATACTCTGCACTGGCCACTTCACTTGAGGCAACATAACGATAAGCCAACAAACATGTAAAGCTATAAAAGATGGAGCAGACTGAAGAGGCAAATGCAAAGATAACCAACGACCAATCCCATTGAGCGTTTTCGAAAAAAGCCAATCCACCGACCATAAGCATGGCAAAAAAGTATGTTAACAGCATTCCATGAACCAACGTCTGCTTTTTCGGCAACTGACGTATTAACAAGCTATTAAACGCTAAAGCCAAAGCAAATAATAACGCATTAATAATTCCCAAACTCAGTTCACTTGGTCTTAAAATAATGAGTATTCCAATCAGCCCAAACAAGGCAGCAAACATCACCGAGCAAGATAACGTCTCTTTATAGAATAAAGAAGCTAAAAAAATAATTAATAATGGTGCGGTATAAAACACAGCATTTGCTGTAGCAAGGGGTAAATCACCTAATGCAAAGACCAATAACACCCCCGCCACTACCCAGATACCACCTCTTAAAAAATGTAACTTGGCCCCCTCAAACGGTTGAGCCCAATTAACTTGGCGAATAAAAGGCAGTAAGCACAAAATCATGCAAACCACCCTCATAAAAGTGAATTGAAATACAGGAATGTCTTTTCCTGCCATTTTAATAAATGCATCGCATAGAGTTGCCATCAAATTACCCAAAATCAGTAACACAATCGCACTGCTTACTGTTTTACCTGACATACACACCTCCACCGAATAATGAACTCTATCTACTGTAGGCTGTATTTTAGATGGAAAAAAACATTAGTTATAATGATAAAAATTGAGTTAGTATTAATTTTTTGAATAGTGAAACTATGCTTTTACCTCCACTCAAATCCTTACCTATCTTTGAAGCCGTAGCAAGGTTAAACAGTTTTTCAAAAGCCGCTGACGAGCTACACCTTACCCAGAGTGCTATATCTCACCAGATCAAGCTATTAGAAAACTATTTAGGTGAAAGCTTATTTATAAGGCAGGGAAGAAATCTAAGAATGACGGACGAAGGGAGAATTTATCTCAGCAGTATATCGTCTTCTTTAGAGCTCATTAGCCACGCAAGTAACCAAATTAAAGGCCATGAAAAAACAAGTATTCGCCTTGCTGTTTACAGCTCTTTTGCCGTCTCTTGGTTAATTCCTCGACTCAATGACTTTAAAAGGTTACACCCTCAGATAGATATCTCCCTAGAAATGACCCACTCAACTCCAGAGCTTTCAGATAGAGTAGCTGATTGCTTTATTACCGTAGATAAAGTTAAGCGAGGTTTCAGTGCTGATCTACTTTATGATGAGCGCTTGTTTCCTGTGTGCAGTCCCGCTTTTTTCACACAAATACAAGCAGATCTTGGTACCCAAGATTTCCACAGAATTAAAGAACACATTTTAGAAAACCCTAGAATTTTGGAAAAGTACCCTCTTATTACCCACAGTAGCATTTATGAAAAATACACGGAGGATTGGCGATTTTGGTTTGAAGATCAAGGAACAAAACTATCAGAATCAATTAAATTTCAAAAATTTAGCCATCTATTATTGGCATATGAAGCTGCTAAGCACCATCATGGAATCGCGTTAATTAATGACTTTGTGTTTAAATATCGAACGCCTAAAGACAGCTTAATTGCATTGCCCACACACTTTGTAAAAACAGCAGATCAATTTAATTTTGTTTACAAAACAAGCCGTAGAAACGAACATGGAATAAGCCAGCTAAAACAGTGGATAACACGCCAAAGTAAAAGTCTTGAATTTGATCCTGACAGCAATTAAAACAAGAGTGCAGAAAAAATGATACGGTAGCCATACTTAATCAAGCTGCACAAAATACTATGAATATAGGAGGGCACTTTATTAAGGGTGGTTTGTTGAAACGGATGAACAAAGTAACTACCTCAATATCCTGCATCATATTACTGGTGCCATCTGAGGTGGTATTAGCAAGCGAATACACTTGGAAGCTACCTAACGGGCTTCCTCCTCTAACTGCCCCTTCAGATAACTCAATATTTCGTATCAATCACTTTTTAATCAATGCTATTATGAAGGAAAGAACACCCTATCTTCAGATAGCAATCAAAGGGGTCGAACTGTTTTCAAGTGAACGACTAAATTGTATGAGTTGCCCGACATGACTCCATTTCATAGCCGCACTAAAAGAGCCACCTCTTTTCTATAACACAGGTCTTTATAATAAAAATGACGACGGTTTATACCCTCTTAACAACCAAGGCCTATTTGAACAGACAAAAAAGAAGAACATAAAGGTCGCTTTAGAACTGCAACATTACGAAACATTGCCCTTACCACGCCTTATATGCACGATGGGGCTATTAAGTCTTAATTAACGATTATGCCGCTGGAGGAAGATCTGCACGCATAAGTAAAGCATCACCATTAACATCAAAAAAAATCAACGCATTCTCATTAACCAATGAAGAGAAATCAAAGTCAGTTTCGTTCCTTGAAAACTTAACAAATGAAAAATCCACTTCTAACTCAAAACATTCCTTACCATTTCAGTAATTATTAGTAAACTAGACATTCTTAAATTCAAGACTAAAATCTAGACAGTCCAATAGACGTTATTTTCTGACTAAAAGAAGTGTTTTTCTTATGATTAGGAGACCACCCGACAATAAATCGATGAAAATCAGCCCAAGCAACCGAAAAAAGAAGATGCCACTCCTTTGCAACTTCTTCAGATAAACTAGGAGACTCACCTTGGTCAATTAGACACCGTGATAATTCACTAAAATAATTATCCAATAAATAATCTAGGTGTAACTCTAATTCGTTTTCACTCAAACAACTCCCTATAAAATAAGCAACATCCTGTACACCAATACCTTTTCCAACATATTGAAAGTCAACAGCGGACACTTTGTCCATTTTCTTAGAGAAACAAAAATTTGCCACTTTAGCATCACCGTGTACCAACGTCTGGAAAGTCGCGTTTTCTAATGCCTCAGAAAGCAATCTAGCGGATGATTTTAAGCAGCCTTCAGGCATTGCATTCCATTCATCTTGACGAGTATTTAAATGCCAATACGTGCCTTGTTCCCATAATCCCTTTGGCCAATTTTTATTTGGAGAGCGAGTAATAAAACGAGCGTGAAACGACGCAAGCCATTGCAGACAAAGAACAGCCTCAAACACAGTTAACTCATTACGCCTAACATGAAACCCTGAGTCATCTAGATCTTCAAGTAAAATGTAGGCTTGATTTTTTTCTGCATATGAAAAAACACCGAAACAACGTGCAACACGACATTCATCATCGCATTGACTAGACCATGTCTCATACCAGTTTTGTTCAACTAAATAAGAGTGTATTTTCCGTTCCGCTGCATGATTTGAACTCCACCCTCTAGGATGGGACATTTCTGCAGGGACTTGAATTTGCTTAAGAATAACGGATGATATACTGCTTACACCAGAAACAGAGTATCTAACGATTTCGCCACATCCACTCCATAAACTTTGAACAACCTCTAATTTCCTCACTGATATGGCATTCATCTGTCGTTTTATAAATATTTCAGGTGTCATAATTCACTATCAAAATTATTTCTAGAAGGTCTTAGTTCATTCAACCACAACTTCTGAACCCAAAAAAACCCTGACAGGGTAACCTATCAGGGCTTTATAATTAAAACTTAACGACGACCTACTCTCACATGGCGAATGCCACACTACCATCGGCGATGACGCTTTTCACTTCTGAGTTCGGGATGGGATCAGGTGGTTCAACGTCTCTGTGATCGTCAAGCAAACAGCTTGCGTTCGTTCTGAAAACATATCAAAACACGCGAATATACACTTGAATCTACAGTAATCTTGTGGCGGAATAATAACACCATATATTGAATCAATCTATATAAATAAACAGCTAATTAAACTTATATTTCATACCGCTTCAACAAGTACGAATGCCGCACTAACCTCGGTTGTCATAGAGTCTCTCAAAAGACTCTATAGTTATACAACTGGATCAGATTTCAATTGTTGAAGTGGCCCAGTTCTGCATTGTTGGTAACATTAATATCTTTGCACAGATAGTAACTTAATCAATCATATCTAACCATGTGGTTAAATCGCTCTATATACATTTCTGAAATAGAGGAAACAAAACTCAAACTCCCAGCTACGATGATTGTGGGTTGTGTTACCAACAATGCAAAACTGAATTTCACGAAAGAGGGGCGCCTTTTATATCCCTCTTGGACACACTTTATGGGACGGTATGATTATTTCTAGGAGGCCTTGATGCACTGTCTTGAATTTCAACCGAACTTCAATCTCCGAACCAAAAAAAACCTGACAGGGTCACCTATCAGGGCTTTCTAATTGAAACTTGACGATGACCTCGTTCCCTTCATAAAGAGCCACATGGCGAATGCCACACTACCATCGGCGATGACCATTTTGTCAATGGCTGCGACATTATTTCTAGGAGGTCTTGATGCACTGTCTTGAAATTCAATTAAAGTTCAATCTCTGAACCAAAAAAACCCTGACAGGGTAACCTATCAGGGCTTTCTAATTGAAACTTGACGACGAC
The DNA here is from genome assembly GCF_047525455.1 of Marinomonas phycocola. Lineage (NCBI taxonomy): Bacteria > Pseudomonadati > Pseudomonadota > Gammaproteobacteria > Oceanospirillales > Oceanospirillaceae > Marinomonas > Marinomonas phycocola. The sequence goes on from NZ_JBLIXL010000008.1 coordinate 154,924, forward strand.
CTCGTTCCTTTCATAGAGAGCCACATGGCGAATGCCACACTACCATCGGCGATGACCATTTTGTCAGTGGCTGAATCAATATTTCTGGGAGGCCTTGATGTACCGTCTTGAATTTCAACCGAACTTCAATCTCTGAACCAAAAAAAAACCTGACAGGGTAACCTATCAGGGCTTTCTAATTGAAACTTGACGACGACCTACTCTCACATGGCGAATGCCACACTACCATCGGCGATGACGCTTTTCACTTCTGAGTTCGGGATGGGATCAGGTGGTTCAACGT
>NZ_JBLIXL010000009.1:0-3841 GCF_047525455.1 Marinomonas phycocola
AGTAATAGACGTTACGGTACCTCCTGATTCTAAGTAACCGCCGACTAGTAGATTACCTGCTTCATCAAACTTAATGTCAGGGTCATAATCCACATAAGTATCAACCGTATGAGTTGAAGAGCCCATTGTGTCGATCTTGTTACCCGCCTCATCATAAGAGGTCACAACCGCATCGAAGTCGGTATCCTTGGCCAAATCAGAACCTGCCACGTCAACAGACCATGTGTTATCTGATTTGACTGTTGTTGTGTAAATCGTGTCGCTGTCGATGTTCAAGGTCACTTTATCGCCTTCTGCAATATCGCCACCGATCGCTGTACCTGTTACAGCGATCGTTTGATCACTTTCCGCCTTGTTGATCACGTCATCTGACGTAATCGAATTGACTGTTACAGAGGTAACAGAAACAAATACATTAGCAGTATCAGTATCATTCTCACCGTTAACGTCACGGATTGTATAAGTAAGAGAGGCTGTACCAGTAAAGTCAGAAGCTGGAGTAAACACTAATTTATTCTCTACAACTTCAACAAGTCCTTGGTCCGAAGGGACATTTGCGTCCGTAATGATTAAACTATGTCCCTCTCTATCAGTATCGTTATCGAGTGCATCAATTGTAATTACTGATCCAGATGACATGCTAGCATAATCATCTACCGCTACAGGAGCATCGTTTTCTCCGCCGAGGAAGATTCGAACGTCTTGTGTTTCGCCACCCGTTGTGGCCACTTTGAATAGCTCGACACGGATTGTAGTTCCATCAAACGCTTGCACCTCGTCCATTTCGTTATTCAGCACATACGTCCACGCGCCTTTTGCGTTAATGCTGAACGAACCGTACTTTCCTATAGTGTTTTCTTGTGCCTTGAAGCTGGATTCACCAGCGTCCGCATCACTGACCGTCAAGGTGCCTGCTGTCGTTAGATTGTAGTCTTCTGTTACCTTACCGATATCCGTTCCACCGATTTCTGCCGCGTCTTCTGTGCCATTGATCGTGATCGTAACGGTTTGTGTGTCGCCACCCGCAGTGGTCACTGTGAACGTCTCGGTCTCGATTTGACCTGCATCCAACGCTTGCACATCGTCTACTTCGTTATTCAGCGCATACGTCCACGCGCCTTTTGCGTTAATGCTGAACGCACCGTACTTGCCTATAGTGTTTTCTTGTGACTTGAAGCTGGATTCACCGGCGTCCGCATCATTGACCGTCAAGGTGCCTGCTGTCGTTATCGTACCGTCTTCTGTTACCGAACCGATAGCCGTTCCATCGATTTCTGCCGCGTCTTCTGCGCCGTTGATCGTGATCGTAACGGTTTTTGTTTCGCCACTCGCTGTGGTCACTTCGAACGTCTCGGTCTCGGTTTGACCTGCATCCAACGCTTGCACATCGTCTACTTCGTTATTTAGCGCATACGTCCACACGCCTTTTGCGTTAATGCTGAACGCACCGTACTTGCCTATAGTGTTTTCTTGTGCATTGAAGCTGGATTCACCGGCGTCCGCATCACTGACCGTCAAGGTGCCTAATGCTTTCAGGATCCCATCTTCTGTCACATTGCCGAGTAACGACTCTTTACTATAGACAACATCGTTGAACGAGAAATACTCAAAATTAATAAGAGTGTTGGTATCACCCTGATCATCAACAATAATTACATTTCCATTATCGGCTAATGTAATCGACTGCATTTCCGATATCGCTTTATCAAACCTAGCAGTATCAATACGTTGTTTACCGCCATCGATAGTCACTGCATCATTGTCATCGTCAGCGTTTATATTAACTTGATCGCTACTGCCACCAAGCAGAATAAAGTCATCACCTGACACCGTATTTATCAAACCGCTACGGCCATGATAGTAATGGACCGTGTTCGACTCAGTACTAACATTACCATTCGTATCAGTTTGAACCGCTTTGAAAAATTCATTGTCATTCACTGGAACATCTTTCAAGTTTGAAATGTCCATAGTCCAGTTACCGCTGCTGTCTACAGTGATTGAATCATCATCAACTTTCGTGTATTCATCCGTTTTGGGATTCTGTCCTCTTCCAGTAGAGCCTGAAATCACATAAAGAGTGATTGACGCACCTGGCTCCCCTGTACCATGAAGCGTTACAAGAGAATAATCAGAAGCCGCAGAGTCGTCTGTAACATTAGTAATAACAGGAGGCGCAACAAAGATAGCCGCCGCATCGTCTGTGCCATTGATCGTGATCGTAACGGTTTGTGTGTCGCCACCCGCAGTGGTCACTGTGAACGTCTCGGTCTCGATTTGACCTGCATCCAACGCTTGCACATCGTCTACTTCGTTATTCAGCGCATACGTCCACGCGCCTTTTGCGTTAATGCTGAACGCACCGTACTTGCCTATAGTGTTTTCTTGTGACTTGAAGCTGGATTCACCGGCGTCCGCATCATTGACCGTCAAGGTGCCTGCTGTCGTTATCGTACCGTCTTCTGTTACCGAACCGATAGCCGTTCCATCGATTTCTGCCGCGTCTTCTGCGCCGTTGATCGTGATCGTAACGGTTTTTGTTTCGCCACTCGCTGTGGTCACTTCGAACGTCTCGGTCTCGGTTTGACCTGCATCCAACGCTTGCACATCGTCTACTTCGTTATTTAGCGCATACGTCCACACGCCTTTTGCGTTAATGCTGAACGCACCGTACTTGCCTATAGTGTTTTCTTGTGCATTGAAGCTGGATTCACCGGCGTCCGCATCACTGACCGTCAAGGTGCCTAATGCTTTCAGGATCCCATCTTCTGTCACATTGCCGAGTAACGACTCTTTACTATAGACAACATTTTCGAACGAGAAAGATTCAAACTCAATAAGAATGTTGGTATCACCCTGATCATCAACAATAATTACATTTCCATTATCGGCTAATGTAATCGACTGCATTTCCGAAATCGCTTTACTAAACTTAGCCGTATCATTACCTGCACCGCCATCGAGAGTCACTACATCATTGTCATCGTCAGTGTCGATAGCTTGTATATCGTCACCTTTACCAGACAGCACAAAGTCATCTTCTGACTCCGCCTTTTGCGAAGTACTATCACCATGCCAGTAATGGACCGTGTTCGAATCAGCACTAACATTACCATTCGTATCAGTTTGAACCGCTTTGAAAAATTCATTGTCACCCACTGGAACATCGTCCAGATTAGAAATATCTACCGTCCAGTTACCGCTGCTGTCTACTGTGATTGGTAGGTCTTTAACTGTAGTGTATTCACCCGTTTGGGTATTATTTCCGTTAGTAGTAGAGTTTGAAATCACATAAAGAGTGATTGATGCACCCGGCTCTCCCGTACCATGAAGCGTTACAAGAGAATAATCAGAAGCCTCAGAGTCGTCTGTAATATTAGTAATAACAGGAGGCGCAACAAAGATAGCCGCCTTATCGTCTGTGCCGTTGATCGTGATCGTGACTGTCTCTGTGTCGCCACCCGCTGTGGTCACTGTGAACGTCTCTGTCAACGTATCACCGTCATCCAAGGCTTGAACCGCTTCGCTATCGTTCGCCGTTAGGTCGTATGTCCACGCACCATCTGTACCCACACTGAACGAACCGTATTTGCCTGGAGCGTCTTCTTGTGCCACGAAAATGGATTCATCGGCGTCCGCATCGCTCACACTCAAGGTGCCTGTCGCTTGCGCGATCTCATCTTCTTCCACACTGCCGCTGTCAGAACCGGTAATCACGGCCTTATCGTCTGTGCCGTTGATCGTGATCGTGACTGTCTCTGTGTCGCCACCCGCTGTGGTCACTGTGAACGTCTCTGTCAACGTATCACCGTCATCCAAGGCTTGAACCGCTTCGCTATCG
>NZ_JBLIXL010000009.1:3941-154460 GCF_047525455.1 Marinomonas phycocola
TTCGCCGTTAGGTCGTATGTCCACGCACCATCTGTACCCACACTGAACGAACCGTATTTGCCTGGAGCGTCTTCTTGTGCCACGAAAATGGATTCATCGGCATCCGCATCGCTCACACTCAAGGTGCCTGTCGCTTGCGCGATCTCATCTTCTTCCACACTGCCGCTGTCAGAACCGGTAATCACGGCCTTATCGTCTGTGCCGTTGATCGTAATCGTGACTGTCTCTGTGTCGCCACCCGCTGTGGTCACTGTGAACGTCTCTGTCAACGTATCACCGTCCCCCAAGGCTTGAACCGCTTCGCTATCGTTCGCCGTTAGGTCGTATGTCCACGCACCATCTGTACCCACACTGAACGAACCGTACTCGCCTGGGGCGTCTTCTTGTGCCACGAAAATGGATTCATCGGCATCCGCATCGCTCACACTCAAGGTGCCTGTCGCTTGCGCGATCTCATCTTCTTTCACACTGCCGCTGTCAGAACCGGTAATCACGGCCTTATCGTCTGTGCCGTTGATCGTGATCGTAACGGTTTGTGTTTCGCCACCCGCTGTGGTCACTGTGAACGTCTCTGTTAACGTATCACCGTCATCCAAGGCTTGAACCGCTTCGCTATCGTTCGCCGTTAGGTCGTATGTCCACGCACCATCTGTACCCACACTGAACGAACCGTACTCGCCTGGGGCGTCTTCTTGTGCCACGAAAATGGATTCACCGGCGTCCGCATCGCTAACTGTCAAGGTGCCTGCTGTCGTTAGCGTACCGTCTTCTGTTACCGAACCGATATCCGTTCCATCGATCTCTGCCACGTCTTCTGCGCCGTTGATCGTGATCGTAACGGTTTTTGTTTCGCCACTCGCTGTGGTCACTGTGAACGTATCGGTCTCGGTTTGACCTGCATCCAACGCTTGCACGTGGTCCGCTTCGTTATTCAGCGCATACGTCCACACGCCTTTTGCGTTAATGCTGAACGAACCGTACTCGCCTGGGGCGTCTTCTTGTGCCACGAAAATGGATTCATCGGCATCCGCATCGCTAACTGTCAAGGTGCCTACTGCTTGTAGGACCCCATCTTCTGTCACATTGCCGAGTAACGACTCTTTACTATAAACAACATCTTTGAACGAGAAAAATTCAAACTCAATAAGAATGTTGGTATCACCCTGATCATCAACAATAATTACATTTCCATTATCAGCTAATGTAATCGACTGCATTTCCGAAATCGCTTTACTAAACTTAGCCGTATCATTACCTGCACCGCCATCGATAGTCACTGCATCATTGTCATCGTCAGTGTTTATAGTGTGTGTATCGTCATCTGCACCAGACAGCACAAAGTCATCTTCTGACTCCGCATTTTGCGAAGTACTATCACCATGCCAGTAATGGACCGTGTTCGAATCAGCACTAACATTACCATTCGTATCAGTTTGAACCGCTTTGAAAAATTCATTGTCACCCACTGGAACATCGTCCAGATTAGAAATATCTACCGTCCAGTTACCGCTGCTGTCTACTGTGATTGGTAGGTCTTTAACTGTAGTGTATTCACCCGTTTGGGTATTATTTCCGTTAGTAGTAGAGTTTGAAATCACATAAAGAGTGATTGATGCACCCGGCTCTCCCGTACCATGAAGCGTTACAAGAGAATAATCAGAAGCCTCAGAGTCGTCTGTAATATTAGTAATAACAGGAGGAGCAACAATCCGTGGAGGTGTTGGATTTTCAGTCGGTGCGGACGTTGGTGCTTCAGTGGGTGCTGAAGTCGGTGCAGGTGTTGGTGCTTCAGTCGGTGCGGGCGTTGGTGCTTCAGTCGGTGCAGGTGTTGGTGCTTCAGTCGGTGCAGGTGTTGGTGCTTCAGTCGGTGCGGGCGTTGGTGCTTCAGTCGGTGCGGGCGTTGGTGCTTCAATCGGTGCGAGTGTTGGCGCCTCAGTCGGTGCGGATGTTGGTCCTGTTGTGGATCCAGCCGCTGAATTTGAGTCGGTACCTATGTTGGATGATCCATTAGGAGATATGGATGTATTAATGTCGTTTTCAACATCAATGAGATTCTCATTCCCCCCCCCTAGATCACTTGGATTCGTATCATATCCATACTCAGGTAACGCCTCTTCTCCTGTTCTTTGAACCGTCTCGGCCCCTCCTAAACCACCTTCTTCTGCATCCGCTTCTTCGCCTGCTGCTGGAGCCTCTTGAATTAACGTCGGGTCAATACCTGCCAAGATAGCCTCTTGTAACGCATCAACTTCAGAAGACGAGTCTGCAATTAGCTCTTCAGATTCTCCTATGAAATAAATCTCATCTGTTATTTCAACAACAGAATTATTTTCAATGACAATTTGAGTACCATCAATGAATTCAATGATAGCGGAACCAGTCAACGTAGAGACGACCGTCTCACCATAAAATATCGGATCCCCGACATTTATTGAACGTTCTTGCCCATCAATTGATTGAACACTCACCGCGCTGCTTACTTGAATCACAACACCGACAGCGTTACCTAAAGTTGCAAATGAAACTTGATTATCACTCATAGCAGTACCTGACCTTTTTATATGATTTTCGTTACCTTATAAAATAAGCCATTACATCAAACAAAAATACTGTACTTTGGTACTAGAAAACCCCTTAATTATTGAAAATTCATCATTAAAAGCCAAGATTTGAATCATTTAACCATTCAATCCAATACCCGTGGCGCATATAGGTGATGACAATTTTCAAATTGTTTAACTAATTAGAGATATTCTCTGAGTATTCTTGGCACACTTTATTTCGATTCGCTCGATTGAGTGGACAACCTTCTAGTAGCATACTCTCCACAAGATAAAGATCACTTCCATGATAAATGTTGTGAAAAATATTTTGCCTAAGTGTTCTCATTTAAAGCTAAGTCGTCGAGTGGTTCTGTTTTTAATTCAAGCTTAGGGGGAAACACCGTTGAAGCTAATGTTCTTTTAAAGTAATGCAATATAACCTTATTGTATTTCTGTTTTTAGTGATATTACTTATGTGTTTTTTAATATGGATGTTTTATGGAATATAGGGCGGGTTATATCTCCAAAACGAAGAGAGGTTGTATTGTGGTATACGAAATGCAGAAAGCATTAAGAGGATAAAAAAGCCGGCTATTCGATACTCGCCTCGAATAGCCGGCTTTTATCCACATGCTGAGACAAGAGGACTTATTCGCACCTTCCCTAGTTCTGTGCTGCAAAGATGAGTAGCTAAAGCGAAGCTACCTTTGTTGTGTTTCCCAATGAGGGTGAATCCACACATCAACGTTATTACTTGCTAATGCTGGCTTACCTAAAATCATATCGGCGGCTTTTTCTGCCACCATGATAGTCGGTGCGTTTAAGTTACCATTGGTAATCGTAGGGAAGATTGAGGAATCCACAACGCGCAGATTGGACACGCCTCTTACATTACACTCGGCATCCAATACCGCCATAGGGTCACTGTCTGCGCCAATTTTACAGGTGCAAGATGGGTGATAAGCACTTTCAACGTTGTCTTTTACCCACTGATCGATTTCATCGTCTGTTGTAATGGATTTACCCGGTTGAATCTCCTCACCACGATAATCGTCGAACGGAGATTGTTCAATGATCTCACGGGTTAAACGGATACAGTCACGCCAGTCCTGTTTGTCTTGCTCTGTTGTGATGTAGTTAAACAAGATACGGGGGCTGGCTTTTGGATTATTGGACTCAATCCAAAGTCGCCCACGGCTTTCTGGTTTATTGGGGCCAACATGCACTTGGAATCCATGGCCTTTCACCGCAGCTTGGCCATCATAACGCATGGCGGCAGGTAAGAAATGGTACTGAATATTTGGTGCTTTAAGACCTGCCCTAGAGCGAATAAACGCACAGGACTCAAAATGATTGGTCGCACCTAAGCCATCTTTAAAGAGAACCCAGCGTGTGCCAATCATGCCTTTACTGACTAAGTCCAGCTTGCCGTTTAAACTAACAGGTTGTTTGCAGTAGTATTGGAAATACACTTCCAAGTGATCTTGAAGGTTTTCACCCACACCAGGTAAATCATGTATTAGTGGAACATCGGCATCTTTCAGTACGTTTTTAGGCCCAACACCAGACAGTTGTAACAGTTGCGGTGAGCCAACAGAACCGGCAGACAGAATAACTTCTTTCGCTGCTAGGTTTTTTTGCACCATCCCATTTTTTGAATACTCAACTCCAATGGCTTTTTTACCATCAAAGAGTACTTTGTGAGTTAGCACGCCAGTACGAAGAGTCAAATTTGAGCGTTTCATAGCCCGGCGCAGATAAGCATTGGATGTAGAGGCTCTGACCCCCTTTTTGACCGTCATATGCATAGCGCCAAAGCCTTCTTGGCGATAGGCATTATAATCTTCAGTTCTACCGTAACCTGCTGCTTCACCTGCTTTTATAAAGGTTTCATACAGTGGGTTAAGCGTCATATTATTGCCATTGTTTGTACTTAATGGCCCAGATCCTCCGCGATAGTCGTTACCGCCTTGAATCCATGTTTCGGCTTTTTTGAAATAAGGTAAGCAAGTTTGGTAGTTCCAACCTGTTGCCCCTGCTTTTTCCCATTCATTAAAATCTTCAGCGTGTCCACGAACATACACCATGCCATTAATTGAAGAAGAGCCTCCGAGAACTTTTCCTCGTGGGCAATGCATTTTACGGCCATTCACACCCGGTTCTTTATCCGTATGGAACTGCCACGCGTACTTATCCGTGTTCATCGGGTAGGAGAGGGCCGTTGGCATTTGGATAAAAAGGCTTTTATCACTGCCTCCCATCTCAAGCAGTAAGACCGTGTGCTCACCACTTTGGGTTAATCGATCAGCGAGTACGCAACCTGCAGATCCTGCTCCAACGATAATGTAATCAAACGTTTCTTTAGACATAACATTTCTACTGATAATAGTGCTGAATTAATAAGGGCTTGGAAGATCGTCTAAAGAGACAAAGATACTCTTATTTTGCGTGTAGTGATAAAGTGTCTCAATGCCATTTTCACGACCAATGCCAGACTCTTTATAGCCACCAACAGGCATTTCAGCGGGTGATGCCCCCCAGTTATTGATCCAACAGATACCTGCTTGCATCTGACCGATAACACGGTGTGCTCGGCTGATGTCTTTTGTAAATACGCCTGCTGCTAAGCCAAACTCAGAACCATTGGCTCTTTTTACAACCTCGTCTTCATCTGTAAAACTGAGAACTGACATAACAGGGCCAAAGATTTCTTCACGCACTTGTGGCATGTCGTCGGTGCAATCAGTGAAAACAGTAGGTACAACAAACGCGCCTTTGTCTAAGCCATTTTCTGTTGCTTGATAACCGCCACACAATAAGGTTGCGCCAGCATCTTTAGCCGCTTGGATGTAACCCAATACTTTTTTCATATGGTCTTTGGAAATTAGAGAACCAACTTGTGTTGCCATATCTAAAGGGTCGCCAACAATCATGGCTTCTGTGCGTGTTTTTAGTTCAGCATTAAATGCTTCAAGGATATCTGCGTGGACAAATACGCGAGTACCATTAGTACAAACTTCACCTTGGGTGTAGAAGTTCGCTAACATGGCACCGGATACCGCTTGATCAATCGGCATATCAGGGAAAATGATTAGAGGCGACTTGCCACCCAGTTCCATGGTCACTTGCTTCAGTGTTTGCGCGGATGCCGTCATGACTTTTTTACCCGTTCCACATTCACCAGTGAAAGACACTTTCGCGATGTCTGGGTGGCCTGTAATTAATTGACCTGTACTCGCATTACCTTGAACCACATTAAAGACACCGTTTGGTAGGCCTGCTTGGGTGTAAATTTCAGCCAGTTTTAATGCGGTTAGTGGTGTTTCTTCGGACGGTTTGAAAATCATGGCGTTGCCTGCTGCTAAGGCCGGGCCAGATTTCCAACAAGCGATTTGAATAGGGTAATTCCAAGCGCCAATACCGGCACAAACGCCTAATGGCTCTTTACGGGTGTAATAAAAATTGCCATCACCCAGATCTTGATATTCACCTTGAATCTTATTCGCCAGACCAGCGTAATATTCAATAACATCTGCACCAGATTCAACATCGACACAGATGGCTTCTTGTAACGGTTTACCTGTATCTAACACTTCTAAACGCGCCAACTCTTCGTTGTTTTCGCGTAAAAGCTGAGCTGTTTTATAAAGAATACGACTGCGCTCAACGGCACTCATTGCCGCCCATACTTTCTGGCCTTCTTTCGCTGCCGCAACCGCCTCATCAACTTCTGCTGAGCCTGCTAATTCGATGGTGGCAATAACGTCACCTGTTGCTGGATTAAGCGTTTCAAACTGCTCGTTACTGGTTGATGCATGGTAACGACCGTTAATGTACTGTTGATGTGGCATGTTGAGAACCTCGTAGTGATGTTGTTTTTTATTAAACGTGCGTTTAATAAAAATTAATTTTACTGTTTTTACTAGTAAGATGATATGATGTAAAGAGAATTCATTAAGAGATTTTTCCTGTCTAAAATGAATAATTAAAAAAGCGTGTTAGATCAGATACTAACACGCTTTAATTTTGTTTTTATAAATGTACTATTTTTTAAATATCCAGTAGACAATTTTGTTCTAAACTGACGTTCGAAGGGACAAAACTGTCGGCTTCTGTATCGTTGATCCATATTTTCCCATCGAGTACATATCGAAATTGATAACTGCGATCTATTTCTAAATCTACAGTGGAAGAGAACACGCCAGATTTTTGCTTTCTTAATGGGTTTGCTGTGATGTCCCAATTATTAAAATCGCCAACGACAGCAATGTTTTTCGCGGATTCTATGTCCGCCTTTGATAAGGAAAATTTTACTTTACAGATGGGTTTACTCTTGAGGTATCTTTTTTCAATCATGTGCAACTCCAATGTATTTGTCTGCGAAACCATGAGTTTTGCAAGTCTTAGTCCATATTTTAAGTGTATGTATAAGGCTTTTAAACATACTCAACGTATATGACAACCTGACGAAAAAAACAAGGCAGCGTGCTCTTTTAATTGATCGAAAAAAGTCTGAATCATTGTCGATTCATGCTCCGCTGGTCAATAACTGGAAGACGTACGAATGATTGAGTTAGGTCAGAAAGAAGGCTTCATATTAAGACTAAAATGACACCACGATATCCTATGGAAAATAAAAGGCAGGTTTATGAATCCGACAGACTTTGCGTTATGGTCTATTAGCGGGATGACTTGTTGTAAAAGTTATTGTTTATATTGTGTATAAAAAATTAAGCAAAGCGTCGGCTAAGGTAGAGGAGGATTCTAATGATAAAAAACCATCAAAAAAAGAGACGTAGAACGGAAATTCTCTTTTTTTGATGGTAAGAACTTAGTGGAGACCGGCTTTGTTAAAGTTGGCCCTATTGGTTTCTGGAGTGTGATTTTCGCCTCGATATCGTTTGTTTTTGGCTTCTTTAACAGCGTGAAGGTCTACTAAAACAAGCCCATCAATACAAAAACCAAAATTAGCATCCACACCGAAACCCAAAAAGCGTACACCATTTGGTTCACACAATTCACTGTATTGTTTATACAAGGTAGGCACAGAAACACTTAAATGGCTTAATTGTTCTTTGAGGACTTTAAAATCATTTTCATACGATAAGCCTGAAAACAGATTTGCCAAATAGTCTTTGTTTTCAATGCTAATTTGATACGGGGTGAAAGACATCGCCAATTTTTCTGTATCGGGAAAGTGCATACTGTAAAAATACACAATGATATCTTTTGCCAGCTGTGGGTAACTGTTGCTCAAACTGACAGGGCCAAATAAATAACGCACTTCAGGATATCGGTTTAAATACGCACCCAAGCCATACCATAGATAATCTAAACTTCTTTTCCCCCAATATTTAGGTTGTACAAAGCTTCGTCCTAATTCAACACCGTGCTCTAAGTAAGGTATCATTTCAGGGCGAAGGCTAAACAACTCCTCTGTATAAATAGTGTGTTGGGTGCCTTCTTTTATATAGCGATGTATTTCTCCTATACGATACGCCCCAACAATTTCTAACTCTTCTTCATCCCACAGCACCAAATGGCGATAATGTTGATCGAATTTGTCCAAATCTGCGCTTTTCCCTGTGCCTTCACCTACTGTACGAAACGCAATTTCACGTAATCGACCTATTTCTTGGATGGTGGCAGATTGATCAATGTAATCAAAAAGGTAAATCTGTTTACCATCCTTTGTGCAGCCTAAATACTCAGAATGGCTTAACTCTGCTTTGAGTTGTTTGCGGTCTTGAGGGTGAGAAATGGTATTTTCCGTTTTAATAAGCGGTTTTTTACCTTTGGCAATGCGATACAAATGCCGCTTTACCAGTTTATTTTTTTCTTTGTCACTGAGTGGGAGTTTCGTCAATTCTTGAATAGAAATGGGTTTCCCTATTTGTATGGGTACACGACGATTTTGCTGCTTGAACATTTCATGAGCGAGCTGAATTGTGGATAAGGGACGGTAAATAATGGAACTGGTATAAAATAAAAGAGAGTTTCGACCATTGATGTAAACTGGCAGCAAAGGGCTATTGGTCTTTTGGGCTAATTTTAGATAGTTTGAATTCCAATGTTGATCTTTAATCCCTGTGGGGGATAAACGAGAGACTTCCCCCGCAGGAAAAATAATAACGGCTTCTTCTTTCCTTAGGCTATCAATGATGTTTTTTAATTGTTTACTGTTGCTTTTTCCTGAAAGATTGTCCACTGGAAGAATAAGGTTTTTTAATGCGTCAAAATGCATCAACATGTCGTTGGCAATGATTTTTACATCGTTTCTGACTTCCCCGACCAAGCGTAGTAAAGCGAGCCCATCGAGCGCTCCAAGAGGGTGGTTGGCGATGATAATGACGCGGCCTGTTGCAGGTATATTACGGCGATCAATTTGGCTGGTGTGGTAATTGAAGTTAAAGTGATTTAATACCCGATCAATAAATTCAAATCCTAAGCAGTCTTTATTTTCATCTAGAAAATGATTGACTTCTTGTTCATGAAATAAGTGCTTTAATATCTCGACTGTTGGTCGAGTAATAAATGGATGTTTTTGTAGGAAACTTGGGGATTTTTCCGCAATAATCCGTTCAACGTGCATCAAAGTAACTTCTCCATAGATCTAAACTTGGATATTACGCCCAGAATAAAGATCAGAAGTGACAACAAAGTGACGATTACATGACAGAAAAAAGACAATGATTCACTGCCTCTTTAAAAAAGAAGGGAAGAGCCCAGTATTAGGGAAGGTGCGAATAAGTCCTCTTGTCTCAGCATGTGGATAAAAGCCAGCCATTTGAGGCGAGTATCGAATGTGAATAGCTGGCCTATTTTCGAGATACTCAACAAAGAATACTGGCTTTTAGACCATGCCCTGCGGGTCTTTCAGAGAAAACGTCACATTTCGTTACGACTCTTTGAAAGGGATTAACATTCCTGCAGAATCGTGCCTTATTTGACGGTTTCTCTGAAAGACTGAGTCTTAGTAGACTTATCCGCACCTTCCTTAGTTTAACAATAACGATTCATTAATCTCGCGGAATTCATCTGCTGCTTGAATTAGGGATTGAGCGGTTAACTTGTTTACACCATAGACACAAGTTTTAACCTTATGTTTTTGCATTACATGCGTCAGTAGACGATCAAAGTCCCCATCGCCCGATAGTAAAACAATCATGTCTACATGTTGAGCTTCTTCAATTACATCAATTGTAATACCCACATCCCAATCGCCTTTTGCGGAACCATCACTGCGTTGGATAAAGGGTTTAAGTTTTACCTCAAAGCCGATGTTTTTTAAGATTTGCTGAAATTGATGTTGCTTGCTGTCTCTACGGTCAATCGCGTAAGCAAAAGCAGAATGAATTTCGCCTAGTTGGCTAATTTCTTGCCAAAATTTTGTGTAGTTAAAATGCTGGCCAAACGTTTGTTTTGAGGTGTAGTAAATGTTTTGCACATCGACAAAAATAGCAATTTTTTTCATTTAGAATTAGGCTTTGACGTTATGGGTTAAGTGCTGAGTATATACTACTTTACTATGAGACCTTTGCGTGACTACTGCGCTTGTTAATACTTTGTTAAAAACAGACTCAAATATGCGCATTTATGACGCATAAGCTTCACTTTTCGTCTGTTTTTGCCTCGTCTTATCGTCACTCATGACTTCATGAAAAGGTCTCACTATATTGCTTATGCCTGAATTCAAGTGCGAGGTGAGCGCCTCTTGATTCTATTTGTCTTTTATCCTGATATAGACGCTTTTTAACAATGTTGTTCGCTTAGTTAGCGAAACGGTATGGGTGTACTTTACGAAGGATCGGGTTCAACAAGCGTGTCACCAACCCTGTAAATTGAATGGGTGCTTCCACAACCGTTAAACAGATGCATTCAGCATCACGAGTGACAACGGGTTTGTGTTTATCGTTTTCATCCAGTTGAATGAAATCGCCTTTTTTATACACACCTTTCTCGTCAGAAAAACTGCCTTCTAGTACTAACGTAAATTCGTCACCAGTATGGGTATGAGTTGGAATATGGCTACCTGCTTTGATTCTAGTCAAAGCAACCTGAGTGCCATTATCTTCGTTAGATAAAATAGCGATTTGAAAAGAAGGTGAAATACGAATCCAATTGAGCGAGTCGTAGCCTTCTGATACGAATTGTTGCAGACTGTTTGGAACCTTGTAGCCTAACTCCGTGTGATCGTCTTTATGAACCGCGGTTTTATTTAATAGCGTATCAGTGGACGCGTTTGACTGTGTATTTAGACGTTTGAATAGCTCTTCTTTCAAACTGTCCATATTGTCAGAAGGATGATCGGTCTGATTTATCTCATCAAATAAGAAACTGCCTACCTGTTCGAGTTTTTTAACTTGCTCACGGCATTCCTTACATTGCTCCAGATGGGTAGCAATACATAATGCATAAGGCAGTGCCAATGAACCAGAAGCGTAATCGGTTAGCAATTCTATCGTTGGATGGTAGTTAAGCATAATGACTACCTCTTAATGTAAATAGTGAGTTTGTGTAAGGCCAAACGAACACGAGACTTTATGGTGCCTAATGGCAACCCCAGTTCTTGTGCTGTTTCCACATGGGTTTTACCTTCTAAATAGACTTTTGCGAGCACTTGTTTTTGATCTGTGGGTAGCTGGGATAATCCGCTGTGTATGCGGCTTTTGTCACGTGCCTGTTGAGCATCTCTAAATAAATCAATGCTTTCATCGACGACATCATCCCAAAAAAGCTCTGGATCTATGCTGGATGTATGGCGACCGTTTTTTCTCAAGTAATCAATACGGGCATTACGTGCAATGGTGAAAATCCAGGTGTTGAGTGAGGCTGTGTTGGGGTTAAAAGTATCAGCTTTATTCCAGACTCGGATCATAACTTCTTGAGCTATGTCGTCTGCCATAAGAGTCGACCCCGGTTGCGCCACTAAACAGAAGCTACGAACTCTTGGAACATAATGATCGAACAGTCTCCCCAAAGCGGCCTGATCACGATGTGTCGCAACCGCAATAATGTCTTCTGCTAGCGTTGAGTTTACCTGTTCTGTCGCTCTGTTCATCTTGAGTCAGCTCCAAAGCATGATTGTGTACTCTATTTCAATGTGAGACCTTTGCACGACGACTACGCTTGCTAATACTTTGTTAAAAACAGACTCAAAATGCGCATTTATAGCGCATAAACTCCGCTTTTTCGCCTTGTCTTATCGTCGCTCATGGTTTCGGGCAAAGGTCTCAATGTAGGTATTGCCAGTTTATTTCTAAGAGCGAGCGAGACTTTGTTGGTTATTTATCTATACGAGAAGCATAACGTTATTGGATCATTCTTTTTTGTTTTTTTTCTTTTAACAAGACTTTTATGAATATATTAGGGCTAATACAGTGGACAAACTTACTTTTCAATGTAGAAACCGTAGTTGGGAGCCGTTTTCAGTAAACTGTCTGCATTGCTTACACGCAATATTTTTCGAATGTTATGAATGTGAACACGTAATGTATTACTGTCTGGAATGTCTTCCCCCCAAATATGTTGAATAAGACTTGTTTTAGATACAGGATGAGGGCTTGCTCTTAATAGAATTTCGAGAATGTTAAATGCAATAGGAGTGAGCTTTATTGGTCGGTTATGAAGGGTACCTACTCGGTTGTGCAGATCAAGGGTTAACGGCCCTGAAACCAACTTGGATATCTCACCACTACGGCGCTTAGACAGTACCTTTACTCGTGCGATCAATTCCTCCATGTAAAATGGCTTCACCATATAATCGTCAGCCCCAGCTTGAAACCCCTCGATTTTATTTGCCAAGGTATTGCGCGCAGTCAACATTAACACCGACGTATCAATACCATCCATTCTTAACTTTCGACATAGAGATAAGCCGTCCATTTCCGACAGATTGATATCAAGAACAATGGCATCGTAACGATTTTTCTCAATCAATAATACACCTTCTAACCCATTTGAAGCGTAGTCACAGAGTATTTTTTCTCGCTCAAGGTGATCCATTATCAATAAGGCCAAATCACGATCATCTTCTACTAACAGTACATCTAGCATGCTGAATCCTCATTGATGCGCTTTTACGCGTAGATGTTTTAAAACTTAACGCTTTTTTAACAACGTAAAACATAGAATACACGAACAATAAACTTAATACTAATGATAACCAATATCTTTTAATATCAATTAAAGGCCAAACCGTGGATACAAACAGCAACGACATAAGCCATCAGCCGATTTTAGATACGCCACCTTTAACGACGTATGATGTGCCAGTAAGCCGCTTAGAAGGGGATCTTGAGCAGGTTACAAGTGTGGAATCGTTTTCAGTAATCGAGCCATCTCAGACCATTGAGTTGGCTATTGGGTCTTTCAGTGATCGGTTTGAACACATCATTCAGTTGGTAAAAATCGGTGGGCCTGTTGTTTGGATATTGGCTGTTTTGTCTGTTTTTTCGTTAAGTATCATTCTTCTAAAAGCATGGCAATTTTCAGTGTTACGCCCCGAGAGTCTAAAAGATGTAAATAAAAGTCTGATCTATTGGCATAAACAAGAGCGAAGCGCCGCGTTGGAATCACTTAATGAACGTAACGCCGTGTCTAAAATTGTTTTATTTGCGATGAAGGGCGTGTCAAAAAAACAAAACCCCCAACGTTTAGAAGAAGAGCTGGGCCGCCAAGCCAATGAATTAATTTATCAATTACGTTCATTGTTACGTCCGTTGGATGTTGTAGCTAGCTTAAGCCCTTTATTAGGGTTAATGGGAACGGTTTTGGGCATGATTGTGGCGTTTCAACAGATGGAAGCGGCAGGCAGTCAGATTGACCCGTCTGTATTGTCGGGCGGCATTTGGCAGGCGCTACTAACAACCGCAGCGGGTTTGGCCGTTGCACTGCCTGTGTCCACTGCCCACAGTTGGTTGGAGCGCAAGGTAGATCGTGTTGCCCATGCGATCAATGATTCCGTTACTCAGGTGCTAACCAGTGATACAGAATTCTCTGTTAATCCTTTTTCAAGCGTTGGGATGAATAACCGTGCTGCTTGAGATATCAACCCAACGTAAAAACTCAATTAGCATTACGCCATTAATTGATGTCGTGTTTATTCTACTGTTGTTTTTTATGCTGTCTTCAACATTTAACCTTGCAAAACAAATTGAGCTGAATGCTTCTTCAGGCGCACTGTCATTAAGCAGCACGATACAAAAAATTCTATTGCACTCAGAGACGGAAGTGATTATCAACGATGTACGTTATCAATGGGACAGCCCGCTCATTGCTGAGCAATTGAAGGGATTTGGCAGTCGAGGGGAGCGAGTCGTACTTGCCGCGAGAAGTCACGTTCGTATTCAGCGTGTAATCACATTGATTGATCAAGTTTACGCAGCGGGTGTAACCAAACTCAATGTAAGTGGGTCTGTCGCGCCATGATATTCGTTTCTCCTCCTAAGTCTTCTTCTCTTAATACGCTCGACGAGAGCATGATTCCAGCGATTAATATTGTTTTCCTATTGCTGATTTTCTTTATGATCGCAGGCCACATTGCGTCTCGAAGTGATCAACTCTTAATCCCATCGTCGAGTAGCGAAATGGATTTGGCGAGGCAAGATGTTGCTATTAAAGTTATGGCGAATGGCCGTTATTATTTGAATGACATGGCGGTTGAAATAACGGATTTACCAGAACAGCTTAATCAATTGTCATTGTCGGCGGAATCCAAGATCACTTTCCGTATTCATAAGAATCTACCTGCCTCAGTAATGGATCCAATATTGAGTGTGATTAAAGAACTTGGTGTTAAACAACTGCTCTTAGTAACGGAGCAGTAATCATGATCTCGATAAAACATGTGTTGATCAGCTTGGTAATCGCTGTAGTGATTCATCTTGTGTTGCTTACACCTTGGTTATCTTCAAAAAACAGCGACGGTGCAATAGCAAAACGCATGGATGTCTTACAAGTCAGTGTTGGCATTGCGGGTAGCTTTACAGAAATGGCAGAAAGCAAAGATCAGCAAAGTACGAAAACCACAGAAGGCATCATAGAGCCTGTTGATGAGCCAAAAGCAGACTCAGAACCCATTATTGAGTCAGAGCCCATTATTGAGCTAGAGACAATTATTGAGCCAGAGCCCATTATTGAGCCAGAACCCATTATTGAGTCAGAGCCCATTATTGAGCTAGAGACAATTATTGAGCCAGAGCCCATTATTGAGTCAGAGCCCATTATTGAGCTAGAGACAATTATTGAGCCAGAGCCCATTATTGAGCCGGAACCCATTGTTGAGCCAGAGCCAGTGGTTGAACCAAAAACGAAAGCTGACCCTGTGCAAAATCTTGAAAACGAGGCGACTCAAAAAAGTATCGCTGAAGAAACGCCAACAAACAATAAAGAGCCGTCTGCTGCTATCACTACAGCAAACGATATTGGTGACAAGGTGGAGACAGGTGGTAATCCAACGGCAAGGCAAAGCTATCTAAGTAATATTTTGGCTCGTATTGCCCGTGCTAAACGTTATCCGCGCCAATCTCGTCGAGCAGGTATAACAGGCACGTCGACCGTCACCTTTATGATTCAACGTAATGGGCGAGTCACCAATGCCAGCATCGTGGCCAGCTCTGGTGATAAACGTTTAGATAAAGAAGCCTTAGCCATGTTAATGCGTGCCAGTCCATTTCCCCAAATACCCAGAGAATTAGAGGAGAGCAGTTTTAACTTGACCCTACCTATTAAGTTTTCACTTAATAATTAATGATACCCAGTTTTTAGACTGACCACACAACTCTCTTAAATCAGTAGATCGGAAAAGCCGTAGGCGCCTTGCGACAGTGTTAGAAAATATTCAATGCAGAAAATACCCTGTGAATTTGAACCCCGTTCTGTGAGAAAACCCTCTCTATCTTGGTCGCTGTTATCCTCGCAGAGGTTGTGGTGGTAAATATCCGTAAGTAATTGATTTAAAATCTTAGTTTAAATATGCGTAAAAGGAAAATAGGGTTAGCTTTATTCTAAAGGAGAGTCCTTATCTGGCTTAATTAAGGCCTGAAACCATTCATCTAAAATAATTTTCCGTTTCATCTCATCACTTAAAACTAAGAGCTTTAGCCCTAAGGCAATGGGGCGAGTCGTCGTGGAGTTGGATATATTAAAGCCAGATTCTAAATATTTTTTTCTCACACTTTCATTAATAGGAAACAAGTTAGATTGCTCAGCCAAGATGCGTTGCCCCTCTTCTGAAATCAGGAAGTCTAAAAAGACTCTGGCTACCTCTGGGTCGGGTGCTGTTTTAGGAATAAACGCCGTTCGCATAATCGCCATGGTATAATCAGTGGGCAGTATGACTTTTATTTGAGGGTAATCCTTAGACCAAGACTTGGCGTATGAGCCAAGCAGGTTATAGGAGATGGCAATTTCATTATCAGCAAGCGCTTGAAGCATAGAAGCACTACTAGGATAAAGGCGAACATCATGAATACCAAAGGACTCTAGTACGCGTCCATAACTGGTCGATTGCTGACTATCATGGGACCATAAAAGATAGCCTAAGCCGACTTTTTCAATATCAAAGGTGCCTATTTTCCCCTTGATACGATTACTGTTTTCTCGAATGTATTCCAGCATACGTTCACGGCTTTGTAGATCTGGGGTCAAGACACTTGAATTATGGGAAATAAAATCATGATTATAAGCAATGACCGCAGGTTCATAAGTAAAACCAAAGAGTTCACTGCGCCAACTGGCCCAATCAGGTAAAGTGTTGGTTTGGGCTGAACGATAACTTTGCGCATAGCCGTCATTAATCAGCTTGATTTGTAGGTGCATGGCAGAGCTTGTAATCAGATCCGCTTCGCTAAATTCACCGGAAACAAAACGCTCGTAAAGGCGACGAGTCCCCAACTCTTGGTATTCTACTTCTATATTAGGGAAGCGCTGCATAAAGGCATTAAGCAAAGGTGCTATCTCTGGGTAATCTGCCGCGCCTCGAATATTAAGTTGACGATGCTCCATGAAGGCACTGTCTCTTTTTGTCTCTTGGATGGCAAAACTCTCTGCTCTTACAGCGATACTCAATAACGCAAAGCTAATCAGACATAAAACTTTTAACATAACTTTAGTCTACCAATTCGAACGTTAAGTTCACCACAAGCCCCTGAGGTTCATTGTTACTGAGTTTGAGCAAGGCATTATGATGATCGGCTACTTCCTTAACGATTGCCAAACCTAAGCCAGTACCGGACCTAGGATTGTTCGCGCTACGATAAAAGCGCTCAAACACATGAGGCTTTTCACTATCAGGAATACCAATGCCCTGATCTGTTACTAACAGACGTATCATGGGCTTGAAAGAATGGGTAACACTTAAAATACTGACACTCACCCAAGAATGGGGAGGGCTGTATTTTATGGCATTTTCTAATATGTTTCTTACCATCTGCTCTAAAGCAAAAGCATCCCCTAAAATGTTACCTGTATTTTCTCTGGCGAAAGTCTCTTCTTCTTCAAAACTTATTTCGATGTCCTGTTGTAATGCTGATACAACGACATCCTTACAAACTTTTTTAGTCACTTTCGCCAAATTAATTCGTGTCAATTGCTGGCTTTGAAAACGGTGGGATAAGGTCGCCTGCAGTAACAGCTGTGATACTGTGTGATTTAACATGTCACAGGATTCAATCACACGAACAAGTTGAGCATGTCGAGTCACTTCATCCTCTTCACTCAGGGCATTTTGCGCTTGAGACTTTAATCCTGCTAGAGGCGTTCTCAGCTGATGCGCTGCTTCACTGGTAAAGCGCTGTAACTGATTGAGATTATTATCAAGCTGGCCCATAAAGTGATTTATGCTTTGTACTAAAGGCGTTAACTCAGACGGTACAGGCAAGTTGATTTCCGACAAATCAAATCCAGTACGATTAGATAAGGCTTTGTTCAATTCTTTAATGGGTTTTAGAAGTGTCCAGATCCCAAGTACAACAAGGAGGAACCCGATAAAAATAAATGGCAGTACTAACTGAATTGCGCGCCAACTTATCTCACTGGCTAAGGCTTCACGGGCAATCACTGTTTGCCCAATTTGTATACTCACATCGCCTTGGTACAAAGTTTCAGTCAGTTGTTTTTTGAAAACCACAAACCTCACTGCCTCACCTTGGTAGAGGTCATCAAAAAATCTAGGCTCTGGTCGACCTTGTTGAACGACCCAGTTTCCTCTTCTATCAGTGTCATTTAGTGTTGGTAAGTCTTGGTATCCCGTAATTTTATTTCCCGCTTTATCACTGATACGGTAAAACACCCTATCATTATGGGCCGAAGACAGAATTTCAAAGGCTGACCAAGGCAGGTCTACTATGACTTGGCCGTCTTTCATACTAATGCTTTCAGCTGTTTGTAACGCCGCACTGGTAAGAAGACGATCAAAGGAAACCTGGGCTGAACGCTTGCCATAACTATTTGCTAAAAAAAAAGCAATGACTGTCATGACAATCAATAAGAACAGCGTCATGAGTACAAGTTGGCTACGAATAGAGTTGGCTTTTTTCCCTCTATTCATTAAATTCTTCCAATATATAACCTAATCCTCTTAGGGTACGAATCTCAATATCACTGGCTTGCAGCTTTTTTCTTAATCTAGCAACATACAGTTCAATCGCATTTGGACTAGGTGGCTCATCAAAATTATAAAGATGGTCAATTAAGTCGTCTTTACTTAATACCCAGCCTGTATGGCTGATAAAAATCTCTAACAGTCGAAACTCTCTCTGTTTAAGGTCAACCAAGGCTTGGTCGACATACACACGACAGGTTTTTCTATCTAGAGTAAGGTTGCCATAACGAATTGAATTCTGAGCTTGCCCTTGATGGCGTCTTAATAAGGCACGGCACCTTGCATCAAATTCACCAAAGTCAAAAGGTTTAGTCAGATAATCATCAGCACCTAAATCCAGTAACTGAATTCTGTCTTCAACTTGATTACGAGCGGTAAGTATCAATACAGGTGTATTGGTTTGACGCACTCTGAGCTTATTCAGCACTTTCTCGCCATTCATGCCGGGTAAGTTCAAATCCAATATCACAAGGTCATACTCTTGATGCCTCAAGATGTCATTTGCATCTGCACCACTGGTTACCAAATCCACTCCATGACCTTGTTTTAACATCCGCTGGCTAATGGCTTCACCTAGTACAGCATCATCTTCGACAATCAGAACTCTCATTTATTATTACCTGATAGCTGTTCGATTAACTCATTTATATTCCAGTACTTAGTACAATTATTTATGCTGTAATCCAATCAATTTCTTATCCATTCCATGAAATATTAGCAGTCAATTATAGGTCTGTTAAGATAAATAAATCTTTGTCATGACAGCCTGATGACAATTTATTATGTTATTTGATCGCTATCTTGTTGATAATAAAACACGCTAAATCAACCTGAGTATTAAGCACAGGATGTCGCTCTTTTAGACTGCTTTATTAAGCAAGTAGGATTATCACGTCAAAAACTATAATAGGTGTACTTAATGCTAAATCCCCAACTTTTTGTTTTAACTTTAGTTGATTAGATACTGATCGTTTCCTGTTTTTTTGCCTCTTTCATGACAGCGGTCGCAGGCCTTTTTTTCTTAATGACACCTTATTGTTGAAGCATAAAACGAAATACCCTTCTTTCTAAGTTGATGACAGCTTCGCGACAGCTTTGCCCCCTAAGCTGTGCTTGAGGTCGTAATAGGGCGACACCATAAGTTCACTGGTTTAGATCATGAAAAAAATAAATAATATCTATGACACCATAGTCATTGGCGGCGGTAATGCTGCTCTTTGTGCCGCTATAACAGCGGCAGAGGCAGGCCTGAAAGTTCTCATTCTAGAAGGTGCGCCTAAGTCCTATCGTGGTGGTAACTCACGTCATACTAGAAACTTTAGATGCATGCATCCTACACCTAAAGCCGTGCTTACAGATACCTACACAGAAGAAGAATATTTTGATGATTTGCTCAAGGTCACCAAGGGGAAAACCGATGAAAAGCTTGCTCGGCTTGTCATCAAAAATACCCATGAATGTTATGACTGGATGCAGGATCATGGGGTTAGATTTCAGCCTTCTTTATCTGGCACCTTATCTTTATCTCGCACCAATGCTTTTTTTATGGGAGGCGGAAAATCTTTAGTCAATGCGTATTACCGCCAGCTTGAAAAATTAGGTGTGGATGTACTCTATGAGGCCCAGGTTAACCATTTAGATTTGCGCGATAATTATATAAAAACAGTCACCTTTGATTATCAAAATGACAGGATAGAGCTCTCACCAGAGACCGTTATTGTCGCCTCAGGCGGTTTTCAAGCAGATATCGACTGGCTAGCAAGAGCTTGGGGGCCTGCCGCAAAAAATTTTCTTATCCGTGGAACCCCTTATAATAAAGGTGTGGTTCTGGCAAACCTACTTAAACAAGGCGCGACCTCTGTCGGTGATCCAACGCAATGCCATGCAGTTGCTATTGATGGCCGTTCACCTAAATACGATGGAGGCATAGTAACACGCTTAGATTGCGTACCTTTTTCTGTTGTTGTGAATCAAAATAGCCAACGCTTTTACGATGAAGGGGAAGATGTTTGGCCTAAACGTTATGCCATTTGGGGAAGATTAGTCGCAGACCAACCCGATCAAGTTGCCTATGTTATTATCGATGCTAAGTCGTTAGACCTTTTTATGCCTTCTGTTTTTCCACCGATTAAAGCGGATACCCTAGAGGAACTCGCAGTAAAAATGGGGTTAGAGCCGAATGCCTTAACTCAAACCATCAATGGCTTTAACAGCTCATGCCGTGCAGGAAAATTTCACCCAACAGAGCTTGATGGTTTAGCCACGCAGGGCCTCACACCTGCCAAAACGAATTGGGCAAGACCTATCGATACGCCGCCCTATTATGGCTACAGCTTGAGAACGGGAGTCACTTTTACTTACCTAGGTTTGAAGGTAGACGAAACAGCTCAAGTACAAGGCGAAAATGGCCCAATTAAAAACCTTTGGGCTGCGGGGGAAACCATGGCGGGATCCATTTTAGGCCAAGGATATTTGGCCGGGTTTGGTATGGCAATTGGTACGGTTTTTGGCCGTATCGCAGGGCAAGAGGTAGCAAAATATGCAAACAATTGAGATCGTTAACCTAGATTCAAATACCAGCGAGCAATACGCTCTTAATACTCTGGATCAAGCCAGACGACAGCTCGAAATCTGTAATGCCTGTCGTTATTGTGAAACCTATTGCTCTGTTTTCCCTGCCGTTCACAGGGAAAGATCATTTTCTGATAACGACCTAAAACAACTCGCCAACCTTTGCCATAACTGTCGTGGATGTTATTACGCTTGCCAATATACGGCACCGCACGAATTTGACTTAAACCTGCCTAAGGCGCTTGCTAAAGTCAGGCAAGAAAGCTGGCAGGATAATGCCTACCCCGCTGCTTTTGCGAAGGCTTTTCACCAAAATGGAGCAGCCATAGGAGCAGCCGTTATTTTAGGTTTTGCCGCCCTTTTGTGGCTAATTCAGCTTATGGGTACCAGCACTTCTGCAAACTCACCAGCTAACTTCTATGACCTGTTGTCACATAATCTTATGGTAGCCCTATTTATGCCAGCCTTTTTGCTACCCCTTGCCAGTATTGCCTTTAGTGTCAGGCGCTTCTGGCGAGACATCGGTGCAGAGCCATTACGCTTAATTCATATTAAAGGAGCTTTTGCCTCAGTAGCGAAAATGAAAAATCTAGCTGCCGGTCATGGAGAAGGGTGCAATTACGAGGATGAAGATAGGTTTAGCCAAGCGCGTCGTTATTTTCATCAGGCAACAATGTATGGTTTTTTACTCTGTTTTGCAGCAACAAGCACTGCAACGCTCATGCATTATCTGCTTGCTATGGCAGCACCCTACGACCTCACCTCTTTACCTAAAATACTGGGTATTGTAGGAGGTATCTCTTTAAGTGTTGGTACTGCTGGATTAGCCTATTTAAAGCTACAAGCAGACAAATCTCTGGGAGATACAAAAGTTTGGGGAGGTGAAATGGCCTTTGTTCTTTTACTCTTTTTTGTTAGCACCTCAGGCTTAGTCCTGTACTGGTTTGGAAAAAGCCCTTGGTTAGGAGAGCTTTTAGCCTTGCATTTAGGCTGTGTTTTAGCGTTTTTCTTACTCATGCCCTACTCGAAAATGACTCATGGTTTTTATCGTCTCGCGGCACTGATAAAAGAAGAGCAAAACAAGGTATAACCCATCCTTTGCTGGGCTCATACCTGAGCTCAGCTTTTTCACTTAGGTCAGAATTCCTCCCTTTGAACCAGCCAATAAACTTCACCTCATCAGCTCTCTAAGACAGGCTCTTAGTGCATATTACTGAATCACTCTTATCCTGATGAATCACACGATTACCCAGAAGGGCTGTTGGTTGTGGATGGTCAGCTTAATCTCATCGTAGATTCAGACGCTGTTACTGTGCTTAGTGGTGAAATATACATTGTTCTAATTGGTGTTTTGCACGCAGTCGCTCCTAGTACTAGAGGCACTCTCGTTATTTTTGACGCATAAATAATATAGGAGCGATATCAATGCTCAGGGGCACTCAAAGCTGTATGTAATCGAATCATTTTCTATGTGAAATTTTACAACTCACCCTTGCCGTCCATGGCGATTCCACACTGTCAAAGTGAGGGAGAGAGTAGGGCATTACAAAGGCGAATGCAAAGTATAATGGCGGTCTGCCCATTTCTCTGCGATGTCTAGGTCGTGAGTCACGAGCAAGACGGCGATTCCGCGTTCGCTGGCGATGTCGGCGATCATCGCAAGAGTTTCACGCTGTGTTATAGGATCAAGACGGGACGTTGGTTCGTCTGCTAGTAAAACGGTAGGGTTGGCCGTTAATGCTCTGGCAATCGATATTCTTTGCAGTTCCCCACCTGAAACGGCATCGGGACGCCTGTCCATTAGTGATGGGTGAATACCCAGTTCAGATAAATACTCCAATACTACCGACCAGTCGACGGAATGCAGTCGAGCAACATCTCGTAAACTTTTTTCCAATGATACCTTGTTAGGGAAAGCCGCAGGTGGGTCTTGGTAAAGCTTTTGAATACCTGTTTGGATGACCGAGCTGTTGCGTGTTACTCGCCCTTTTTCGGGCTGATTGATGCCTGCTAAAACATCTAACAATGATGTTTTTCCTACACCGCTTGGGCCTGTTATGGCAATGCGTTCATTAGCGTAAAGCTCAAGACTAAAGTCTTCC
This sequence comes from Marinomonas phycocola, assembly GCF_047525455.1. Taxonomy (NCBI): domain Bacteria; kingdom Pseudomonadati; phylum Pseudomonadota; class Gammaproteobacteria; order Oceanospirillales; family Oceanospirillaceae; genus Marinomonas; species Marinomonas phycocola. Next base: position 26,762 of record NZ_JBLIXL010000009.1, read on the forward strand.
AATAGGCACTTTCCTCCTCGGTAGATACTGAGGTTTTCAGCATTGAGAAGTAGATCACCGCGTGAGGAAGACGCTTGCTTAGGCCAAGCTCGTGGTTCGGCATTTAATAACTGTTGCGTATAGTCCTCGCTCGGATTATTGAGCACTTCGGTGGTAGAGCCGCTTTCAATTAGAGTTCCAGACTTTAGTACCAGTATGTCGCCCCCTAACTGTCTTGCAACTGACGCTTCATGTGTAATGGTGATGAGAGCGCCACCCTGGTTCGGTTTCTCAGTCAGTAAACTAATGATTTTGGCACTGCGTTGAGTATCGAGACCCTTAGTTGGCTCGTCGGCAATCAATATGGGAGCGTCAGCGGCTGTGGCGGCGGCAAAGGCAACCCGTTGTGCCATTCCTCCCGATAATGTGCGAGGGAGACGGCGCTCATTACCATGAAGCTCTAATGCGTTGAAGTCAGACTGAGTGGCAGCAGCAGCATTCGAACGAGTAAGCCCTGCTACAAAACGATAGGACTCTTGGACTTGTGCGGCAGCATACATCAGAGGATCAAGGGCTCGCCAGGGTTCTTGCGGTAAAATCGCGACATCCCGCCCCCAAAAACGAGATCGTTCTTGTGGGCTGAGTTGGTCTATTCTTTGGCCATTGAGGTGAATAGTACCAGTGGAATGTAATCCGTCCGGCAGGGTGCCGAGTATAGCTTGTGCAAGCAAACTTTTACCGGCTCCTGTTTCACCCATGATCACCAGCGATCGGCCAGTAGGGAGGCTAAAGGTAATCGGCCCCAGTAGTTGCGTTGCACCTGCGTAAACAGACAGTGCTTCAACGGCTATGGTAATGTGATTCATGTTGCTTTTCTCACCTTTACAGATAAATGCAAAGCCAACACTGTCAATACAAGACAGAAAACGGGCTGAAAAATCAAGAATGGCGCTTCACGCCAGTAGGGAAGCAGCTGAGTCATCATAACGCCCCACTCAGCGGTGGGTGGGCGGATGCCAACACTGATAAATCCAAGTGCCGCTACAGCGGTTACGGCTGTGGCAGCGCCAAAGGCGGCGATGGTAAGTAACCCAGGCCCAATCTCAGGTAATAAATGACGCTTAATCACGTGCATGGCACCAAACCCTAATAACTTTGAGGCTTCCACCGATGGTTCAGCGAGCACAACGCGAGCACGTTGTCGTGTGTAGCGAAAATATTCTACCCATAGTGTGAGTGACAAACCAACGTAGAGTGCCCACCATGAACCCGGTGAAATTGCTGCCAGCATCAATACAAGCAACAGACCGGGCAAAGCAAGGATAGCATCCGCAAATAACGCCAACATGCGTTCGGTCCAGCCTCCATGCCAAGTGGCAAGAATGCCCAATAATGTGCCCGGTATGGCGGCTGTGATAACAGATAAGGCCGCCAGAGACAGAGACAATTGCGCACCAGAGAGTAAGCGCGTCAACATGTCACGCCCTAAGTGGTCTGTGCCCAGCCAGTGCTCGGAGCTCGGCCCTTGCAGAGTATTGATTAAAGATTGGCGGGCAGGGTCTATACCAGTGAGATCAGGACCCATAACGGCACATATTGCCAAACCAAAAAGAAGGCAATAGCCAAGGATACGGCTGAAGGGTAAGCCACCTTTTTGTGGCAAGGTGGATAAGATCTGAGTAGTGCTCAAACTGAGTTCCTCCTTCTAGGGTCGATACCATGACAACAAAGATCGATAATTAAGTTGAGAAAGACATAAAGCAGCCCTAGCGTCAGTGCTGTGCCTTGAACCATAGGGACATCTCGGCCAAAAATGGCGTGAACCAGTGCATGGCCAATACCAGGAAAGGCAAAGACAGACTCTACAATGACCACACCTTCAATGACATAAGCGAGCTGTACGCCAACATAGGCGACAACAGGTAATGAGGCATTACGCAAAACATGGCGTCTAAGGGTTTGCCAAGAAGACAGTCCTTTGGTGCGTGAGAAAAAGCGCCATTCCGCCGACATGGCTTCACAGACAGCGTCGCGGACCACTCGGCTAGACACAGCAGCAAGGCCGAACCCAAGTGTTAACGCGGGTAATATAAGGTATTTTGGGCTTTGAAAGCCTGCTACTGGGAGTAATTTGAGATGCACGGCTAAGGCGAGCATTAGAAAAATACCTAATGCAAAAGCGGGCACCGCTCGTAGAATAATGGATGCACCTAAGCTAATTCGATCCACAATGCCGCCTGGACGTAGTCCAGAGGCGACACCTACAGGTATCGCAATCAGTAGAGACGCGATAATGCCCGCACCAGCAAGCAACAATGAATAACCTAGTTGTACTTTTAGCTCTTCTATAATAGGAGTGCCTGAGACCGAAGACGTTCCTAAATCCAGTTGAGCGAGTGACCCTAACCATGTCATTAACTGTACGAATTGGGGTTGATCTAACCCCAATTCCTCACGTACAGCCTCGGCTGAAGCCGCATCCATCATGTCATAACCATAGCGGCCGGCGGCGATGCGATAGGCATCATCACCTGGCAATGCTTGCATCATTGAAAAGCTTACTATCCCAACGACCACGGCAACCAAAACAGCTTGAGAGGCCCGTCCTGCAAGAGTGGACCAAAATCCAATTGATCTAATCATTTCTCATCCCAAAAAACGTCTTCCAAGCGAAATTTTCGTTCGAGAGGGTCAATTGTGTAACCTTGTAAATCTTTCGCAACAGAAACAATGTGTTGATACCAAACCACTGGAATCAAAGGAAGCTCGTTGTGAATTGATTCGACAACGGTAGCGATGTTCTTGTTTCGAGCGACTGGGTCACTGGTTGTGGCAATTTTTTCTAACGCTTGAGCGACATTTGCGTTTTCCCAGTTCATTGCTCCCCAGTCACCACCACCTGCTCCAAAGTCTTGCAGCGCTGCGCCGATGGGGTCAGGTGTAATTCCGTAGTTGCGTGCATAAAGGGCAACATGCAACGAGCCGTCTTTGTGTCCTGCGGGGATTTCCGAGTAACTGCCAATACTGACGTTCAGTTCTACACCAATCGTGCGCCACTGATCTTGCAGTGCAGCTGCAATTAAGGGTAATTCTGGACGATCGGTGAAGGTACGTAATATTAGAGAAAAGCGTTCGCCGTTGCGATTCAATATTCCATCATCACCGGGTGTCCAACCGAGCTCGGCTAATAAGTTTTTAGCTGCTTTGACATCTTGATATAGAGGCTCAAGTGCTTCGTTGTGCCATTGATCTAACGCGGGTGGGAAAAGTTGAGTAGCACTTCCTTCTGGGAAGCGTGTGATGGCGGTAGCAATACCAATACGATCCATTGCCAAACTCAAAGCACGTCTTGCACGCGGATCATTAAGAAAGGCATGTCCCGCATTGAGTTTCAGAGTGACTACGCGAGGAATAGGCGTCATTTTGGTTTTGACACTGTCAACTTTTGCTAGGCGAGTAAAGCCTGAAGGGTCGAGTGAAAAGACCAAATCGGCATCGCCACTTTCTGCCAACAGCGCTCGTGTTTCAGCGCGGCTTGTTGCGAGATAGCTTACTGTTTCCAGTTTTGCTTTGTCGCCCCAATAGTTATCGAATCGTTTGACATTTAAACCCTGTGGTGGTGTGAATGTGTCTACTGCAAATGGCCCCGTACCAATGGCTGCAATGTGAGCACCGTCTTTATTGATTGAGGATGGTGCTGAAATGACCGTAGTATTATGAGTCATTAGTGCAGGTAGGGATGAAAACGGTTTATCAAGTGTGACCACAACATCATTTTGGTCAGCATGGATGGTCAAAATAGGCGCTTTTTTAAGCATGCCGGGGTTGTCAAATGCTTTTTGTAAGGCATTTGCAGCAACGTTAGCGGTTAATAAGCTATCATCATGAAAACTTACACCTTCACGGATGCTGAAACGCCAACTGAGCCCATCATCACTCATCTCCCATTTCGTGGCAAGCCCAGGTATAAGGACGCCCTCGACGGTGGCGTCTACCAAGGTTTCCATTACTCCGAGGCTATAGAAAGCAGAGCCTGAAACCGAAGGTTCATAACTGTTTACTTCCCAAGGAGAGGATATATTAAGATGGGTTTTGCTTGCGGCAATTGACGCTTGTGACGCAAATAACATTGTCGTGGCCAATGTTATTACAAAGGCTTTAATCATAGTTTTTTCCATTTTCGGTTGTAGGTGGTAATAACTTGATAGTGCTGAAAGTGAGGGTTGTTGTGCTTATAGCTCAAATAATCTCTCGTTTTTCAATTCTGTACCATCAAGCATTAGTGCTAATAAAATTTAGTGCAAATGTAGTTATGTTATAACATAACAAATAGTACTCTAATGCAGATGAATAATACATACCATTTATTAAATTAAAATATAAAGATGAATGAATTAGACGTTGAAAAGTAGATTCAGAAAGCGTCATGGTTGAAACGCTCTTTCTGGTCCGTTTTTTATTTATTATAAAAGTAGAGTAATGTTTAATTTTTTCAAAAAAAGTTGTTATTGCTCGGCATTTGATTGAGGTGAGTGGGAATGTTCTCCAATTTTTCCTTTAAGAATATTTCCTATATGTACGTTGTGACTTTTAAAATGGATGAGCGCTTCAGGTCATTGCTTGATACTTTCGTGCAACTGTTTTAGCCTATAAATGCCGCGTTCATACTGTGGCGGACTGTTTGCTCATAGGTTTTGAGAAAGTAGGGTTTCTTTAAAAAACATAGTGGATGAATTTTATATCTATAGAAAGCGCCGACATCCCATTTTATTGAAGTGTCGTCGCAAATGTCTTGTGACTGAACACATACAATTTCAAATTCTATGGAACCTTTTTGGATTATCCTAACTTTAATTAATGGGTAGTCTTATTGTTGGAGGCACGCCTGAAGTTTACAGCAAAAAATAAGGCGTATGTTATAGGCGGAGGTTTCTGATATTCTTAGCCTAAAATTTTTCGCAGCATTTGGAAATAAGAATGAAAATATTTGTGAGTATCGCATCATACTGTGATGAATTGCTTTTCTTTACCTTAAGAGATTGCTATCAAAAAGCGGAAAAACCTGAGAACTTAGTGTTTGCTGTTATTGACCAAAATGATGCTTCTCAAAAAGATGCGATTGATGCTCTGAGTTTTGCGGATCAGATTCGCTATGTTTACATTAATAAAATGGAGACATTTGGGGTATCTTGGGCCAGAAATATGGCCTTTTCTTTGTTCGATAACGAAGAGTATTTATTACAAATCGATTCCCATACTTATTTTGAGCAAGGATGGGATGACAACTTATTAACACAATATACGAAAATATTGGAAAAATCTGCAAAACCTATTTTGTCTGTATATCCTTATGCTTTTTGTTTTGATGCTGATGAACAGCCTGTTTTTACAAAGCCTACTGGTGAATTCGTTATGGAGCTACGACCTCACCCTGATACATCGCTAACGGACGACTGCGCTGTTCTAAGGTTTCGGGCAGGTCATGTAAAAACAACTGAACCTGTTAATGGCTGTCATATCGCAGCTGGTTTTATTTTTACAAAATCCGCGTTCATTGAGGAAATCCCTTATGATCCTTATTTGTATTTTCATGGAGAAGAGCAAAGTCTAAGTGTGAGAGCTTACACAAGAGGATGGGATATTTATCACCCTACATGGATACCTTTGTATCACCACTATAAGGAAAGTGGCGTGTCTTATACCAATCAACATTGGCATGAAAGTGTTCGTGATAAGAGGCGCTTGAAGCATGCCCAATTAAAACAACGATCACAGGAAAGAGTGAATCGTTTGTTTTATGGTGATGGAATGCTTGGCAGTGCCTATGGCTTAGGTCAGGTAAGAAGTTTAGGTGATTTCATACGTTTCAGCGGTATTGATTATTTTAATAAGAAAATCATTCGTTAGGATAGTAGTATACTATTTGTTTCTAGCGCTATTTAATTCATATAACAAACTGCTTGAAACATGTGTTTGATTTAGGGAATAGGCGAATAAGTCCCTAACATGAAAAACTCCTGTTTACCTCTTCAAGTCTTAGTTATGTCACATCAACTCACTTTTGTCGACAGCGAGTTTAACCACAAACGTCGAAAAACACGGAAAGAAATTTTCCTTTCTCGTATCGAGGTGCGCAAAAATAAGAAGAGCTAAAAGACATCAAAACCGACTGGCTAATTTACTGAGAGGCCAAGTAAGGTACGTCTTTTAAAGAAACACCCGAGAATAAATGCGCTGTCGATCCGAGCGGAAGGCATTAAAGCCAGTATTCGAGTAAAAGTAGAACACCCATTTCGGATTATAAAGCGTCAGTTTGGTTTTAGAAAAGTAATTTATAGAGGTCTGGTTAAAAACGACAACAAACTGGCGATGCTGTTTGCCTTAGCTAATAAGTGTAGAATGAAGCCGATGCTACGAGCAGCAAGGGGTAATCCGTTCAAAACGAACTAAATAACGTTAAATCGGCTTATTAAGTAGCGAAAAGTACAAAAATGAGTGGCATTTTGTGCTTTTTTTGTTCGAATGAAATGTGTTTAATGTACTGAGACTTCTTAATCGCAGTTTCCTTAGGTTTGTGGGGGAGAGCTCGTTATGTAACCATTTGTAATGGTGAAACAGTAAAAATACTCTTATAATCTTCGGTAATTATGTACTAACCTAGCCAATGAGATAGATATGTCCGTTATTAGTAAGGTAAAGAACAGGTTTAATATTAAAGTTAAAGCCGCCGTTGTTAGTATTTTTATTTTTTCTATCCTCATTACCGCCACCGTGGCAATTCTCTTACAGAGTCATTTTAGCTCTACAATGGCATTAGAATACACGTCTCGTATTTTTAGTATGACGACTAAAAATACCTCTGAAAATTTATCCACAAAAAATAAGAATATTGAGGAAACGCTTGAAAAATTAGTCAGAGACCCTGAGATAAAAAACTATTTTTCTCACAGCAGTGAATTTTCTGAAATAATTAAAATTTTCCAATCAAATAATAATTTATACGGTATATACATTGCCGATGACAGCGGCAGTTTCTTTGAAGTTATCAATTTAGAATCAAGCCCCATTGTGCGCAGTCAAATGAAGGCCTCTTCAAGCGACAGATGGGTAACGATTGAAATCTATGATGAAAACAATGAAAAGCTGAAAAAGACGACGTTTTACGATCAACACTTAACGGCGAGTAATGAGATTATAGAGTCTACAGAATACAACCCTGTGAATCGATTTTGGTTTTCTAACGCCACATCACAGAGTATTTATAAAAGTCCCCCGTATTTATTTCAGCACTTACAATCCCCTGGGCAAACGTACTCGTTAAAAATACCGTATTCTAATAACACCGTTGTTGCTATCGATATTGCGCTAGAGTCCATATCGGAATACTTATTACATGAAGATTTTAATGATCCAGAATTAAATGCTGAAATGTTTGTCTTTCAAAAGGAAGGCCAATTAATCGCGTCTAATTTACGAAAAAAAGAGAAGCCCATTGATATACCTAAATCGCCATCATTAACCCTATCTCAAAGACAAAGAGAGCTGATTGACAAACTTAATATTGTGTCTGTATCTAACGAGTTGGATTGGGCTCCACTGGATTTTTCTGCCTCGGGAAAACCATCTGGTTATAGCGTTGATGTGATGAAATTGATAGGTGAGTCGACAGGGTTAAAAATTAATTTTATTAATGGTTTTAGTTGGTCTGAACTGGTCGGCTTGTTTAATGAAGATAAGTTAAACATACTCAGTGCGGCTTACAATAATGAAACGAATCAAAGATTAGGTCTGATTAGTAAGCCATTTCTAAAAGCGCCATTTTCTATGGTGACTCAATCGGGAGTGGAAGAGCTCAAATCCTTAGATCAATTAAATGGTAAAACCGTTGCAATCCCTGCTGGCTGGTCAATTATAAAAATCATCAAAGAGCACTACCCAAAAATCAACATTGTTGAGGTTCCATCAACAATAGATGTCTTAAAAAAGGTACATGATGGAGAGTACTTTTCAGGAATTGATAATAATTATGTACTGCAATATACCGCGAAACAATATTTTATTGATGATCTGAAATACCATACTAACATTGAAAGTGACAGAGCGACATTATCTGCAGATTTACATTTTTTAGTCTCTAAAGAAAAAAGTGAACTGCTTGATATTATAAATCTAGCAATCGACCATATTACGCCAGAACAAAGGCAAGTGTTAACTAAAAAGTGGTTGTTATCTGAATCTAAAAATTATGTTGGTGTACTTCCCTATAAAGAATTACTTGATTTTGTAGACGACCCTGAAAATTACAATCAATTACTGAAAGTGAAAATTGATGGTAAAATATCGTATCTTTTTATTAGTAAATTAAATCGACATGAGGAATACTTTGCTTTATTAATTTCTCAAGATTCTTTATTTAAAAAAACATATGAAAAATTGCAAATTTCAATCTTTGTAACCGCTCTGTTGATGATCATTCTATTCCCGCTGTGCTGGTTTTTTGCCTCCCCTATTGTTGAACCTATTAAGAGTCTTGCGAAAGAAAGTGCAAAAATTAAGCGCCGTCAGTACAAAGATGTTAAGTTCAAAGACTCTCGTATTATTGAGATTCAAGAACTCAATGATTCGATGTTGGATATGACGGACTCTATACAATCGTATCAACAGAAACAGAAAGAATTGATGGATTCTTTTATTGAGTTAATAGGGCAAGCCATTGATGATAAGTCACCTTATACGGCGGGTCATTGTGAAAGAGTGCCAGAGCTGGGAATGTTACTTGCTACTGCGGCGTCTAATGATACTTCTTCCGCATTTAATGCTTTTCGTTTTGAAAATGATGAAGAAGTTAGAGAATTTAAAATTGCGGCTTGGTTGCATGACTGTGGAAAAATTACAACGCCAGAACATATCGTTGATAAAGGCTCAAAACTAGAAGCGGTTTACAATCGAATCCATGAAATACGTATGAGATTTGAAGTTCTAAGGCGAGATGCAGAAATTGAATATTATAAAAAAATGTTGTTAAACCCAGAGTTAGAGGCTCAATTCAAAGAGGAGAAAGAACGTTCTTTTAACGTATTAAATGAAGACTTTGCCTTTATTGCAAAGGCGAATGTTGGCAGTGAATTTATGTCAGAAGACATTCAGAAGCGTTTGACTCTATTATCTGAAATAACGTGGCAAAGACATTTTGATGATAGATTGGGTTTATCACCACATGAAGAAAGGAAACTTACAGGAGAAGGGAGTGCTTTACCTGTAACGGAAACACTCTTGTCTGATAAACCCGAGCACCTCATTCCACACCACAAACCAATCGTATTTGATGAAAAACTTGGGATTAAAATGATTCCACCCGAGCATCAAGCAAATTTAGGCGAGTTGTATAACCTAAGCATTAGTCGAGGCACGCTGACAAAAGAAGACCGTTTCAAGATTAATGAGCATATTATAAGTACGATACGCATGCTGGATAGTCTTCCTTTTCATGAAGAGTTATCCAGAGTGCCGCGTTATGCATCCACCCATCATGAAACATTAATTGGAACGGGGTACCCAAGGCAATTGACAGGGGAAAGCCTTTCTATTCCTGAAAGAGTGTTGGTACTCGCGGATATTTTTGAAGCTCTTACCGCTTCCGATAGACCTTACAAAAAAGCCAAACCTCTTAGTGTCTCGATTAAAATTTTGCATAAAATGGCGCTCGATTTACATGTTGATATGGATATATTTAAGCTCTTCTTATCGTCTGGTGTCTACCTACAGTACGCTGATAAATTCCTTAGTGAAGGTCAAAAAGATTATGTTGATATAGATTATTATCTTAATTATGAGATTGAGCTCAAAAACAGCGCCTGTTAGTGTGGCGTTGAATACAAGGATAAAAAGAGCTCGGCTAATAAGGGCGTTTAGTGACATTCAGTAATGCCGTTTTTATTGCTGCCATCGAATATGGACATGGCCGCTTATTCGATGGTTTTTATCGCATACTGTTCATTAATTTTTATCTTCAATGCGCTTGCTTTTTTCTACCTCTTGTCTTCAGATTTATCACACGCAGGTTTACTACCTTCCGTACGATAGTGGAATGCATTTTTTGTTTGCTATGTAAAAACGATCAAAAGACTCTTATTTGTCACTTTTAGTGCTTTAGGGATAATCAAAGAAACTCCTGATAATAAGTGATCCAAAGCGTGAATTCGTGACGTATGAATGAAATACACACTAAGACTCAGTTTATACCGTCTTACTTTCAAATGTCTGTCGAACAATATAGGTAATAATATGGACACTTCCAATTTGGATGCTCAAAAAAATCGCACTGTTATCCGCTCAAATACACAGACTTCGACAGACATCCATGTGCAACACGCATTAATTGAACGTTTCAAGTTGTTTTATAAAGATGTGAAAAATCCGCCTCTAAATGAGATAGGGCAGGTTTACACTGACTCGATACACTTTAAAGACCCAGTGCATGAAGTACGAGGGATCGATGCACTTTATGCTTACATGGAAGATGTTTGTCATAGCGTGGAAAGTGGTCGCTTTGAATATTTGGATGAATTGATTGGCGATGGTCGTGCATACATAAAATGGAACATGTATTTCAAGCACCCTAAGCTTTCTAAAGAAGTTATTGTGGTTCGAGGCGTCTCTCAGATTCAATTTAACAACCGAATTTATTATCACGAAGACATTTATGATCTTGGTGAAATGTTATACGAGAATGTGCCTGTGGTGAGTTTTTTGGTTAAAAAATTGAAGCAAAGATTGTCCAATTAATAGGAGAGTGTAAATAATGAAGTCTCAAGCTGTTCCTATTAAAAGTGAAACGATTTGGATTACCGGTGGAAGCTCTGGAATTGGCTATGCGTTAGTAGAAAAACTGGCTAAAGATAATAAGGTCATCGTTAGCGCAAGAAACGCGTCTACACTGAAAGAATTAGAAGACCAATTTCCCAATGTTTACGCGGTTGTTTTTGATGTTTCGGATAAAACGCAAATTGACCGTGTAACCGATGAGTTGGCTCAGATAACAAATCATCTTGATCGTGTGATTTTAAACGCAGGACATTGTGAATATTTGGATATCAAGGAACCTGATTGGTGTCTTATGGAAAGGATGATTAAGGTGAATTTTTTAGGCATGGTGCACTCTCTTCAAGCGTGCTTACCCTTATTACAAAAAGCGAAGGCCCCGCATCTTATTGGTGTGAGTTCTTTGGCGATTGTGGCACCGTTTACACAAGCTGAAGGCTATGGTGCATCAAAAGCCGCTGTACAGTATTGGCTCGATTCCATAAGAATAGATCTGGTTAAACTCAATATTGATGTCACCAGTATTCTACCCGGTTTTGTGAATACCCCATTAACTCAAAAAAATACGTTCTCGATGCCTTTTCTAATGAGCTCTGAACGAGCTGCTGAGCGTATTTTACATGCTATTGCCAAGCGTAAAATAACGTATGCTTTTCCTAAACGTTTGGTCGCCATGTTATGGATGGCAAGAAAATTTCCTAAATCATGGTTAAAACTGCAACAGAATGCACTTTGATAAAGTGAGCAACATAACTGTTATAAGGAGGAATTGGTGAAAATAGCCATTATAGGGGCTGGAATTTCAGGTTTGTCATCCGCCTATTATTTACATGCACAGCATGACATTACGGTATTTGAATCCGCTGACAGAATAGGTGGTCACACGGCAACAATAAATGTGCAGTACGATGGAAGAGACTATTCGATCGATACGGGATTCATTGTGTATAACGACTGGACTTATCCCCACTTTATTGAGCTTATGGATTCTTTGCGAGTGGAGTCCAAGCCCACCGAGATGAGTTTCAGTGTAAGTTGTGCGCAAACTGGCTTAGAGTACGGAGGAAATAATCTGGATACTCTGTTTGCTCAAAGGCGTAATGTATTCAACGGGTCTTATTTGATGATGTTGAAAGACATTATGGATTTTAATAAAAGTGCGATTCAAGATTTAGACAGTGGGTTACTAGATGAAGCAACAACACTGGGTGAGTACTTACAGAAAAAACAATACGGTAAGCTCTTTGCCAGTCATTATTTAATACCTATGGGGAGTGCTATTTGGTCTTCAACATTAGACGAAATGTTGGAATTCCCATTGGTGTTTTTTGTTCGATTTTTTAAAAATCACGGACTGCTCAGTGTAAATAATCGACCTCAGTGGCGCGTTATTAAAGGAGGATCCAGTGCTTATTTAACGCCTTTGACGGCTGGGTTTCGTGACAGAATTAAACTGAATAGCCAAATTCAGCGTGTTGAACGTCACTCTAATAGTGTGTGTCTTCATTTTACTGAACAGTTAAGTGAAGAGTTTGATCAGGTTATTTTTGCTTGCCACAGTGATCAAGTACTAGCGTTGCTTGATGATGCAACAGAAGATGAAAAAGACGTATTAGGCGCCATGCCATATCGGATGAATGAAGTGGTGTTACATACGGATGATTCTATTTTACCCAAGAAAAAGAAAGCGTGGTCGAGCTGGAATTATCATTTATCGGGGGACAGTACACGTCCTGCAACATTGAGCTATAACATGAATATTCTCCAAGGGATTGAGAGTGATGCCACGTTTGTCGTGACCTTAAATGATACGGCTAGTATTGATGCAAGTTGCATATTAGGCCGATATCAATATGCACATCCCGTGTTTACATTAGATGGGATTAAGGCTCAACAACGTTGGGCGGATATTAATGGCGTGAAACGGACGTGGTTTTGTGGGGCGTATTGGCGTAATGGATTCCACGAAGATGGTTGTATGAGTGGTATCCGAGTGGCGAATGCACTACAGGAAATACTTTAGATGAAGGGTTCATCTTCTAATTTTAACAGTGGCATTTATCATGGATGGGTGCGCCATCGTCGTTATTCGCCTAAAGAACATGCGTTTGAATACAATGTATTTATGATGTATTTGGATCTTGATGAGATCGATAAAGTGTTTTCCTTATCTAGGCTATGGTCTAAAAAAAACTGCTACTTAGCCAGTTTTAAACGTTCTGATTACCTAGGTGACCCCAAAAAAGACTTGGCGAAAGAAGTGAGAAAAAAGGTCAAGGAGTATTTGGGGTTTGATCCTGATGGCCCTGTCAGAATGCTCACTAATGTGCGTTATTTTGGCTTTATCATTAACCCGATTACCGTGTACTACTGTTTTGATAAATCAGAAATATTACACGCCATGGTATTGGAAGTAACGAACACTCCGTGGGGAGAAAAAGTCCAATACGTTCTTCATTGTGATCCAACTTCGGTTAGTCAACGTATTAAATTTAATAAAGAAATGCACGTTTCTCCATTTCATCCTATGACACATATTTATGATTGGAGAAGTAATTATCCAGAGAAAAAAATTGCGGTTCACATGGAGAATAAAACACAAATCAAAACGAATGAATTAGAAAAAGAGGCCGTGGTGTTTGATGCAACCTTGTGTTTAGAGCGTGAAGAAATATCCACCAAAAGCTTGAGGCGAATTTTGCTTAATTATCCGTTTATGACAATCAAAGTGGTGTGGCGTATCTATTGGCAGGCTTTGGCGCTCTTTGTAAAAGGTGTGCCTTTACAAGATCACCCTAAAAAATCATCTGAACCGCAATCGACAAAACAAAAGAAATAGAGAGGACAGCAACGATGGATTCAGGAAGTATAGCCAGTCAAAAGGTTAATGAAAGAAGGCCTGTAAGTTTCTTCGATAAAATGGCAAAGAAATTTGTGTTGAACGCTCTCAAAAAACTGCAAGTTGGTCACTTAATTATTGAAGAGCACTTTCATGAAGCAGGGGAAGCGGATGAAAGAGTGTTTCACTTTGGGGAATTAAAAGAGAACGCCCGTTGCATTGCACACATTCATATTCATGATCGAGCGGTTTATTGGGATTTATTTGTCAATGCTAGTATTGGTGCTGGAGAAGCATTTATGTTAAATCGTTGGACCACGCCTGATTTGGTGGCAGTGATTCAACTGATGGTCAAAAATCTTGATTTGATTAATAAAATGGATGGCGACAAGCCTCTATTGAATCGCCTTGGGAGCAAGATCGCGCATTTAGTGAACGCAAACACACAGAAAGGTTCTCGAAAGAACATTGCGGCTCATTATGATCTAGGGAATGATTTCTTCTCTTTGTTTCTTGATCCTAGCATGATGTATTCCTCCGCTATCTACCCAAATAAGAAAGCCACGCTTGAAGAGGCCTCTTTCTATAAATTGGATCGAATATGTCAAAAACTTGAGTTAAATTCAGAAGATCATTTGCTTGAAATTGGCACTGGATGGGGCGGATTAGCGGTACATGCTGCGAAATATTATGGTTGTAAGGTAACGACAACAACGATTTCACAAGAGCAATATGGCTTTGCCAAACAGCGAGTTGAAACGGAAGGTTTATCGGCACAGGTGACATTGCTATTGGATGATTATCGTGATTTAACCGGTCAATACAGCAAGCTCGTCTCAATAGAAATGATCGAAGCGGTGGGCCACAAATTTTATGAAAGCTATTTCCGTATGTGCAGCTCGTTGTTAAAAGAGGACGGTTTGATGCTGATTCAAGCCATTACCATTGCAGATCAACGTTATCATTATGCGAAAAAGTCTGTAGATTTTATTCAGAGATACATATTCCCAGGAGGATGTTTGCCGTCAAATGAAGTGATTGCTAATAACGTCTCTAAAAATACGAATATGCAAATGGTTGCTATTGAGGATATTACGGAGCATTACGCTGATACATTAGCCGATTGGCGGCAGGCTTTTATGCAGAAAAAGCATCATGTTCGTGAAATGGGTTTTGATGATGTGTTTTGCCGTATGTGGGAGTTTTATCTGTGCTATTGCGAAGGTGGTTTTCGTGAGAGAGCGATTAGTACCGGGCAGTTTGTTTTCGCTAAACCTGAGTTTCGTTTTCAAGCCAATCGTTAACGCACCGCCGTTAAGTGATAAAAAAGAGCGTAGAGGCATTTAATAGGAGGTTTAAGCCATGACGCAACGATCAAAAAAAGAGAAGGCAGTCACGTTTAAGCGCAATGTGAAGGTAGGCACAACAGGTTTGAACATCATTAATGCTATTTTATTTCAAATTATTTGGTTTGTTTGCGTCACAACAACCGATGTTGTTTCTTCTATTTCGGTTTTAATATTATTGATAATTCATTCTCTTTTTATGGTTCGAGACACGCGTGAATGGTGGTTAATCACTGGGTTTACCCTTATTGGTATTGTTATTGACAGTGTGTTGCAGTCATTTGGTTTGATTCAATTCTCTGGTGCGATTCTGTGGAATGATTCTATTTCGGTTATTCCTATTTGGATGATGTGTTTGTGGTTGGCTTTTTCAACAACATTAGTACACGGGCTTTTTTGGTTGCATGGGCGATGGAAACTTGCTTTGTTAGTGGGGTTGTTTGCGGTCCCTGTTAGTTATTATGGCGGATTGTTCTTATCTGATTCCTCTTCAATTGAGCCCATGTGGATAATGCTGGTGGCTATTGGACTGATTTGGAGTGCGCTCCTTCCAACAGGTTTATTTATTGCGGAAAAATACGGGCTATTGAGTGTAAACACCGTTTGATTCAGTTGGTTCTGAGTATTTGAAGAGCATTTAAAGGACGGCCTAGTTGCACCAATGTCGACAATAATTCATATTTTAATTTATACGGTGTTTTTATGATTGTACTTAAACATCTCGCATCTATAGGGCTGGTGGCTGCTTCTAGTTTAGGCTTTACTGCCGTTGATATGGCATCCGGTGTGGCTATAGGAGAGGCCTTTCACATAAAAACAGGAGAATTACTTTATACGGAAACGCACAGAAAACCGTCTGAATACACGCACTTGGTCACTTACCGTGAGGCGACAGGAAACATATTTGCCGAAAAAACCATTCATTATGTGCACTCATTGTTAGCGCCTGATTTTGATCAAATGAATCAACGAAATGGCGAAGTCATTAAAGTAAAAGCCGTGGATAAAGACAATTTATCGGTCACTTACAAAGCATCCTATGGCCAAAAAGAGAAAACCAAACCCATAGAGGTGACGAACCGTTTAATCGTCGATGCAGGATTTGACCATTATGTTCGTGCTCACTGGGATAAACTAATAAAAGGAGAGACGATGAAGGTGGCTTTTCTGGCACCGACCCGTCAAATAACGGTTCCTTTTCGAATTGTAAAAACTGACTGCAAAGACAGTGATAGCAGTGTGAGTGCTATTTGTTTATTGCTTTCCCCTAATTCGTGGTTTTTTCGTTTGGTTGTTGATCCTATTTATTTGGTTTACGACAACGAATCCAAAAATTTACAACGGTATTTAGGTAGAGGCAACATCTCTGAAAAGAATGGGGATTATCTAACAGTTGATATCCATTATCGTTATGAAACTCCCCTTTCATAATACACAGATTCTTTATTACAAAATAAAAAGGTTTGATCATGAGTGCCATAAAAAAAGTAAGCCTATATGGCGTTGCTAGCTTATTGTCTTTGTTGCTAATTTCCTGCTCATCGACGTCTGTGGAAACGTATTCAGCGAATGAACCAAAATTGGTTGTTGCCGATTTTTTTGATGGAGACCTTATAGCGCATGGTATGGTTAAAAATCGAGGAGGGGAAGTAATCCGTTATTTTACAGCGGATCTCAAGGCTTCATGGAAAGATGGCATTGGCACGCTAGATGAATCGTTTATTTTTAATGATGGCGAAAAGCAAAAACGAATTTGGACACTTACGCCGCATTCTGAAAAAGGCTATATCGCAACAGCGGGTGATGTAACGGGTTTTGGGCATTTGAGAACATCGGGCAACGCATTGTTTATGAAATACGTTCTCCAAATACCCTATGATGGCAGTGTTATTGAAGTGAATGTGGATGACCGTATGTATCTAATAGAAGATTCAGTACTATTGAATGAATCATTACTAACAAAATTTGGCTTTAACGTTGGATCAGTATCCTTGGTGATACTAAAAAAATAGCGTCTTATTTTGATTTTCTAGGTTTAAAATCCGTCATTAATAACGACGAAATGAAGCCCATTATGGCTGTACGGGATGGATCTGTTCCAAAAATAGAAGCGTTGTTACGTTGGGGATCGGATTCTTATGGCTTTAGATCTATTTTATCGTTTAGAGGCATGTGGCGTTAATCTATTGGATAATGACTGTGGTACGGGTTATTCTGGTTTAGATTATTCTAGCCGACCATTAGAAGAAACAGTGTTCTTAGAATGGTTTGAAAATTCGCGTCGCTCTAAAGGAAAGGTTGCATTGTCGTAATGGGTCGTCATAATGACGCATAATTTCATTTAATGACGAATTGTGTGGATTTTTATGGCTAAGTTAGTGTTTGCTTTGAAATACGTACCTGAAGAAGAAGCGGCAACAATACGGCAAATATTAATAGACAATGACATTGATTTTTATGAGACCTCCGCAGGGCGGTGGCAAATTTCTCTTGCTGCTATCTGGGTGCGTAATAATGCCGATTTTGAATCTGCAAGAGCGCTTATCGTGCAAGACCAAATTGCAAGGCAGCAGTATTTTAAAGAGCAAAAGTTGCCTTTTGGGCCAGCTATGGCCGCTTACTTAAAAGAAAATCCTGTAGAGTTTGCTGTTACTTTGGTTGCGATCGTATTTGTTGCGGGTTTATCTGTGTTTCCCTTTTTTATTACCATATAGGTTCTGTGATGTTTTTATAAAAGCCTAAGCTTTATTAAGTTACTTCTATTTTACGTTAGCGAACCTTTTAGATTACCTGCCAAGTTGGATTATGACATCGTCGATGAATAAAGTTAGCCGATCTTTTGATGGGAAAAAAAAGCAAAGTAAATCCTTAAAGCGTGTGACAGAAAAAGCGTCGTTAAGGAATAATAAGTTGGAGTTGCATCCAAGAAACCCACATAAAATGCGTTATGATTTTGCACTATTAGCTGATTCGTGTTCCGAGCTTACTCAATACGTCGCAAAAAATGCCTATGGTAATGAATCCATTGACTTTGCCGACCCGAAAGCCGTAAAAACGTTAAACAAAGCTTTATTAAGCCATTTTTACGGCGTTTTTTATTGGGATATTCCTTCTGGTTTTTTGTGTCCGCCTATTCCTGGCAGAGCCGACTACATCCATTATTTAGCGGATCTATTGGCCTATTCTAACAATGGCGTGATACCTCGTGGCTCTATGGTACAGGCATTGGATGTGGGGGTTGGCGCTAATTGCGTGTATCCAATAATAGGAACGCGGGAGTATGGCTGGAAGTTCATTGGGTCAGACATCAATGCAACAGCCGTTGACGCCGCCAAAGCGATTGTTAAATCAAACCCTAGTTTATCCAGTCATATTCAAATCCGTCTACAAAATGAAAGAAGTGCCTTGTTTGATGGGGTTTGGGGAGAGAAAGATCGGTTTGATGTGACCTTATGTAATCCACCCTTTCATACGTCAGAATCGGCAATGAAAACCGAGTCAGAGCGAAAATGGAAAGGTGTTAAAGGTACAAAAACATCGACGTTGAATTTTGGAGGGCAATCAGATGAACTATGGTGTGATGGTGGTGAAGAAGCGTTTATTTGCCGCATGATTAAAGAAAGTAAACGCTATCATGATCGTTGCTATTGGTTTACGTCTTTAGTTGCAAAACAAAGCCGTTTACCTGCTCTCTACAGAGAATTGAAAAAAATAGGCGCAGTTCAAGTAAGAACCATTGATATGGCGCAGGGGAAGAAAGTCAGTCGTTTTGTTGCTTGGAGCTTTCTAGAACCTGCACAACAAGATTATTGGCAAGATACCTATTGGATAGCGTAATAGGCGATGATTAATTGTCTATTACGCTATTGTATATTTTGTGTTTATTTGCTCATTTCAATTGCGATGGCAGAAGCGAGGCGAGCGTTGTTAAAAACGAGCTGAATGTTACTTGCTAAGCTGTCCCCTCCAGTCAACTCAGCCACACGAGCCAATAAAAATGGCGTAGATTCTTTCCCACCAACTCCTTGCTCGTCCAATTCTTTCAGTGCTTGGTTGATCGCGTTGCCGATGATTTCTTTCTCCATAGCGTATTCTTCTGGTATTGGATTGGCAATTACAACACCGCCGTTTAATGACATAGACCATTTAGCTTGGAGAAAATCGGATATTTGAAGTGCATCTGTTAGGTTGTAATCTACAGTGTGATCACTGTCACGAGTATAAAATGCAGGTAAAGAGTCAGTGTTATAACCAAGAACGGGCACACCTTGAGTTTCTAAATATTCACGGGTAAGGGCTAAATCTAAGATGGATTTTGCACCCGCGCAGACAACTGCAACGTTGGTTTTTGCTAGTTCTTGTAAATCCGCTGAAATATCAAAGGTGTTTTGAGCGCCACGATGGACACCACCAATGCCTCCCGTTGCAAAGATTTTAATCCCCGCCATTGCTGCAATGATCATAGTGGCTGCAACGGTGGTTGCTCCATGCTCTTTTTTAGCAATAACATAAGGCAGGTCACGACGAGAACATTTAATAACAGATAAGCCTGCTTGCCCTAAAGTGTCAATTTCTTCATGACTTAGTCCTGCTTTTAAACGCCCATCAATAATCGCAATAGTGGCAGGTACCGCGCCATTATCCCTTATTACTTGCTCTACTTTTTTTGCCGTTTCAGCATTTTGAGGCCAAGGCATACCATGTGAAATAATGGTGCTTTCTAATGCAACAACAGGCTTATTATTCGCTAATGCCTCAGCGACTTCAGTGCTAATATCAAGAAATTTATTCATTTTGGTTCATCCAATTTAAGAGTGTCGATTTAAAGAAAAATAAAGGGTTATAAGTTGCGTGTATAAAATTATTGAGTTTGTTTGCTCTTCATCCATTGCAGAACCGTATTTTCGGAAATATTTGGATCGTTAGCGTGTATGGATTCTAGTGTAATGCCTGCACAGGCTACCGAAAACGACAGTTTTTCTTGTAAGTTCCAGTCTTTATGTTGCGCATGAATAAAGCCCGCAAAAAGCGCATCACCTGCACCCGTATCACTGACAGGTGTGGTTGGAAAAACAGGTATGGTTAATGCGTTGTTTTGATCTTTAAAGAAAACGCCATCACTACCAAGGCTTAATAGAACGGCTTTGACGCCTTTATCAATGCAATCTTGGGCTAGTTGCTCGTCTGTTATGTCTTCTGAAGCAGGGATGTTCAATAGCGCTTTTGCTTCATCTCGGTTGACTTTTAACAAACTCATTCTAGAGAGAAGAGGGCGTAATCTAGAGGCTTTTGTTGCGGAAACGGCATCCGCATAGAAGTCCACTGTTAGGGGTAAATCAGCTAACCATTCAATGGTCGTTTGTGCTAAGTTTGCCTCGACTAAAATGCGTTTCGTTGACTGTAATAATGGCATTTTATTTTCGAGTAGTCGGCGATCCAGGGCGTCGATGATTTTCATATCAGCAATAGCAGAGACAAGTTGACCACTTTCATCGTTGATGGATAAATAGCGGCTGGTATTAAAATCAGGGTGTCGAACAATGTCTTGAGTATTGATGCCACATTGACGGTTTTTTTCTAATAACCAATCCCCCGAACTGTCTTGCCCTACGATAGACAAGAAATGTATTTGGTTGCCCAAACGAACAACATTTTCGGCAATATTACGGCCAACACCACCAGCACTTTGTTGAATGCTTCCTGGGTTAGAGTCATTGCGCTTCATACGACTTAATGAAGAACCATTTATATCAAGGTTACAGCCACCAATAATCAAGAGAGTGTCTTGCTGAGGAATAATGTAACCCTTGCCTAATATATGCCCTGCACGTATCAAACGCATAATATGACCAGCAATGGACTCTCTGCTCATGTTCAAGTTATCAGCCAGTTCTTGCTGTGTTGCGAGAGGGGACTGTTTAACGGCAGTGAGAACGCATTCTTCTTGTTCTGTCATACTATCAAACCCAACATAACTAAAGTTTTTAATTTAAACTTTAGTTATGTTGGGTTTGAATACGATACAAGTCAAGGCATTATTCTCAAACCTTGCTCACAAGGGGGCGATAATACAAGCGGAGTTTTCGTGTGAGGTAAAGCTCGTTGGCGTAATTTGTTGACCATTATGAAAAATAGTCTGTAATTATGCATAAAATAAGGAAACGAGTGAAAAGTACTTCTGAGTAAGAGTTACATTGACAGGCTCCTGTATTAAAATAATGAAGTGCCGTTCAATTTATTCACCTTTACCTATGTTTTTTGTGTAATCTAGATAAATGTAAACTGTGTACTTGATGGCACTTAACCTGTGAGTAAGATGAAAGTATGGTTTAAATTTTATATGGGCAATATTGATAAATTATATCAATAAACCAATAACGTATTTAGGAGCTTAATCAGTGTTATCAGTTAAAGCGAAAGCATTTATTTTAATGGTGACTGGCTCTTTATGTGCAAGTCTCAGTCTCGCATCAACACTTTCCGTCACTGTTTCAAATGAAGATGGGCAGCCCATTAAAAATACGGTTGTAGAACTTTATAATCCCGATTATTTAATTGATAGTGCTTCATATGATGGCCCAAAGGCATTTGAAGTAGCTCAAAGAATGAGGCAATTTCAGCCATTTGTTCTTGCTGTCCCCGTAGGATCGAGTATTACTTTCCCTAATTATGATAAGACACGTCATCACGTGTATTCATTCTCACCGATTAAAACATTCGAGCTGAAATTATTTTCTGGGCAGGCTCATGACCCTGTTATATTTAATGAAGCGGGTGTTGTTGCTTTAGGATGCAATATTCATGATGCAATGCAGTCTCACATTTATGTGACAGATAGTCGTTATTTTATGGTGACAGATGAGAATGGGCAGGTGCAATTTTCTTCGCTACCAGAGACGTCATTTAATGTGAAGGTATGGCATCCTTTACAAGGAGAGGCCGTTGAACCTCAAATGGTGGCTACATCCAGTAATGATGTTTCTCTTAATGTTAACTTATCTATCATCGAGGAATTTGAAGAGGATGAGTTTGAAGATGAATACGCCTATTAAAATCAAGGATGCATTCTGTTGGAGATTTTATGCTGGTGAGTTTTCGTTCTAAGCTGATCGCGTTATTTATTGGATTGCTGACTTTAGTTCAATTAGGGTCGGCGATTGCTGTTTTGGACTCCATGAAGCGAGGCAATCTAGAACAAGGAATTCAAACGCTACAAGTAGCAAGTAATGTTTTTGAGCTTACATTAGATGAGAGGGCGTCTCAGTTAATTACCAGTGTTCGTATATTAGCGTCGGATTTTGGCTTTAAACAAGCAGTAGCAACACGTGAAAACGATACTATTCAATCTGTATTGAATAATCATGGAGGACGAATCAACGCAGATGTTTCCTTACTCTTGTCCCCCCGTGGTGAATTACTAACATCAACAAGAGATGTTATTGAGGAAAAACAATTTCAAAGCATCATTTTATTAGCTCGTCGAAGTGGTCGGCGCAGTATTGTTAACATTGTTGAAATCGAATCACGGACGTATCAAATGGTCTTTGTGCCTGTTCGAGCACCTAATGTTATTGCTTGGGTTGGAATGGGGTTTCTATTAAATGAAGCGTTAGCGAATAAAGTTAAAAATGTTACAAATTTGGATATCAGCTTTTTAAATAAAAATAGAAGCGATATGGCTCAAGTTGTTTCAACGTTACCTGAAGCCGATAGAGTACCATTGTTTTCAGCATTGACCGATCTAGATTCATTGATAAAGACCCCTCTGTTTACGAATGATGAAGCGTACTTGTCTAACTCTGTAAAACTTAATATGGATAGCCAATGGGCTGTTCTGCATTTACCTTTTCACCCTTGGTTAGAAAATTATCAGAGTGCGCGTAATCAACTGATTACTATTTTTGCTATCACTCTGAGTTTGGCCATTTTATCTGCTTGGTTTGCGGCAAAATCAATGGTGAGGCCCATTCAATCTTTGGTTGAGTTCGCAAAGCAGATTGGTCGAGGCGAAAAAAATAAAGCACCTAATGTAAATGGAGAGTTTGGGGTCTTATCTGGAACAATGATCGCTATGCAAAACGATATTGTAAAGCGTGAGGAAGAATTAACCTATCGGGCATCACATGATTTGCTTACGGGCCTTTACAATCGATCTGCCGTAGAGAAATACTTGTCGGAATACTTACCGAGAGATACAGGCAGTCTAATATTGATTAATATTCGGCATTTTAAAGACATCAATAATATGATGGGTTTTGAAAATGGCGATCTTTTGTTGAAGCTATTTGCTCAAAGACTGAGTGAAGTCTCTGGCGAGTGCGACCAATTGGCTCGCTTAGGTGGTGATGAGTTTTTAATCATTCATCCAGAATGTTTTTCTGAAGACGAAATAAAGTCCTTGGTTGATTCATGTAGTGGTCAGTTTCATCTATCCGGTTCAAGTATTAATTTACAACTTAGTATCGGCGTGTTGCCTTTTGCGTATACTTCGAATGATGTGAATAAAGTCATGCGTCGCATTGATATCGCGACGAATTTGGCGAAAGAAACGTCTAACGGCGTTGCTATTTATGAAATGGGTCAGGATGAAAGCCATCAAAGAGAACTGACCATTATCCGAGATTTGCCCGAAGCGCTTGAAACGGGTCAATTGTTCATGGTCTACCAGCCTAAAGTGAACTTATCTAAGCGTCAATGTATTGCTTCAGAAGCGCTTATCCGTTGGGTACATCCAGCCTTAGGTTTTATTCCTCCAGACGAATTTATTCGCTTAGTTGAGCAGTCCGGTAATATTAAAGTACTGACTCAATGGGTTATTCAAAAAGTGCTGGAACAACAGGTTATTTGGCGAGAGAACGGCATAAGAATGCAGGTAGCCATTAACTTGTCCGCTCATGACTTACAGGAAAAAAGTTTGCCTAGTCAAATTCAGGCATTGCTTGATAAGTTCGAATTGGACGCTAGTGTGCTTGCTTTGGAGGTCACAGAGAGTGCTGTAATGGCCGATACGGATACCGTCATTTGTGTTTTAGGAGAACTGAAGAAATTAGGTTGTAAACTGTCTATAGATGATTTTGGAACAGGGCAATCTTCCCTTGCGTACTTGCGTGATTTACCTGTTGACGAAGTGAAAATTGATCGTACCTTTGTGAAAGATATTGATACGAATAAAAATGATGCGTTAATTGTCAGTGCAACGGTTCAATTGTCTCACGGCTTTGGTTTTACTGTGACGGCTGAAGGCATGGAAAATCAAGTTGGTCTTGGTATTCTAGAGTCGTATGAATGCGATACGATTCAAGGGTATTATTTCTCCAAGCCTCTTCCGGCATTAGATTTTGGTAAATGGGTGGCGGAGTTTAATACAGACAGTTCAAAATGGTGGGGTAAATGATTTTTGTTCTAGGTGAGTGATAAGACATTCACCTTTTTTAAGGGGTTAATGTTTTATACGTTGTTTAATATAGTCACTGCTTTATCGTGTTTTTTGCTTTAATATGCTCTGTTTTATCTCTTCTTGAATTCACATAATAAGTGCAATCATTTGAAAAAGGGCTTTATATGCAATTTGTTTTGGGCATTTTTTTACTTTTAACCCGCTCTCTATTTCTTCTCTTCTTACTTCTTTTTATTACTTGCTTTGGGTTGATCTTTTTTCTGTTTTTTTCATCGTCTTTTAATAAAGTTTACTATATAACACATGCATTTACGTTCGCCAGTCGAGTATTGGGAATACAAGTTCAGCCTACCGTATCAGATAATGCAGGATCAGTTGGGCAAGCTGTGTACGTCGCAAATCATCAAAATAATATGGATTTGTTTATCTTTCCATCTGTATTTCCTAAAAAAACGGTAACGGTTGGCAAAAAAAGCATTATTTGGATTCCTCTTTTTGGGCTTTTGTACTGGGCGAGTGGCAACATCTTGATTAATCGCAATAACCGTCAAAAAGCCATTGCAACCATTGATCAAATTGTTGATCAGATGAACTCTAGTCATTTGTCTATTTGGATGTTTCCAGAAGGGACTCGCAGTCGAGGGAGAGGGTTATTGCCGTTCAAAGCTGGGGCTTTTCATGCCGC
Source organism: Marinomonas phycocola (assembly GCF_047525455.1). NCBI lineage: Bacteria > Pseudomonadati > Pseudomonadota > Gammaproteobacteria > Oceanospirillales > Oceanospirillaceae > Marinomonas > Marinomonas phycocola. The sequence continues at coordinate 51,829 of NZ_JBLIXL010000009.1, forward strand.
GGTTCAGGCTGGATTGCCTGTTGTACCCGTGGTGTGCAGTAATACTCACAATCAGATAAAACTGAGTCGTTGGAATAATGGCACGGTTAAAGTAGAGATGTTACCTCCGATATCGACCAAAAATATGAGTCTTGAAGAGGTTACTATGCTTATGGAGCAATGTCATCAGCAGATGGAGAATAAATTAGCGGAATTAAGTGGTAAAAAAGAGTAGTACGCATTCGGTTAATTAATGGTGTCGGTGCTGCCAATGCCATGATATTAAAAAGCCTCAATTCAATATGCTTCATCTAAAGTGATTTGTATTGAATTGAGGCTATTTCTAATCGAATTATGAGCAGATTATGTTGATTAGTTAACGCGTGTTAACCAACCGTGAGTGTCTTCTGCATGACCCCATTGGATATTGTTCAGTGTAGAGCGAAGTTTCAACGTCGTTTTACCTATGCTGCCTTCGCCTACAGTGTGTTCTTTGCCTTTGTAGATAAAGGTTCCAACAGGTGCAAGAACGGCGGCTGTACCCGATAACGCCGCTTCACAGCCAGGTTTGGCTGCACGTTCAAGTAATTCATCGACGCTAATGTTGCGTTCAGATACGGTCATACCCATGTCTTTAGCAAGAGTTAGTAAAGAATCACGTGTTACGCCATGGAGGAAGCTTTCATCTAATGCTTTGGTAATGATTTCGTTACCGTCAATTAACAGGAAGTTCGCTGCGCCTGTCTCTTGAACGTCTCCATTAGGACAGAAAAGAATTTGATCTGCATTAACGTCATCACGAGCACGACTGATAGGACCTAAGGCGCTGGCGTAGTTACCACCGCTTTTGATCATTCCCATATGCGGTGCGCAACGCATGCCTTCATCTTCTAATAACAGGCGCAACATTTTGTCACCACCAGAGAAGTAGTCGCCAACAGGAGAGGTTAAAACAAAAAAGCATGATTCGCTTGATGCTACTGCTGCTTTGCCGATAGCGGCTTCTGTACCGAAATGCGTTGGGCGAATGTATAAAGAACCTGGAGGTGCTGGCACTTCGTTAGCAAAGCGTGCAACCGTTTCCTTAATCATATCGGAAACCATTTTTTCGTTTAGTTCTGGTAAATACAGCAAACGACTGCTTTGTGCTAAACGTGCAATGTTTTTATCCATACGGAAAAGGTGCACAGAACCATCTTTATGTTGGAATGCCTTCAACCCTTCAAAGCATGTACTGGAGTAATGCAAGACATGCGCGCCAGGATGTAAGCTGATTGAGTTACTTGGGACCATCTCTGATGAGCTCCAACGAGATCCATCAAACCAAGAGATTGCCATTTCAGGCATGAAAACGGTACCAAATGCTGCCGCCATGTTATGTGTCCTCTATTTTTATCAATATAAATAATTAAAATCGGAAAAAGAGTGCTTCTGAATAAAAACACACAGTTAGATGCTGTCTAAGGCTTCTATAGATCAAACGATTCGTTCTAGTAATAACTATAATCACCCTAGATTGAAAATGGAATTGTTCAGTGCGAATAAACTGTTACTGTAGGCTAATAGACCTCGCTTTTTTGCACTGTATTGTATTGTATTCCATACAGAGTGGAGAGTTTTTTACATTCTAGACTGTTAAAGAGGCAGTGGTGCGTCTGTTTTAATAGTACGAATGGCAAAGTTACGGTGGATGTCTTTAACAAAAGGCAGTGTTTGTATCTGTTTCAGAATGGTTTCGTAATGAAGGCGGTTTTTAACGACAGCTTCTTAGCTGCGTGTTTTTGTTGGGCAGTGTTTAGCATTTGTTTGAGAGTGGCGGGTCTGCCTGCGCTCACTGATACAGCCATATTAGGTCTTGTTTCAACGGTATTGCTCTTACTTTTTTATGCTTTTGGTTTTGTTGAGTCTGGTATGAGTTTCGTGACGGCAAACATGTTATTTGGGCAATTTATTGTACAAGCTGTTTTGGTCGGATTGCTCACTGGGTTTACTTATGGTTTTGCGATTAATCGAATTGGAGCAGAAAGTACGGCGGCAATCGGGTCTTTAACGCCCGTTATCGCGACATTAGCGGCTATCCCTCTTTTGTCTGAGCCTCTTACTATGGCTTCTTCATTAGGCATTATTTTGATTTGCTTTGGTGTGCTGTGTGCCAATGGTATAAAAATCAGATTGAAAAACAAAGTCATTGATACACAGTCATTGAGATTCATTAGGATGGTGGTTAGGAAAAAATTATGATTTTAGAAAACTTAAAAGAAGCGGCTAAAGACCCTATTTTATCATTGTCAACAGCGTGTAGACAGGATACCAATCCAAATAAAGTGGATCTAGGTATTGGTGTTTATCGTGATGATCAAGGTATAACACCCGTTATGGAGGCGATTAAGATTGCGGAAAAGCGGCTTTTGCAGGAGCAATCGACCAAAGCGTATATTGGGCTTGCGGGTAATGAGGCATTTAATCAGGTTATGATTGATTTAATGCTAGGCGACAGTTCAAGTAAACAAAGAGCTGTTGGCATACAAACACCGGGTGCAAGTGGTGCATTGAGAATGTTGGCCGATGTGATTAAGGCATCCACACCGGATGCAACGGTTTGGTTGAGTGATTTAAGCTACGCAAATCATGCGCCTATTATGAAAACGGCGGGCTTAAAAGTACGCTACTTTCCGTATTTCGACCCAGAAACAAAGCGTGTTCAAACTGACGCTATGATGACATGTTTGCAAGATGCGGGAGCGAACGACGCGGTTCTATTACATGGTTGCTGTCATAACCCGACAGGTGCGGATCTTCCTTTTGAGGGCTGGGAAAGGGTCACGGATATGTCAATCAAGCAAGGTTTTCTTCCGTTTATTGATATCGCTTATCAAGGCTTTGGTGATGGAATGGAGGAAGATGTGCGGGGCTTTCGTTATTTAGCGGAGCGTGTGGAATCCTATGTCTTAACAGGGTCTTGTTCAAAGCATTTTGGATTGTATCGTGAACGTACAGGAATTGCTGTTGTTGCTGCAAAAACGCTAGAGCAGAGTAATCGTGTGAAAACACGAATAGTAGAAGCAGCACGCAGCTCTTATACAATGCCACCTGATCATGGTGCTGCATTGGTTGAAATAATACTGAATGATGACATGCTTAAAGCGAATTGGTTAGCTGAAGTTGAATCAATGCGTTTACGCATTGAGGGGCTAAGGCATAAGCTTGTGGCAACCTTAAGAGGCAAAAGCGGTTCATCTCACTATGATTTTATTGCTCAGCATAAAGGTATGTTTTCAGTGCTTGGAATGACACCTGAAGAAGAAAAAATTCTAAGAGAAAAGTACGCTATCTATTTAGTGGGTGGTGGACGTATTAATATTGCAGGTATGCAAGAAAGACAAATTGACTACATTGCACAAAGTATATTGAGCTTGTAAGGCTTTAAGATCAAGGGGGTGATAACATTATCCCCTTTTCTTTTTATTTAAAACAAGTGGGTATGAAATGAAAACGATTTTAGTAACAGGAGGAATGGGTTTTATAGGGAGCCATGTTTGTGTTTCTCTTTTAGAGCAAGGACTGCACGTTATTATTGTTGATAATTTATGTAATTCAAATACAGAAGTGCTCAATCGAATTGATCAAATTACAGGTAAAAAACCACTCTTTTATCCTGTTAACTTACTAGATGAAGACGCATTGAGTGCGGTCTTTAAACGTCATAACATTGATGCAGTTATTCATTTTGCTGCTTTAAAAGCCGTCGGAGAATCCTCCTGTATTCCGCTTTCTTATTACTACAACAACATCACCTGTTCTCTCGTGCTTTTTAATGTGATGGAGAAGTACAAGGTCTTTAATTTGGTCTTTAGTTCATCCGCTACCGTTTATGGAGAGCATAACCCAATCCCTTATGTTGAGAATTATCCTTTAAGTGCAACGAATCCATACGGGCGTACTAAAGTTATGATTGAAGAAATTCTTCAAGATGCTGCTCGTGCTGACCCTCGATGGAATATTTCTTTGTTGCGTTATTTTAATCCAATTGGCGCCCACCCAAGCGGATTAATGGGAGAAGACCCAAATGGTATCCCAAATAATCTAATGCCTTTTATTACTCAAGTGGCTGTTGGTAAGAGAGATGCTCTTAATGTGTTTGGTGGAGATTACCCAACAAAGGACGGTACGGGAGTAAGGGACTACATACATGTGGTTGATCTTGCTTTAGGTCATATAAAGGCACTAGAAAAGCTGATTGCTTCACCCAATAATAACTGTGTCAGAAGCAATAGTATCAGTGCTTATAATTTAGGGGCAGGGAAGGGATACAGTGTTTTAGAGGTTGTGAAAGCCTTTGAAAAAGCATCTGGAAAAAAAATTAACTATGTTATTTCTCCTAGAAGAGAAGGAGACTTAGCCGAATTTTTTGCCGATGTTTCAAAAGCGTCCGAAGAGTTAGGCTGGAAAGTAGAGCGTTCATTGGATGATATGTGCGAAGACGCTTGGAATTGGCAAAGTAAGAATCCAGAGGGGTACCTTTCTTAGATCTGTTTAACATCACTATGCGTCTTCTGGCGACGGTATATATTTCTTAATGTTGTCATATTTTGTCAATAAAAAAATGACAATTTGGCTTGTTCGTGTTTTCTTCTTACGGTCTAATGCTTTCCACATACTAACTATTTTAAAAAATGCAAAAACATAGGTAATGATATGAAGCAAGACATCGTAATTTTAGCCGCAGGGAAAGGCAGTAGAATGAAATCTGCGTTGTCTAAAGTGCTGCACCCTATTGGCGGAATGCCTATGATTCGCCGAGTGTTAATGACGGCTAATCGTTTAAACGATGTAACGTTACATTTGGTTGTGGGTCACCAAGGTGAGCAAGTTGTTGCTAATTGTCAGGAGTTTTCAACCAATATTGTATGGCAAGATAACCCTCAAGGAACCGGAGATGCCTTGCGCCGTGTTGCGAGCGATTTGAGCTCGACAGGCAGTACCCTAACGTTATACGGTGATGTGCCTCTGATAAAACAAAGCACTTTAGAGAGGATGCAGGCCTCAGGTAATGACAACACGTTGGTATTACTGACGACTTTTTTGGATAATCCAACAGGCTACGGTCGAATTGTTCGTGATGACAATCAAGTCGTAACAGCGATTGTGGAACATAAAGACGCAACTATAGAGCAACATCAAATAAAAGAAGTAAACACAGGTATCTTACTGGCACCCAACCAATTTTTATTAGGCTGGTTGGACCGTTTGGAAAATAATAATGCACAAAGTGAGTATTACCTTACAGATATTATTTCTATGGCTTCGCAAGACGGTGTTGATATTGTGACGGTGCATCCTGAGAGTGTTGCAGAAGTCACTGGGGTAAACGATCGCATTCAATTAAGTTGGCTAGAGAGAGAATATCAGCAAGAACAAGCACAGTTATTGATGTCTCAAGGTTTGACATTATTGGATCCTTCGCGTTTTGATTTGAGAGGCTATTTAACGTTTGGAATCGATTGCAGTATTGATATTAACTGCATTATAGAAGGAGATGTTGTACTTGGTGATAATGTTCAAATTGGAGCAAATTGTCATTTGAAAAATTGTACGATAGGTGATGGAACCCATATATACAATAATAGCCTTATTGAAGACAGCCTCCTCGCCGATCAGTGTGTTATTGGGCCTTTTGCTCGTTTAAGACCGGGATCTCAACTGGGTTCACAGGCTAAAATCGGAAATTTTGTAGAAACCAAAAAAGCGATAATTGGTACTGGTAGTAAAGTCAATCACTTAAGTTATGTTGGCGATACCGTCATGGGAGAAGGGGTTAATGTCGGTGCTGGCACAATTACCTGTAATTATGATGGTGTAAATAAATCTCAAACACGCATTGGTGATGATGTATTTGTTGGCTCTAATACCAGTCTTGTGGCTCCTGTTACCATTCAAGATGGCGCCACCATCGCCGCTGGCTCCACTATCACTAAAAGTGTGGAAAAAAATCAGTTGGCTTTCGCCAGAGCTAGGCAAAGTAATAAAAACGATTGGCCTAGACCAGTTAAAAAGTCGTAATGTCATTTTTATAACTAACTGATATCACCGTTTTAATGGTTATTAACAGCAGTTTAAATTAAATATTTATATACACCTTCATAAAGAAATGATGCTGCGTCGCATTCTATTAACGCTTTATGGATGGTGTAAAAGGATCATGATATGTGTGGAATTGTTGGTGCTATAGCGCGTCGCAATGTGGCCAAGATTTTATTAGAAGGGTTAAGTCGCTTGGAATACCGAGGGTATGATTCATCAGGTATGGCGGTGAATAATGATGACGGTGTCCATGCTCATAGAGCCGTCGGTAAAGTTCAAGCACTAAAAAATAAATGTGAAATGGTGCCACTAGACGGGCATATTGGCATTGCCCATACGCGTTGGGCAACACATGGAAAGCCCACAGAAGTGAATGCTCACCCTCACTTTTCTGGTGATGATTTAGCCATTGTTCACAACGGCATTATTGAAAATCATTCTTTACTGCGCAAAGAGCTGCAAGATAAAGGTTATGTGTTTAAATCAGAGACAGACACGGAAGTGATCGTCCACCTCATTTTTGATGAGCTAAAAAATGGAACCGATTTACTAACGTCTGTACAAGCCGCGCTATTAAAATTAGAAGGTGCTTTTGCGCTTGCGGTAACTTATAAACCTGAAAAAGAACGTTTTGTTGCGGCACGAAAAGGTAGCCCTTTGGTTGTTGGTGTGGGTATTGAAGAAAATTTTGTTGCTTCAGATCAACTGGCTTTGTTGCATGTAACCGATCAATTTATCTTTCTTGAAGAAGGGGATGTGGTTGATGTAAGTCGAGATCAGGTCGTGATTTATAATACACAAGGTGAAACACAAGACCGTCCTATCAGCGTATTTAATCATCATTTAGATTCTACCGATAAAGGCGAATTTCGTCATTACATGCTAAAAGAGATATACGAGCAACCAAAAGTGGTGTCTGCTTGTTTAGAAGGTCGCATTAGTGAAGATTCAGTATTAACCAGTTGTTTTGGGGCGGACTCGGATTTCTTAAAGCAAGTGGAAAATATTCACATTGTTGCTTGTGGCACCAGCTATCACGCAGGCATGGTAGCAAAGCATTGGATTGAAGAATTGGCGGGCTTACCTTGCTCTGTTGAAGTGGCCAGTGAGTATCGATATCGAAAAGTTGCCGTACCAAAAAACAGCTTGTTTTTAACCATCTCTCAATCAGGAGAAACGGCAGATACGCTCGCCGCCTTGAAAATGGCGAAGCAGCTAGGGTATTTAACGACATTAGCAATTTGCAATGTACCATCCAGCTCATTAGTAAGGGAATCAGATCTAGCCTTATTAACGAATGCAGGCACTGAAATTGGCGTTGCATCAACAAAGGCCTTTACTACTCAGCTAACTGCCTTGTTATTAACCAGTGTGGCCATTGCTGTGCAGCATGGTTTGAGTGCAGCTAAGGAATCTGAGTTAGTACGTTGTATGCGCGGTTTACCTGCACACATAGATACTGCACTTAGGCAAGATGGTTCCATTAAAATGCTGGCTGATCGCTTTGCGAATAAGCATAACGCCATATTCTTAGGTAGAGGAACTATGTATCCTATTGCTTTAGAGGGAGCGTTAAAACTCAAAGAGATTTCTTATATTCATGCCGAAGCCTATCCTGCTGGAGAATTGAAGCACGGGCCTTTAGCGCTGGTGGATGAAGAGATGCCTATCATCACGGTAGTTCCAAATAACAATTTGCTTGATAAACTAAAATCCAATTTACAAGAAGTCAGTGCACGAGGCGGAGAGCTTTATGTTTTTGCTGATTTGGATACGAAATTTCAAGAAGAGATTGGCATTACCTTTACTGAAGTGCCAAAAGTACCAGAGATTTTAGCCCCTATTGTACATACTATTCCGTTACAACTCTTAGCGTATTATGTTGCTGTCGTAAAAGGAACTGACGTAGATCAACCTAGAAACTTAGCGAAGTCAGTAACGGTTGAATAAGCCATATAATTAGTCCTAGATTTCTGTCGCTGGACAATAAAGATGAGCACTCGACAATAAAGTTTGTAACTGTGGCATTAAAGTTGATCGGGTTTTTGTTATGGCAAAATCACATTACGTTTTAACTGAAAAGTAGATCATCAAGCGGATTAATGAAGGCCGAGGTGCAGGAAGGCTTTGCGACAGGTTTATGAGGATGAATTAAGATCTGTTCATCCAATGCTTGCTGCTTTGCACATCTGATGATGTCGAAGAAATGATTAGGTTTTCAGGTCTTAAACTTAGCGATACAGACAAAAGACTACTCGAACTGCAAAAGCAGGTTGCAGAGACAGTCCAACAGACACCAGAAGAGTTTGCATATCAACAACTAAGAACAGATGAAGAGCGGCGTGTGTATATGACCCTAAAAGATGAGTTTGACTCAACGCTTTTAGTTCCTATAATACGACAGCTATTTGACCTAAATCTTGATTTGACATGGATAAGTTTATTGCCACTGGTACATGAGCAATTCACTCATCCTGAACAGCTACAATATAAAGTCGAAGCATGACTTATTTGGATGAGTGACAGCACTCATGTCTACAATCGATTTTTTCGGCCCTTCCCAGTCTGTTCTACCATTTGGAGAAATTCGGTAGGTTCATGAACCTAAATGACCACCCTCCCGAAAATAAAACAATGTCTGATTGTCATAGATTGGCATAACCTTCGGATAGTTGATGGATTAATATCATCTTTCCATACCTCCCAGCCTGAAGCTATGTCGTTAGGCCTCTTGGATTTAACCTTGTCTCAAGCACTAATTTCATGAGATTTAAGACCATGGCAGCCAGCAATAATGAGAAAAAATGGTCTTCATCTTACCAGATTACAGGGCTGTAATGATGGTCGTGTGGATATCCCGTTATGTCTATATTGTCTTCAATGTCTTGAAATACATCAACTTTCCTAGAAAAACGTCGACTTTTGAGGTCATACGAAATTACTTGGGGGAGACTATGTTTACCTCGCCAGTTTATATAAACCTTTTCATCCTGTTCTATTGCTGAAGGTTGCATACGAACGTCATAGAACATCTTTAGATACCCATCATTGACAAAAGGTACTGCAACATTCGTATAGCTTGTTCGATTGGCGAGTGCAGGTCTTGAAAACAGAACTGGTATTACCGAACATAGAAGGAGCGATGTAGGTTGTGAGATTTTCATTTTATTCATCCTTATTCTCTAAAAGTTATTTCCGACGGAATCGAAGCACTTTATTTGAGGCAGTTACGAGGATGTAATCTGGTGAGATAGCGACATTACTCGTATGTTTAGCATCAATAGGCAGGAAGCCAGTTTGCTGTCCTTGAGGGTCGAATACAGCAATCCCACCTGTTGTTGCAAGCCATAGATTATGATCTTCATCAAAAGCAAAGCCGTCTGCCATATCTCCGGACTTTGCAAATTTCTTAGGTTGATCAATGCCTGTATTTGTCACGGTAAATTTATAAACCCAGCCATCGGCGGTATTTGCAACAAATAGGTTCCCTGAATCAAACGCAAGGCCATTTGGTAATGCAAGATCACCATTCATCAGCTCCAGCTCACCATTTTGCCAGCGATAGATACCACGTACGGGTTGCTCTTCTTTAGCGAGTTTTGGACCACTGCCTTTGATGCCAAACGGTGGATCTGTAAACCATACAGAACCATCATTTGCAATGGTGACGTCATTAGGACTATTAAGTGGTTTTCCATTGAAGTAGGCAGCTACAACATCAACGTTACCTTCTGGTGTAATACGACTTAGTTTTCTATCGTGCCGTGCACTCCAAATATTGCCATTTCTGTCTATAGCATTACCGTTTGTATAACCTGAATTATCAGTAAATTTATTAATAGAGCCGTCAGAAGACAATTCCCAAATTGTATTGTTAGGAATGTCACTGAAAATGAATTTTTGTGAGTCTTCAATCCATAGTGGTCCCTCTGTAAACTTAAAAGAGTCAATAACAACATCTGGGGTATTGTTTATTTGATTTAGCTGCGCCTGAGCATTCATAGCCACTGCAGCTAAAAGTGCTGGTACTAATGATTTCATTCTGGTTTCTATCTCCCTTGTAAATGATAAATGTTTAACTTTGTCTTGGGGGCTATGTTAGTGAATTGACATACTCTGAAAAACAGCAGAAGATAAATTCATTGTTTACTTAATGGATTTAATATGAACTTGATGCACTTGAGGACATTTTTGAATGTTGCACAATTGGGAGGGTTCTCAGCGGCGGCTGATTCACTATCTATTTCGAAAGGAATGGTTTCGCGTCATATCCGTTCATTAGAGGAGTCGTTGCAGTGTCAGCTTTTCAATAGAACTACACGGAGTGTGACACTTACTGAGCCAGGGTACGAATTGTTAGAAAAAGCACAAGAAATAGAAAAACTGGCAAGTCAGGCGCAACTGAACATATACGATCTTGTGCAGGAAGCATCCGGACAAGTAAAATTTACTGCACCAGCTGCTTTAGGAAGAACTATCTCAAAGGAACTCATTCGGGAATACGTAGCTGAGTACCCAAAAGTTAGTCTTTCATTGAGTTTTAGCCGTCAGATTAATGATGTTGAGTTTGGTCAATTTGATATTGCGATAAGAGCTTATGACCATTTACCAGATAACTTAGTAGCCAAAGAACTTGGTTACGTCAAGAACATACTGGTTGCTTCTCCTGAGTGGATTCAAGAAAACACTGTAAATAATGTGTCTGATCTAAGAAAATACGATGCCATAAATGATAATCACCAGACCAATTGGAATGTTTGGAAGCTCCAAACCCAAGCAGGAGATAAAGAAACAGTTGAAACACAAAGCAAACTAGCTTGCTCTGATTATAGCGATAGTCGATTAATGGCAAAGCTTGGTTTAGGTGTTGCCAACCTACCCAGGTACGTTGTAGAAGAGGACTTGAAAAATGGCTCGCTGATTCACCTTTTACCTGAGTGGTATTCCTTTATACATCGATTATATCTTGCGTATGCCAAGCAGCGTTTTTACCCTGCAAAAATTACAAGCTTTATCCACTTAATCATGAAGTGGCGAGATACTCATCCAGAATGGTTTATAAAACATCATCTGTTAGATCATAAGTAACGTAAAGCTCCCTCTATATAGAGTTAGTGCATTTTATTTCATAAAAATTGCATAAACTAACTCTGATGACGAAAACAGCTGGTGACAGTTATTGTCCATTTTTGAGTACGAGCGGCATCACCTTAAGTGGTGTTGTTCTGCTGTTTGGAATGTGAAAAACATCTCTGATGGATAAATTTCGTCCGAAGCTTCAAATACGTTTCTGTCTATTTGCGTGTTAATGCAAAAGCTCGATTCATGTGATTGCCAAGCGATTCTCTGGTTTCAATTACCAGGCTTTCTGGTACGCAGTGGGGAAAAAAGCGCCTTAAGGTAATTAGTCTATACAGTTTCATACCTGTTCCGAGTAGGTGCCAGGTGTTTATAGGCGAAAGTTGGAAGTTTTAGGCGTTTTGAGAAATTACGTCAATGGTTATGTGCATTACAGCGGTTGACTAAAAGAAGTGAATGGAATGTGGAATGGTCAATTTGGTTGATCCCTGAATAAGATGTTTCTAATTCAAGTATTCATTAAAGTAAAAACTTTGCGTTGTGCAAGATTGAGAAGGTATTTAAGTGAATCTAAATACCTTCTCAATTTGATTTGTATCTGTTTTTCTAAAGGCTACTGTCTGTTCAATTCATCATACTTACGTCTGTGAATAAACGATCGTATATTTCTAGTCTGTTTTGATCTAATTGCCCCGTTTCTAATCGTAGATTTAAGTCTGCTAATAGATAATCATTGAGTGTTTTGGCAAATTGAATTTGGATGTCAACAAGCTGAGTTCTTGCTTCGAGTACTTCAATTTGATCACCAAGGTTTAATGCTTGTTGACGTTCTGCGGCTTCCAGTAATGCTCGACTGGATTTTTCAGATTCAATTAAAGCGTTTAATCTGTCTTTAAAAGAAATTAAGCGATTATAAGCAAGTTGGACTAGCTGGGTTTTTTCAGCAAGGAGGTAATCTAAATCTACTTGAGTAGCTTGCAGTTCTGCAGCTGCTTTTTTTACATTAGCAGAAATACGACCACCAGAATAAATCGCCATACTAAACTCTAATGAAGCGACAAAATCTTCACGTGTTCTGAAATTATCCTCAGACGTTCTATCCAGATAGCTTAGATTAAACGATAGAGTAGGTAGGTGCTGGGCTTTTGTTGCTGATACATCATATTCATGTCTTTGTATCGTACTTTTTGCTTCTTTGATATTGGCGTTGTTATAAATGGTGGTTATCCATTCATTTTCATTGCCTGTTAGAAGGTTTGGATTCAGTTTGTGCCCGTTTTCAATCCAAGATTGCTGGATTTGAATATCACTCCCCGTAATATTTCTTAACAATGTTTTTGCGTCTTTAAGCTCGCTTTGTGACGAGAGTAGATCGCTGCGAGCTAAGTCTCGACTTGATGTTGCTCGTAATACGTTTAAGCGATTGCCTACACCTAGCTCTTGTGTACGGGTTTCTTGCTTGAGTTTGAGTTCTAGGGCTTTTAATTTGTCTTGGTTCAGATAGACGCTTTGGGATGCAAAGAGGACAGACAAGTATTGTTGTGCAACACGATAAATTAGCTCTTGTTCTTCTCTCTCATAGCGAAATCTCGCTGCGTCAACAAAAGCTTTGTCTCGTTGGTAGCCTTTATATGAAGAGTAATCAAATAAAGGCTGCCTTAAGCTAATTCTCCAGTAGTAATCATTTAACTCACCACCAGATCTTTCTAAGTTTGGGTCGAATGAGCTTGAGCCTTCATCGGTATAAATATTATCTGATTTTTCGTATTGATAGAGAGCGTTTAAATTTACGCTAGGCAGTAAATTAGCGAAGCTTATATCATCTTCTTGTTGGGTTGCTTGATATTGATGAAATGCTTTTTTCAGACCTAGATCATTGCTAATCGCAGATTCTAAGGCTTCTTTAAACCCACCAGCCGTTCCCGCAGCGTTTGCTTGTGAGTTACAGATAGTGCAACTTATTGCAAATAATAGCGGTTTTGATCGGGCAATAGATGTAATTAAGTTTTGCTTAATTCGAGTTAATGTAAGCATTTACTTTTCCTTTAGGCTGCGAGCAAAGCTATCGGTAATAGGTTTAAGTAGGTAGCTAAACATGGTTCTTTCTCCGCGGCGAATCATTACTTCAGCAGGCATACCTGGCTTTAGTTCCATGTCATCTGTAAAGCTATCAGCCATATCTTGTTCTCCCTGATCTGTAACTTTTATGCGAGCTAAATAATAAGAAGATTGATCTTGCTCATTTAATAGTCGATCTGCTGATACATCAATGACTTCTCCCTCGATAACTTTTGTAATTCGAGTGTTAAAGGCTGAAAAACGAATGTCTGCTATTTGGCCTTGATATACTTCATTAATGTCTTGAGGCATTAATTTCGCTTCTACAACAAAAGAATCTTTAAGAGGAACAATGTCTAGTAAAGTTCTGCCGGGCGCAGCAACGCTACCAATAGTATGGATTTGCAAGTCTACTACAATGCCGTTTTCAGGTGCTCGGATGGTTGATTTTTCAAGTAAATTTGTTGCGATCTCTAATCTTTCTTGACTGTCATAGTAATTGTTTTGAACGGATCTAATTCGTTCGCCGGAATCTTTTAAAAAGTCTTGCTTACGTTTGGCTATTTGCAACTTTGTTTCTGTAATGGTTAGGCTAAGACGAATAATATCAGACTTTAGTTGCTCTAGATCACTTTTAGCTCCTAATACAGTATGCTTTAATTCACGAGATCTTTGACCGTCGTCTAAGCCTTCTTCAAATAAAGTTCTAAATGCAATTTCCTCTTCCTCTAGTAAAGTAACCTGCTGGGTTTGAATTTGAATTTGCTCATTCAATCCTTTTATTTGTTGTTGTATTTGATTGATTTGAGTTTCAAGTGCCTTCTCTTCCTGTTTAAAGGCATTTAAGCGAACTTTAAGAAGCTGTTCCTGCTGGATTAATTCGCTTGCAATATCTTCATCTTTAGTTGCCTGAACTTGTAAGGCTTGAGAAAAAGTTAACTCGGTACTAAAATTTTGTTCTGCGTATAAACGCTCTAGTTCTGCTTTTGCACTAAACAAACGCTTTTCGTTGCTTTTACGTTGAGATTCTATTTGAGTCGTTTCTAGTTGAATTAGCGGTTGACCCGCAACGACCTTATCGCCATCACGAATGTAAATATTTTCAATGATGCCCCCTTCTAGGTGTTGAATAGACTTGCGGTAACTATCAACAACAACCTCACCTTGAGATACTAAAGCGCTGCTTAATGGTGCTAATCCAGCCCAAAGAGAAAACAGGCCAAATGTCATAATAAGGAAAATAGTGCCAAATCTTATGTATTTTCTATCGTCTACAGGAACATTAGATTGCTGTGGTGCTGTCGATGAACTGTTTTGTGTAAAAGGTACTATTGTTTTTGCTGACTCTGCTCTTTCGTTTTCTGTGGGGGCGTCTTCAGATTCAGTATTGTTATTATCAGAAGTGTTTGGTATCTCTGAGATAACAGCATCTTCTACTTCTTGGTCATCATAGTGACCATTGTTTTTATCTGTTGGTTTATTCATTCTCTTTCTCTTTATCCTTACCCTCATTTAGTGGAAGTAATGAGGGCGGGAAAATAAATTTATAGGTTAGCTCTTCGTAATATTAAGCTGGTGTCTTTGACAGTTTTTCTTGCTCTGTTTTTTGTATGGCAAGCTTTTTCATTACTTCATCTCTTGGCCCAAAGAGTTGTATTTGTCCTTCGCGCATAACAAGTAGCTTATCAATATGTCGCAGGATTGAGGTACGGTGACTAATAACGAAGGTTGTTGTTTTTTGAGCTTTTAATATCTGTAGTGTTTGAGCAAGAGCTTGTTCCCCCTGGTCGTCTAAGTTAGAGTTTGGCTCATCTAGAATAACGACCTTTGGTGCGCCATATAATGCTCTAGCTAAACCGATACGTTGTCTTTGGCCTCCAGAAAGTGCCCCCGAATCGACACCAATCACAGTGTCGTAGGCTTTCGGTAAACGTAATATTAATTCGTGCACTCCAGCTTTTTTGGCTGCTAAAACAACCTTTTCAGAATCAATTTCACTAAAACGAGCAATGTTTTCACTCACTGTGCCATTAAATAATTCAATGTCTTGTGGTAAATAACCGATGTGCGGTCCGAGCTCATCACGGTTGTAATGCTGTATTTCTGCACCGTCAATTCGTACCGTTCCGTTTGAGGCCGGCCATATACCCAATAATGCACGTGCAAGTGTCGATTTTCCTGCGGCACTTGGGCCTACTATACCAATCAGATCCCCAACCGGTATGTCAAGAGTCACACCTCTCAGCGCTGGTGCTTTTGACCCAGGAGGCACCACGAAAAGGTTTTCGACAGTGACTTGCCCTATCGGTGTTGGGAGTTGCATGTTTCGATCGTTAGCTGGAATCGTGTGTAATACCTTGCTGAGGCGACTGTAAGCGGTTCTTGCGCTGTTGAAGCTTGACCAGCTACCAATTATAAGATCAACAGGGGCTAATGCTCGCCCCATTAAAATAGAGCCTGCGATCATCATTCCGGGGGACATTTCATTAAGGACAACGTAATAAGCACCTATACCCAAAACTAAGGATTGGAAAATCATGCGCAGTACTTTACTTGAATTAGAATAAATACCCGCTTTGTCACTTGCATTAGTTTGTTTTTCTAAGAACGTTTGATGTTGATTATACCAGCGTCCCATAATATTAGGGAGCATTCCCATTGCATGTAAAACTTCAGCATTACGCAAATTTCCAGTTGCAAGGTTTTGCGCTTTTATATTCTCTCCATTGGCTTCAGAAAGTAATTTTTTAGTGGTTTTTTCATTTAAAACGGCAACAATAACCAAAATGATGGCTGCGCCAATGGAAAACCAACCAAAGACGGGGTGAAATAAAAACATAACACCAATATAGACCGGTAACCAAGGTGCATCGAAAAACGCGAATAAGCCGTTCCCTGTCATAAATTGACGCAAATTTGTAAAATCACTCAGCGGTTGAGAAGTGCGTTCGTTTGGAGATCTTACCCCGATTTCGAACATAGCTGAATAAACCCGCTGACTTAGGTTTTTATCCATTTGGTTACTTAATCGTACTAATATCCGAGAACGCACCCATTGTAGAGTACCCATTATGGAAAACATAAATACCATAATTATAGTAAGAAAAAAGAGTGTTTCTAGGCTGCGTGAAGCAACGACACGGTCGTATACTTGTAACATATAAAAAGGAGACGTTAACATTAATAAATTAATAAATAAGCTAAAGAACCCTGCTGCGATAAAGCCCCGTTTACTTGCTTTAAGAGCGTCTTTGAGGTCGTCTTTTACATTGGTGTTGCTCATGAAAATCTCGGATTGATGTGTTAAATATAATCGCTTCTGATGACACACATTAATTGATATGTGTCATCAGAAGCGGAATGCGTTTAAAGCCTTGACAATTAAATTAAACATTTGAACTTTTATATGGGTTATATGTGTTTAAACAAGGCTATTGTGACTATTTACTTTTAAAAAGTGAATAGCTCATCTTTTTTTCCAAATACTTCGTCAAGATCTGGTTCAAGGTTGACTTTTGATTGTTGCTCAAGAAGTTTTTTGTATGTTTCTTGTAGCGTAGTCAAATTCGATACACGAGCTTCAGAAAGGCGCTGTGCGTAAACTATTTCTAACGCGCCTGAGTTATTGAGCTTCGCAACGCTTTCCGCGGGTAAATTCATTAACGTCTTTGTATCTATATGATAGAAACCGTCTAAAATTTTATCTTCTGATCCCTCTTTATAAGGTATTTCCCATGGGATGATAAGGTTTTCGCTTGCTAATTCAGCAACCAGTTTTAATGTTTGGGCTCGTGCGTGAAACGTTTGATTTAAGAACTCAGTCATTCTTGTCATCATTGGAGATAGATTGGAGTCATCTTTAAAGAAGGGGATATCGCCTTCTGTTATCTCTGTTTTTATTGCACTTTCTTCAATGCAAAGTTGGAGTTGAGAGTGTTCCTTATCGAATTCTAATGAAAAAGGTTTGCCTCTATAGAAAGAGGGCTTATATCCACCTAACCAACGTCTATTAGGAAGCACAAATAAATTTTCATTAGGTTTTAGTGCTTGTAGGCCAACTAAGTCAAATGTGTCAGGTTGATTACCATTAGAGTGTTTTTGAAAAACAATGCTCATATGTTGTGTTACTTGAGAAAGCTCTTCCCTAACCAGCGGAACAGTAGTCATTTTTGATGCATAACCCATATCGATACTTGGCGTATAGCCTGCTTTATTATGTATGGATCTCTGTAGTGATACGTAGCGAGTCATATATTATCTCCAATACAACTAAAAATATGCGGCACATTGTATCATGCAGAGACGTATTTTATGTGATCAGAAACACTTAAATTTGTATCTTGATAAGGTAAATTATGTGTTTTAGATTGAGACAAAAAATAGATTAAATCGCTATTCAGTCGTTCTTGTTTAGTGTATTTTTAGATGTCGCATTTTTTGTTAAGCTTTTGAGAAGAATAGATTGAAATCAGGTCGTGGATTAAAAGAACACAGTGCATCAATCGGTATTACATTACGTATACTGGATGCAACGAGTATAGTGGCAGCCGGTTTCCTTTCGTTTTACTTGTTCTTTGAACACAATTTTTTCGGTGGTTATTTTTACAATAATATCTTGATTGGCGTTTTGATGGGGCAAGTTGCTTATAGTTCGCTTGGTGCCTATCAAGGGTGGCGAGGGACCAACTCGACTACCGAAGCCAGCCTGGTATTTTGGTCTCACATTGTGACCTTCTTACTTATTGTCCTTTCTGCATACGTAACCCAATATGGTGATTCTCTGCCGAGAATGTGGGTGTTTTCTTGGTTTCTTTGGTCTTTGGGTTTTATTGCTCTTTTGCGCATCGCTGTGCGTAGGATACTTGGATATTTACGTGCAAAAGGCAGAAACATCCGTCGAATATTATTGGTTGGGAATGGTGATCTAGGGCAGAGAGTAATTAAAAAATTGCAGCTTCATCCAAATTTGGGTCTATCTGTAGTTGGTTTTGTTGACGACGAAGCGACGTCTGAGTTTGTCAACCCGAATTATCCTATCCTTGGTTCAATAGATGAAATTGAGAGAATTGTTCAAGAAAGGGCTGTAGATCAAGTTTGGATTACTTTGCCATTAGGTGATGTGCAAAAAATGGAAAAAGTTCAGTCCTTACTAGTGACGACAACGGTAACGATTCGTATTGTGCCGGACATTTTTGGTTTTCAGTTATTGAATCATTCTATTACCGAAGTAGCAGGACTTCCTTTAATTAACTTGTCGACCTCGCCTATGCTAGAAGGCAAAAATAGAGTTTTGAAGTTACTTGAAGACAAAGTCTTAGCGTTTCTTATTTTATTGATAATCAGCCCTATTATGCTGGCTTTAGCGATTGGAGTTAAGTTGTCCTCAAAAGGCCCCGTATTTTATCGACAAGAGCGAGTGAGCTGGAATGGGCGTTCTTTTTATATGTTGAAATTCCGCTCAATGGCTGTCGATAGTGAGGCAGACGGTGTTACCTGGGGAGGGGCATCAGATATGAAGGTGACTCGATTTGGTCGTTTCATTCGAGAATCGAGTTTAGATGAGCTTCCTCAATTTATTAATGTCCTGAAAGGCGATATGTCTATTGTAGGTCCTAGACCTGAAAGAACCATTTTTGTTGAACAATTCAAATATGAAATTCCGCTTTATATGAAAAAGCATATGGTCAAAGCTGGCATTACAGGTTGGGCACAGGTGAATGGTTGGCGTGGGGATTCTGATTTGCAGCAACGGATTGATTGTGACCTGTATTACATCGAAAATTGGTCTATTTGGTTAGATTTGAAAATAATTGTGTTTACTATTATTAATGGTTTCTTTCATCAGAATGCAAAATAACCGTATGAAAAGTGATGGAGCTATTACAAAGTCAGTTTTTTTACCCTTCTTTGTTTGGTTTGTTGCTTCCCTTTCTTTAGGTCTTAGCTTAGTTTTGAATGAAGGCGTTTCAGTAGCACCTTTAGTTCTATTGTGCGCCTTTTTTTATCTTACTACCAAAAGAGTGCATTGGTCTTTTGATCGTTTAGACTTGCTTTTAGCGGCATCTTTTTTTATTTACTTTTTGAGCATGATTTTGTTTGTGTATCTTGATGGTTGGCATACACGAGAGCTTGATCGTCCTGTTCGTTTCTTACTTGCTTTACCTGTATTGCTTGTCTTATTAAAATTGCCATATAAACATCACTACCTTTGGTTTGGTGTCCTATTTGGTGCAATAGGTGCGTTTTGTGTTGCTGTGTTTGATCGTTGGGTTTTAGGGTTAGACCGAGCAAGTGGCTTTGAGCATCCTATTATGTTTGGTAATACGGCTTTATTGTTAGGTGGTTTGTCTTTCTGCGCTTTTTTGTATTTCAAGTCAGATCAGGGTAGGTATAAGTTAAGTGTATTGGCTGTTATTGCTACTCTATGTGGTGTCTTTGCGTCTTTACTTTCAGGTACTAGAGGTGGGTGGATATCATTACCTATTATTTGTGTTTTTATTTTCTGGCAAAGTCGAGATTTGCTGAATAAAAAAATACGCATTTGGGGTGGGGGGCTGCTGTTGGTTATCGGGATTGCTGTTCTTGTTACCCCTCAATTTGGGGTCGCAAAGCGGCTAAATGAAGCTGTGACGGATGTGTATCGTTATCAAGCGGGTGATTTTACGTATAATTCTGTTGGATTGCGTTTTGAAATGTGGAAAGGCGCTATTTATATGTTTCAAATGGCGCCTGTTTTTGGTGTTGGTGAGTACAATAGCGTTAAGATAAAACAAGAATTAGAGCGTGAGGGGCGTATTGATGCAGCTATTCTACCGTTTTCTCATGCACATAATGAATACCTTACTTCTTTAAGTTTAAGGGGTGTTGTAGGGCTGCTTTTCTTGCTAGCCGTATATTTGGTGCCTCTAAAGCTGTTTTTAAATAAAATGCGTTTATATCAACATAATTGGAGTGTGAAGTCTTATGCTTTAGCTGGGGCGCTAATTCCGATGAGCTATATGGATTTTGCCCTTACACAGTCTATGTTTAGTCATAATATAGGTGTGATGTTTTATGCTTTTACTATTGTGTTCTTTTGGGCTGCTACAAGGTGGATGGAGCGCTTGCAAACTTAATCCTGATAATTGACTTACAGTTAAATGACGAACCTATTTACTTTGAATGTTTAAAGTATCGCTGTATTTTTCAAACTTCGCTTAGCTGTTTCCAAGTGCTTTTCTAAGGCGCGTGTTGCTCCTCGGTAATCTTTCATTAACATCTTGCTAATAATATCGATGTGTTCTTGTACTGCGACAGTGTTTCTGTCTTTTTCTGAGTTTTTATCCCATTGATAATGATAGTGAAAAACAAAGCTGATAATGTCATAAAATTGACTCACAAACTGATTTGGATGGGCCGATTGCATCAGTGTGTGGAACTTTCGGTCTAATTTTGGAAATTCATCGAATCTTTCTTCCATATGGGGAGCCAGTTTTTGATGTTCGAGAAGCAGCGCTTCAAGCTGAACCCAATGTCTGTTCGACTCTTCCAGTTGCATGAATTTTGATAAAGAGTGCATTTCAAATAAATGGCGGATTTCATGCAGTTCGTCAACAAAAGGCTCATCAAAATTTTTCATTTGCCATTGAGAACGAGGGTTTTTTTCGATAAGCCCAAAACGTGAAAAACGAATTAGAAATTCCCTGACTGTGATTGTGTTGCAGTTAGACTGTCTGGCCAACTCCAGTTCAGAAAATCGATCACCGGGTTTGATTTTCCCATTTAAAATCAAATCTAAGAAATGCTCTTCAACTTGTTTGTCTTTAGATGTGCTTTGTTGGCTCGTGTCAAAATAATGGCTGGCCTGTGGGATTTCTGACAGTGTTTTCTGAGAGCCAGATTTTTCAATAAATCCTTTTTCGATTAAATACTCCACTGTTTTTCGTGCTGTAGAGCGGCTGACCTCAAGTCTATTTGCAATGGCTAAGTCGGTAGGGAGAATGTCTCCTAACTGATACTCGTTTCTAATAATATCGAATAAAGCATTGACGGCTCTTTGAAAAAGAAAGTTCTTCCTGCTCACAACCCTACCTCATGTTTTTTTGGAATACTAACATACAGAAGCCTTTGTATGACTACTACGCTTGTTAATGCTTTGTTAAACATAGACTCAAAATGCTCATTTATAACTCATAAACTCTGCTTTTCCGTCTGTTTTTGCCTCGTCTTATCATCGCTAATGACTTCGTGCAAAAGTCTCATATAGCTTAGTCTAGAATGCGTATTGGAACGCGCAGGTTCTTTGATTTATTTGTTATTTTTCAATAATAAACGCATTTAAGTAAATAATGTCAGTAAATGTGGTTTTTATTTTGGGTTATTATAAATAAAAAACAATTGATTTTTATTTATAATAACCATAATCTGATTTTAGCTTCTGCATAAAAATACAACAAATAATAAAAATAAGTGTGAGGTTGTTTAATGAATGATTTGTTAGAAATTAAAAACCTGCGCAAGAGTTTCGGCCCAGTTGATGTATTGTGTGGTGTGAATCTAACCTTGCATAAAGGGGAAGTGTTGGCTGTTGTTGGTGATAATGGTGCGGGTAAATCCACCTTAATTAAACACATTGCAGGTGTGTATCATCAAGATCAGGGCGGGATCTTCCTAAACGGTTCAAAAGTGGATTTTGAATCACCAAAAGAAGGACGAGAAGCAGGTATTGAAACCGTTTATCAAGATCTTGCTTTAGCTAACGAGTTGTCTGTTGGTGCAAACATTTTTCTAGGGCGTGAGCCGATTAAGAAAGTGTTTGGTGTATTCCCTACTATTGATAATCAGAAAATCTTACAAGAAACAGAGAATCTGATTAATCGTATTGAAAGTCATATTCCTTCTAAAGCACCTAACGTTGCTGGCTTGTCTGGTGGACAGCGCCAAGCGGTTGCCATTGCTCGTGCTTTATATTGGCAAGCTAAAGTGGTTATTTTAGACGAACCAACGGCTGCTTTAGCTGTGATGGAACGAGATAATGTGGTGAAACTGTCCAAGTTACTTGCAAGTGAAGGCGTTGGCGTCATTTATGTTGGTCATAACTTAGTAGAAATCTTAGATGTGGCCGATCGAGTTGCGGTGATGTTTCAAGGTCAAGTGGTGTATGTCACTCGTTCTGAAGACACAACCCAAGAAGAGCTAATTAAGTACATGACTGGCTTTTCTGAAACCAAAGTTGCATAGCGTAAAAGCAGACCAATGCTGGTTCAGCTTGGCCTCTTAGGCAATGCATTCAATCTGTTAGAATATTTTTTAGATTCGATAACAAAAATAAGAGAGTAATTATGAAAAAGTTTACCCCCATTTTAGCATCAGCTGCGTTAGTCATGAGCATGGTGGCCACCTCTATGTCAGCAACAGCCGCTGAGTCTTATGTCCCTGTGATTGTGAAAGCGACAACCTCAGAATATTGGCAGACTGTTTTTTTAGGTGCACGAGAAGCGGCTAAAGACGCAGGCGTTCGCATTGAAGAACTGGGTGCGGCGGCTGAATCTGATATTGCGGAGCAAATCGCCATCGTGGAAAACACCATTACTCGCCAGCCAACAGCGATTGTTTTGGCTCCAACAGCGACAGACCCATTATCTGGTGTGGTTGAAGCTGCGACTGAGGCGGGTATCCCCGTTATTCTAATTGACTCAGCAGTTGGCACAAATGCCTATGCATCTTTCCTTTCAACTAACAACTATGTTGGTGGTCAAAAAGGCGCAGAAGCGCTTGCTCAATGCATCAAAGACAAAACAGGTAAAGCAGAAGGCAAAGTGGCTTATCTGACGTCATTAGCGGGTGTTGAATCGCTGACTTCTCGTGATAATGGTTTTCTTGACGGTATAAAAGCGTACCCAGGCATTAAAGTGGTTGATAACCGCATTGGTAACAACGATATGGCACAAGGCCTAACAAATACATTGGATATCCTAAGCCGTACACCAGATCTAGCGGGTTTATTCGCAGATAATGCCATCATGGGGGTCGGTGCGGGTGCTGCATTGGATGAACGTGGGGGAAATAAGCCTTGTTTGATTGCATTTGATGCGGACGAGCAAGAAGTGAGCTTATTGAAAGACAATATTATTGACGGTTTAGTTGTTCAAGATCCTTACATGATGGGTTATGCCGGCGTGTGGTTTGCCGCAGCGGCGGGTAATGGTGCGCGTTTACCAAAAGAAATTGATACGGGCGTTATGGTCGTTACTCCTAGTAATTACAAAGAGTCTAAATTCGCTGGTTTATTAGATCCTAAAAAGCGTGAATTGGATTCTTTTGTTGGTGATTAATTTTATTTGAGATAAGTGAGAGGGGAGAGTTTTTTGCCCTATTCCCTCCCCTTTCTCGACTTATTCGGAGTGAATAAAATTATTGGAGGGGTTATGTCTGTACCGCAATTGAGTGAATTAAAAGATCAAGATGTGAATGGGTCTGTTATTGATAAATTGTCTCAAAGAATTAAGCATAAAGGTGTGCCAGTTGAAACCTTTGTTGTCCTGTTAACCGCATTGCTGTGGGTTATGCTTGCTTTTGCTTCTCCGTATTTTTTAACGGAAGGCAATATTCTAAACATTATGCGCCAAGTATCGATCTCAGGAATCATTGCATTTGGTGTGCTGTTTACCATTTTGATCGCTGGCATTGATTTATCCGTGGGTTCTGTAGCAGCGTTGGCCGGTGTTGTCGTTGCGAAACTATTGGTTTTGGGCTTGCCTATTTGGTTGGCAGTTGCTGGCGCTCTGGGTTTGGGTATTGTCATTGGATTCTTTAATGCCTTTGCTATTTTTCGCTTGGGTATTCCCGCGTTTATTGTGACTCTGGCTGGTTTGCAAGCGTATCGAGGTGGTGCGTTATTAGTCAGTGATGGCATGAGTGTATCGGGTTTACCGCGTGCGTTCAGTGCATTTGCTCGTGGAGAGTTTTTAGGCATACCAACGTTATTTTGGACCATGGCTATCATTGGTTTGATTCTCCATTTTGTTTTAACAAAAACTCGAACAGGGCGCTATTTAATTGCAATGGGAAGCAATCAAGAGTCTGCCAGTCGAGTGGGTATTAACATTAGTAAAATGACGTTTATTGCGTATACCTTAAGTGCCGGATTGGCTGCGTTAGCGGGGATATTATTGGTATCGCGTTTGAGTGTGGGAACACCGACGGCGGCCATGGCGTATGAATTGAATGCCATTGCAGCGGCTGTTGTTGGTGGTGCGAGTTTATTTGGTGGTAGGGGCTCTATTGTAGGGACATTTATCGGTGCTCTCTTGTTTGTCACTATTGCAAATGGCGCTAATTTATTAGGTGTTGATCCTTTCTGGCAAATGGTTGCAGCCGGAGTCTTGATTGCCATTGTTGTTTATATCGATAACGTTCAAAAACGCCGTAAATTGGGTGTTTAGAGCTTTTATACTGCTGTACGTTATGTGATGTCTGATTTTTAGGAGAGTTTTGTGATGAAATCCGTTGTGTGTACGCAACCCGGAGAGATGGAAGTGCGTGATATTGAGCGCCCTCAGGATCGAGCTGGACAGGTTATAGTGAAGATAAAGCGTATTGGGGTGTGTGGCACAGACATTCATGCATTTGGAGGGAATCAGCCATTTTTCCAATACCCTAGAGTGCTGGGTCATGAGTTATCGGGTGTGATTGATTCCATCGGCGAAGGTGTCAATTTGGAAGTTGGACAGGAAGTATACATTGTTCCTTATATGTCTTGCGGCCAGTGTATCGCTTGTCGAAATGCTAAAAGCAATTGCTGTTCAAATATTCAGGTGTTAGGTGTTCATGTAGACGGTGGCATGTGTGAGTACTTACAAGTTCCCGCAGAATATGTTATCAAAACCGATGGCATTCCATTGGATCAATTAGCCGTTGTGGAATGCTTGGCCATTGGTGCTCATGCGGTTCGTCGCTCAGAGATAAAGGTGGATACTGATGTGTTGGTTGTCGGTGCTGGTCCGATAGGCATGGGAATTGCTCAATTCGCTAAAGAAAAAGGCGCTCGTGTCATTGTGATGGACACGAATCAAGAGCGTTTGGATTTTTGCAAAAATACCTTGAAATTGGATGCTGTGGTACAGGCAGGAGAAGGTGCAACTGAAGCACTTGCAGAGTTAACCAATAATGAATTTATATTGACGGTATTTGATGCAACCGGAAACCCAAAAGCCATGGAAGCCGGATTTAAATGGGTGGCTCATGGTGGGCGTTATGTATTAGTGAGCGTTGTTAAGTCTGACATTTCGTTTTCAGATCCTGAATTCCATAAGCGAGAAATGACATTAATGGGAAGTCGTAATGCTACTCATGAGGATTTTGCTCATGTGGTCTCGTGTTTACGTAATGGTTCTGTTATTGCTGAATCCATGATTACTCACCGAGGTGCCTTGTTGGATCTACCAACTTTACTGCCTGAATGGAGTAAATCGGAAAGTGGTGTGATTAAAGCACTGATTGAGGTCTAATCATGAGTGATGAGGTAAATCTAATGCAGGCGGTTCACTCAAATAAAAGCGTTATCATGCAGTTTGGTACGAGTCGCTTTTTACAAGCGCATGTGGACTTTTTTGTTGGTGAATCGCTTGCTCAAGGGCATTCAAAAAGTAAAGTTGTTATTGTTCAAACCTCTAGTAGTTCATCTGGTAAGCAGCGTCTTGCAGCGTTTAAAAAAGCGTCTGCTTACCCAGTAAAAATACAGGGAATACAAGGCGGTGAAATTGTCGATGAGACCCGCTATATAGACAGTATTGAAACGGGGTTTCAGGCAGATAACGAATGGGACGACATTGTGACAGTATTCTGTCAGCGTGTGACACACGTTGTGTCGAATACCGCGGATCAAGGTTATGTATTAGAAGAGGATGACCATCTTCAGTTAACGCCACCAAAGAGTTTCCCTGCAAAGCTTTTGGTGTTGTTAAGTGCTCGTTTTGAGGTAAATGCTATTCCTGTCACCATCATGCCCTGTGAACTGGTGGTGAATAATGGGGATGTAATAAAGAACTTAGTGCTGGAACTTGCTAAACAATGGTCTCTATCGGATGCATTTTTAGAGTGGCTACAGAATCAGTGCCTGTGGGTAAATTCTTTAGTTGATCGTATTGTCTCAGAGTCAATAGATCCGATCGGCGCGGTAGCGGAGCCTTATGCGTTGTGGGCGATTGAAAATCAGCCTAATTTAGTATTGCCTTGCAAGCATAAGGCGATTCGAGTGCTAGAAAACTTAGAAGATGCAGAATTTTTAAAGTTAGGTGTTTTGAATTTATCGCATACTTTTATAGTCGATACATGGAGGAAGTTAAAGGCAGATGGGCGTTTGAACGATGAAATAGCGCAAGTCAATACGGTTTTTGAAGCGATGGAAAACCCAATACTAAGGGTCGCTTTTGAAACCGTACTGACTGACGAAGTGATACCTGTATTACTGGCGATGGATTTAAATGAAGATGTTACGGCTTATGTTGATACTGTCCGAGAGCGTTTTCTAAACCCTTTTTTAAAGCATCGTTTACAAGATATTGAACAGAATCATGTCGCAAAGATTGAACGTCGAATTATGCCAATTATTAAAAAAGGTAAGCAACTTCTCCCTAACGTATCTCTTACTCATTTGGAGGCGTGTTTGTCTCGTAATCAGTTATCACCGTCACAGAATCAGTTAATGGGGAACAAATGAATGGCGCATCAACTGCTTAGAATTCATCCTGATGATAATGTTATTGTTGCATTGCAAGATTTTCAAAAAGGTGAAGTTATTGTATTGGACGGTGAGTCTTATGTCATGGCTGAAAAAGTGAAAGCGAAGCATAAGTTTGCCATTCGGGGTTTTTCGGTTGGAGACGCGGTCATTCAGTATGGTATTACGGTCGGTGAAGTCATTCACCCTATAGCAAAAGGCAGGGTGTTGACCGTAGAGAACACCCGGCACAGCAGCCAGTCTTATGGTCAGGATGTTGATTCCTATGAATGGAAAAAACCGGATGTTTCTCCATGGGAAGGTAAGACCTTTAAAGGCGTTAAACGACAAGATGGACGGATAGGGACTGCGAATTATTGGATCGTTGTACCTCTGGTTTTTTGTCAAAATAGAAACATTGAGCGTATGAAAATTGCCCTGCAAGATGCATTAGGGTATCGCAATGAAACCCACCATATTGATCTAGCACGCGGTTTGGTTTCTCAATATCAAAACGGTGATTTGTTAGAGAAAAATGACGATGTTATCGGCGTTGGTGAAGAGACTATTGAGTTAGATAAACCGCCGATTTTTCCTAATGTTGATGGGGTTAAATTTCTTACACACACGGCGGGTTGTGGCGGTACTCGCGAGGATGCTCTGTCATTTTGTAAGTTGTTAGCGGGGTACATTCATCACCCAAATGTCGCTGGAGCGACGATACTTAGTTTGGGCTGTCAGAATGCGCAAATGTCTCTGTTGCAATCAGAATTAACAAAGCTGGATCCTGATGGTGTCACGCCAGTGCAATGGTATGAGCAGCAAGCGTATGGTCAAGAAAAAAGAATGCTTGATGCGGCCATTAAAAGCACATTTAAAGGTTTAATCGACGCCAATAAAGCTGTTCGTGAAGACGTGCCTCTGTCGGCATTAAAAATTGGGGTTGAATGCGGTGGCTCTGATGGTTTTTCTGGGTTGTCTGCGAACCCTTTAATTGGGCGTGTTGTGGATAAAGTGGTGGCACTTGGGGGAGCGTCTATTTTAGGGGAGTTTCCAGAATTGTGCGGCGTTGAGCAGAACATACTGAATCGTTGCACACGTCCAGAATTAAGAATCCGTTTTTCCCAATTGATGAAAGCTTATGAAGCTCATGCATTAGCGGTAGGGGCGACATTCGATATGAATCCTTCCCCTGGTAACATCCGTGACGGCTTAATTACCGATGCAATGAAATCAGCAGGTGCTGCGTTAAAAGGTGGAGCTGCACCGGTGGAGGATGTCTTAGACTATACCGAAGTAGTAACACGAGCAGGATTAAATTTACTGTGTACTCCGGGAAATGATGTGGAATCCACTACGGCGTTGGTTGGGTCAGGAGCAAATTTGGTTTTATTCTCGACAGGCCTTGGTACACCAACGGGCAACCCTATCGTACCTGTAATGAAAATATCGAGTAATACGGCTGTTGCCGAAAAAATGCATGACATTATTGATTTTAACGCTGGTCCAATTGTTACTGGGGAGCGAGGTTTAGAAGAACTCAGTAATGAGTTATTGGATTTGTGCATTGCAGCAGCTTCAGGTGATTATTTAGTGAAGTCACGACGACTAGAGCAAGACGATTTTATACCATGGAAGCGCGGTGTTTCCCTTTAGTGCCCTTTTGATCATGTTAAAAGTAGGTCATAAAACAAGTATTAAGAAATTGAGGTTAAGTCGGTATGAAGCATTTTGCTCTGGCACTGGATTTAAAAGATGATTCCAAACTTATTGCAGAATACGAAGCGTATCATCGTGAAGTGTGGCCAGAAGTACTAGAGGCCATTCGTCATGTTGGTATTTTGGATATGAAGATTTTCCGTTTAGGCTCGCGTATGTTTATGCAGATGACAACAACGGATGAGTACGATGAGGCTGAAGCCCAAATTTATTTGGCCAGTGATCCTAAATCGCAAGAGTGGGAGAAGCTAATGGATACCTATCAACAAAGACTCGTTGGCTATCCAGCGGAGAAAAAGTGGATTCAGATGTCTTGTTGCTTTGATTTATCGGAGCAAAAATAAGACGACGTACCTGATATAGGGAATGGTTATGAATTCAGATCTAAGAATCGATGCGCATCAGCATTTTTGGCATTACAGTCGAGAGGAGTACGATTGGATTGATGCTTCTATGTCGTTATTGCAAAAAGACTTTTTACCTGTAGATTTAAAACCGGAATTAGACGCCCAAAAAATATCAGGTTGCCTTGCTGTACAAGCAAGGCAAACGCTTGAGGAAACCTTGTGGTTATTATCATTAGCGAAACAGCACCCATGGATTAAAGGGGTAGTGGGCTGGGTTGATTTACGCTCGCAAGCATTACTTTATCAGCTTGATTTGTTATCTGAATACCCCAGTTTAAAGGGGTTTCGGCATGTTTTACAAGGAGAGCTTGATCCTAACTTTATGCTAAGCAGTGATTTTATCGCAGGCATTAAAGAAATTGCATCGAGAGGGTATTGCTACGATATTTTAGTCGTGCAGCATCAGCTTCCAGAAGTGATTAAGTTTGTTGAAGCCTTACCTGTTATGCCTCTGGTTATTGATCATATCGCGAAACCCGTGATTAGTTGTGCTTTATCTGAAGCCAAAAAAGGTTCCGCACAAAGTAAAGCTGTGGACCCGTATAATGTCGCGTGGGAAGCCTGGTGTTCAAATATGGAGGTTTTGTCTCAGTTCGATCATGTCCATTGCAAGTTATCAGGAATGGTGACCGAAGCAGAATGGCAAACTTGGACGCCAGAGCAATTATGGCCTTATTTGGAAAAAGTCATGGATTGTTTTGGGCCTGAACGAGTGATGTTTGGTTCGGATTGGCCTGTCTGTCAGGTGGCGGGTCGTTACAGTGACGTCATCGACCTTGTTGAATCTTTCGTGAATGCACGATTCCCAGAACACAAAGTGAATATTATGGGGCGTAATGCAAGCCAATTTTATTCTCTGTAGTATCAATATATGAAGTGAGATAACGAATGCAGTATAAGCAATTAGGCACAACGGACTTACATCTTTCAGTATTAGGTTACGGTGCTTCGCCTTTAGGCAGTGTCTTTAAAGATATAGAGGAATCAATAGGCATTCGTACGGTTCATACGGCGTTGGATCAGGGAATTAACTACATCGATTGCTCTCCGTATTATGGCTTAACAAAGGCAGAGGCGGTTCTAGGGAAAGCCTTAAAAGGAGTGAGCAGAGACAAATACATACTTTCGACCAAAGCGGGCCGATATGGCCCAGACTTTAGTGATTTCGATATGTCTCCAACGCGTATTCAACGTAGTCTAGAAGAAAGTCTACAGCGACTGGGTGTTGATGAGTTGGATATATTCTTGCTGCATGACATTGAATTTGTTGATTTAGAGCAGGTTATTCATGAATCTTTGCCGTATTTAGAAAGGCTAAAGCAAGAGGGGAAAATTCGTTACTTTGGTGTGACGGGTTACCCATTAGAAAGTTTTAAACGCATTGTTGAGCAGTGTGATATTGATTGCATTTTGAGCTATTGCCGTTATGCATTGCATGATGATTCTTTGACTCAGTTATTGCCTTTATTAGGCGAGAAAGGTGTTGGTATTATCAATGCGTCACCAACTGCTATGGGGTTGTTAACCAAACGTGGTGGGCCAGACTGGCACCCAGCGTCTCCAGAATTAATTGCCTGTTGTAATGCCGCTGAGGCTTTATGTGCTCGAGAGGGTGTGGATATTACTCAGTTGGCCATGCAGTTTGCAGTGCAACACCCATCGATTAGTTCGACGTTAGTGGGTACGGCGAATCCTACGAATCTGTTGAATAACATTAATTGGATTAATGAACCAATAAACGATAATTTGGTACAGTCAATAAGGCTAGTTTTTGAGGGGTGTTTGCAAACTGTTTGGGCATCAGGGAAAGTTGAAAATCAAGACAAGCCGTTTTAGTGATAGAAAATAAATTGTGAATATAAAAAAACCGAATGCACATGATTCGGCTTTTTTTTGAGCTGTTATTTTGAGGGTTAAGTAATTAATTACTTAGCTGCTTCTTCATCTTCCATAGGCTCTTCTTCTGTTGCGGCTGTTTCGATATCTAATAGCTCAACAACGAATTTCAAAGGAGAGTTTGGTGGGATTGGGCCTGTACCGCCAGGACCATAAGCAAGGTCTGCTGGAATATACAGTTCGTATTTTGAACCGACTGTCATTAATTGTAGACCTTCAGTCCAACCCGGGATAACTTGGTTTAATGGGAAGCTAATTGGCTCGCCACGTTCATAAGAGCTATCAAATACGGTACCGTCTACAAGAGAGCCTTCATAATTTACTTTTACAGTATCTGTTTCTATTGGTGATTTGCCTTCACTAGTCGTGATGGCTTTGTACATTAGGCCAGATTCCGTTTTCATGACGCCATCAGTTTTATCTAACTCAGCAAACCATGACGCGTTTTTCTCAGCGGCTTCGGCTGCTAGTTTTTCTTGCTCACGTTGTGCCTCGGCAATTTTTTCCTGTTGGAAGGCTTGGATAGATGCCTCAATTTCTTCTTCCGTCATGGATAATTGCTTGCCAGCGTAGGCATCTTTAAAACCTTTAATAAAGGTTTCAAGGTCTAAATCTGTAAAATCTTGACCCATACGTCCGCCGAACATAGAACCAACACTGTATCCTAAGCGTTGCTCTTTGCTTTCAAGTGTTGGCGCGTCATGATCGCTGTCCGCAAAAGCCAAAGTTGTCGTTGATAGCATTAAAGCCGCAATAAATGTTTTTTTCATGATTCAATTCCAATAATTAATAAGGAGCAATAAAAGTGTTTGTTTTCCATTTTTAACACAGACAACAGACAAAAACCAATGCTGGTTTTGTCTCATTGTGTCGTAGATGAATCAAGTCGTTTTACGCAATCATTACAATGATAAGTATGAGTGAAAATATGTTAAATCAATATGTTAAAGAAGACTTTCTAATAGAGAGAGAATATTCTTTTGGTCTGTTTCAGAAACCGCCTCTCGCTCTAAAGTCTCTTGAAGTTCTTCTTTAAAGTGTTGATCAAACTCAGCTGCGCCCATTCCATCAAGGCCACCGTGAACACCGAGCAACCCCAGTAAGTATGCGCAATAAAACAGTTGGTCTTGATCGTCGGTTTGATGTTCGAGAGTATGTAGTTGGCCACATAATTGATCTGATCTTTCTGCAAATGAAAGAGACATAATAAATTGGTGGGTTAGTTTATAGAACTAACCCTTCCTCCGTTTGTTTGTTGAATAAGAAGAGCGGTTGGTATAATTCGTTTTAGTGGCTTATAGAATACTAAGGCGCCAATTTAAGTGTTTTTAATGTGCGCTGCCTAACTTCTAAAAGTAAATCCGTATTCTCTACGAGTGATTGGCCGTAGGAGGGGACCATTTCTTTTAATTTAGTTTGCCACCCATCTGATGCAACACGTTCTGGAAAACTGCGCTGTAAGATATCAATCATGGTGTTGACCGTTGTAGATGCACCAGGAGAAGCTCCTAATAATGCAGCTAAAGATCCGTCTTTTGAAACAATGGCTTCGGTGCCAAACTCCAGTTTTCCACCGCCTTGTTCTCCTTCTTTAATGATCTGAACGCGTTGACCTGCGTAAGCTAGCTTCCAATCCTTGTCTTGTGCATCTGGATAGAAGTTACGTAATGATTCAACTCTGTCTTTATGAGACTGCATGACCTCACCGATCAGGTACCGAGTGAGATCCATATTGTTTTTGCCCACGGATAACATGGGTTTTAAGTTACTCAGTCGGACACTTAAAGGTAAATCCATTACCGAGCCATTTTTTAGGAACTTAGTGGTAAAGCCTGCAAAAGGACCGAACAATAGGACTTTTTTACCGTCAATGATGCGCGTGTCTAAATGCGGGACAGACATTGGTGGCGCGCCAATAGGTGCTGCACCATAGACTTTGGCAAAATGTTTATCGACTACGTCAGGCCTGTCGCAGACCAACCATTGCCCGCTTACCGGAAACCCACCGTAGCCATTGCCTTCTTCAATGCCTGACATTTGCAACAAGGGCAGGGCACCGCCTCCAGCGCCTAAGAAAATAAACTTAGCGTTGGTTGTTTGTTTTTTGCCTTTTTTGTTAGCCACTTCTACAGCCCAAGAGCCATCTTTGTTTTTTGTGATGTCGGTGACAGAAGTGCTGAGCTGAATGTCGACATTTTGTTGCTTAATTAAATGATTTGCCATATTACGGGCAATGGCACCGAAGTTTACATCGGAACCGTGTTGAATTCGGGTTGCCGCGAGTGGCTCATTATCCCCTCTATTTTGCATGATTAAAGGCATCCACTGCGCCAGAGTGTCTCTGTCTTCTGTGTATTCCATTTCGCGAAAAGCGGGTAACGCACTCATTGCTTGGTAGCGTGCTTTTAAGTCGGCAACGTTTTTTTCACCCCAAACAAAGCTTTGGTGAGGGACTTGGTTAATAAACTCAGAAGGTTCTGGAAGAATGTTGTTTTCAACTAAATAAGACCAGTATTGTAAACTGACTTCGAAAGACGCATTAATGTCGACTGCTTTGCTTGTATCGATGCTGCCATCGGGTTTAGTTGACGTATAGTTTAATTCGCAATAGGCTGCGTGTCCCGTACCGGCGTTATTCCAGCCATTTGTACTTTCTTGAGCTATTTGATCCAAACGTTCTACTATAGTAATAGTTAATGTTGGGTCAAGTTGAGTAAGTATCATTCCTAGGGTAGTGCTCATCGCACCGCCCCCAACTAGCAAAATATCAACTGAATTTGAGGTCATAGGGGCTCGCCATGTTAAAGCTAATGTAGTTCAAGTCGCATTTGTTGTAGGGCTTTTGGCCTCTGTTTCAATCAAAGAGAATCCTCTAATTGATCACTCAACAACAAATGTCTCTTTTCAGATTTTTATGTTGTGGTGAATGTCATATTTAAAACAAAGTGTTCTAAAATAATGAGGTTCAGCACATTTTTTAACCGTACAAGAATGGTCTCATAAAAAACGGATCGAATTAGTATGATTATACGTATTTTTTTTAAAATGTCTTGATGGTTACGATGATTTGAATGATTCATGTTCGTTATATAGAGGTTAATGAAGGTATAAATAGAGATAAAATATTTTTTATTTAACTTTTTGTTTTTAAATACTTAATTGGATATTTGATGTGGGATAGTTATAACTTGCTGGATTCAAAGATTAGATGATTTCCAATGGCCTCTTGATCAATGAATGTATAAGTTACATTGATTTGTTGAAAAGAAAAGCTCGATGAATAGGAGAAGGAAAATGAGAGTAGTGAATTTAATGACGGATTCTGTGGTAACGGTGACGATGGATACATCGTTCTCAGACATTCGAAACTTAATGGAAACACATAAAATTCACCATTTACCTGTTCTTGATGGTGAAGACGTAATGGGTATTATTTCTGACCGAGATTTGCTTAGAGTCTTAAGTCCTTTTTTTGGTACGGCGGGGGAGATGCAAAGGGATCTAGATTCTGTTAACAAAGTCGCTCATCAAATTATGACCAGACAGCCTATTTGTGTTACGCCAGATGATTCTGTCGATGTGGTATTAGCATGGTTACAAAGTGTCGATATTTCTTGTGTTTTAGTGGTCGATAAAGAATCTAACCTGAAAGGGATTGTGACTTGGCGTGATTTAATAAAACACGCCAAGTTCAATCTTTAGCTATTTATAATGTAAGTACTTTCAATGGGTATGAGCTTGGTCACCTAAAATGACACTGAGCTCATTTTCAGTAAAATCGTAGGTTTCCGCACAAAATGCACACGTTGTACTAATAGAGCCTTGCTCAATGAGTATTTCGCGTAGTTCGTCTGCATTGATGGATGCCATTGCTTCTAATGTGCGTTGGCGCGAACAAGAACAACCAAACTGCATTTCTTTTGGAGAGTACAAGAGAACCACTTCTTCGTGATATAGGCGGTGAAGAAGCGCTTCAGTTTGCAAGGTTAATAATTCCTCTTGTTTCACGGTAGAAGCAAGATGTGTGATACGTGTCCATGCATCTTTATCTTCATTCTCGTTACTGTCTTGATCTTGTCCCTCTGGTAAACTTTGTAGGAATAGTCCACCGCACGCTGTGCCATCACAGGCTAACCATACACGGCTTGGTAATTGCTCTGATTGTAAAAAATACTGAGCAATGCATTCACTAAGTGTTGATCCTACTAATTCCACGATACCCTGATAGCGTGAACCGTTTTTAGGAGTAATAGTGATAACTAAGTAGCCGTCTTTTAACGCGTCTTGTAAGTCTATTTCGTTTGGAACCGATTGCGTTTCGTCCCATTGTGCAATACCACGTAAATTTTGCAATTCATCGCACTCGGCCATGATAGTTTCTAAGAATCCATTACCTTTTGCCTGCATGGATAAAACACCATCAATTTTCACAATGTCTCGAAGGAGAGCAATGGCTGCAACAAATTCGCCGAGCAGCTTTTCGATTGAAAGTGGGTAGTTTTTACGCTTGATAATATCTTGATAAGCGTCGGTTAAAATTACGCGTTCACCACGAACATTTGTATTATCAAATGAAAAGCGTTGAATTTCGTTCACTGGGTCACCTTACACTTATGTGCGTTTAAATAATGAGTTTTCTGCAAAGGATAATAGGGCGCATTTTACGCTGCTTCTTTTTTTATTGGAACTCTTCTTCAAACCTGTTCAACGATGTTTCCTTATTCTGCATGCATTTTAAGCGCTATTGTTTTGCGAAGTGTATTTTTGTTCTCTTCAGAAAAACTATATTGTGGGCATTTATTGGGAAAAGACACTGTTAAGTTCGGAAAAGGTAAAAAATGGAAGTCAAAAAGTAAAAGCATAAAAATTAAATGCCTTTCTTTGGATTAGCTATTTTGTTTAAGAGTTCAGCACTCTAAAATAGCTTTATTCATTTCCTATTTTATTTGTTAGTGACAGCGAGATAAACGCAAAGCATGATTCAATTTTCTCAAGTAAGTTTACAACGCGGTACTCAGTTTTTATTAGACGATGCTGATTTAACGATTTTTGAAGGTCAGAAAGTCGGTCTTATCGGAGCCAATGGCGCAGGCAAAAGTTCTTTATTTGCAATGGTTCGAGGGGATTTGTTAGCAGATACGGGTGAACTTATTTTACCGGGGCAACGTCGGATTTCTTTTATGGCTCAGGAAGTTGAGGAAACTCAACGTAGTGCCTTAGATTACTGTCTGGATGGCGATGATTGGTTAAGGAAAATTGAAGCGGAAGTTGTCAAAGCCGAAGCAAAAAATGATGCCAATGCTCATGCTCATTGGTTGGGTGAATTTGAGTCTGCTCATGGATACAGTGCTCGCTCACGCGGTGAAACCTTGTTGCAAGGACTTGGCTTTAAGATGGAAGACATGCAGCGTGCCGTTTCAGATTTTTCAGGTGGTTGGAGAATTCGTTTAAACTTGGCGAAAGCCCTGATGTGCCCATCGGACGTTTTGTTATTGGATGAGCCGACTAACCATTTGGATCTAGATGCGGTTATGTGGTTAGAAGGTTGGTTACGTCAGTATCCAGGCACCTTAATTCTTATTTCTCATGATAGGGATTTTTTAGATGCAATTTGTAGTCATATTGTCCATTTGTATAAGAAAAAATTGGTTGTATATAAGGGGAATTACAGCAATTACGAAAAGCAACGTGCAGAGCACCTTGCTCAGCAGCAAGCAACGTTTGAGCGTCAGCAAGTGAAGCGAGCACATTTACAGCAATATGTTGATCGTTTTCGTTATCAAGCCACAAAAGCGAAGCAAGCTCAAAGCCGATTAAAAATGTTAGAGAAAATGGAGTCCATAGGCCCTGCTCATATCGATTCGCCCTTTTCATTTAGTATTCCTTTTGCAGAAAAGACTTCTCAGCAACTCATTCAGTTAACTCATGCTGATTTAGGGTACCAAATTGAAGGTGACGAGCCTAAAGTACAGCTCTCAAATGTGAACTTCGGTATTAGAGATGGACAGAGAATTGGCTTACTTGGGCCAAACGGCGCGGGTAAATCGACTTTGATTAAATCTCTAGTAGGTGACATTTCCAACTTAACAGGAGATAGAGTCTGCGGAGAAAACTTAAAAATAGGGTATTTTTCTCAGCATCAACTCAGTGCATTAGATTTGAATGCTTCGCCATTATTGCATATTCAAAGGCGAACGCCGAAAGTATTGGAAACTGAAATTCGCCGTTACTTGGGCGGTTTTGGCTTTATCGGGGATGATGCATTACGTCCGGTAAAAGGCTTTTCCGGTGGTGAAAAAGCGCGACTGGCGTTATCACTTATTGCATGGACTCAGCCGAACTTATTAATACTGGATGAGCCAACAAATCATTTGGATCTAAATATGCGACAGGCATTAACGGAAGCGTTACAAGTGTTTCCCGGTGCCATTCTTGTTGTTTCCCATGATCGTCATTTATTAAATAGCACAGTAGACGAATTTTATCTTGTGGTTGATAACCATGTATCAGTATTTGATGGTGATTTACCTGCTTACCACTCATGGTTGCAGAATCGTCAACAAGCGATGAACCGATCTGAAAGAGAAAGCACGGCCACATTGGACAAAGTGGATCGCAAAGAAGAGCGCAGAAAAGCCGCTGAGCTTAGAGAGCAATTGAGACCGCTACGCAAAACCTTAGAAAAACACGAAAAAGCGGTGCATACCGCTCAGACAAAACTTGATGGCATTACCGAATTAATGGCAGATGGATCTCTTTATGAAGCAGAGAATAAAGATAAACTTCAGAAACTCCTCGCCGATGAAGCCAGTTGGAAACAAAAACTGGAAGAAAGTGAAGAGGCTTGGTTTGAATCTCAAGAAGCACTGGAAGAAGCCGAATCCGCGTTAAACTAGCTCGGTTTGTCATTTAAACGTCATAAAAAATCGTTATTTTAATCTACAGTTACAGGAGATAAGTATATGTCTTTTCCACTGGTCCGTATGCGTCGTATGCGCAAAGATGACTTCTCCCGTCGTTTAATGCGTGAAAACCGTTTGAATACGGATGATTTAATCTACCCTATGTTTGTTATTGAAGGAGAGAATCAACGAGAAGTGGTCCCGTCTATGCCGGGTGTGGAGAGAGTGTCGTTAGATCAATTGTTGATTGAAGCCGCTGAATTGGTTGAGCTTGGTATTCCTGCAATTGCTTTGTTTCCTGTTGTACCCGCTAAGAAAAAAACCTTAGATGCAGAAGAAGCCTATAATTCAGATGGTTTGGCTCAGCGGGCGGTAAGAGCATTAAAGAATGCATTTCCTGAGTTGGGGGTAATTACGGATGTGGCACTGGACCCTTTTACAACACACGGCCAAGACGGAATTATCGATGAAACGGGTTATGTATTGAATGACATGACCTCGGAAATTTTAGTAAAACAGGCATTGTCCCATGCTGAAGCAGGAGCGGATGTTGTTGCTCCTTCGGATATGATGGATGGCCGTATTGGGGTTATCCGAGAAGCATTAGAGGCTCAAGGTTACATTAATACACGCATTATGGCGTATTCAGCAAAGTACGCATCGGCGTATTATGGCCCTTTTAGAGAGGCGGTTGGTTCAAGTGCTAATCTAGGTAAAAGCGATAAATTTAATTATCAAATGGACTCTGCTAATTCTGATGAAGCCATTCGTGAGGTTTTATTAGATATTGAAGAGGGGGCTGATATGGTTATGGTGAAGCCTGGTATGCCATATTTAGACATTATTCGTAGAGTAAAAACAGAATTGGCTGTGCCAACATTTGCCTATCAAGTAAGCGGTGAGTACGCAATGCAAATGGCTGCGTTTCAACAGGGCTGGTTAGATAAAGACAGCGTTATGCTGGAATCACTGCTTGCATTTAAGCGAGCTGGGGCGGATGGTATTTTGACTTATTTCGCTAAAGATGCCGCTTATTTATTAAGAAAATCAACGGGGTAGAGTTATAGTATTAATAGCAGGTGCCGTGATTAAGCACCGCTTTGTATAATAATTTTTAGGGTTGGTGTGTTTACCAATAACATCGTGACATTTTTTGAATTATTAAATTGGGAGTAAAGTAAGCTCATGTCAGAGTTACCAGCGTCAGAACCAGTAGTAAAAGAAACAAAAGCAACCGTTGTAATAAAAGACTCGGATGAGCTGGTATTGGAAACTATACCTGAGCAACCCACTGCTCCTAGTCACGTTGCTATTGAAGCACGCAGCCCTGAAAAAATTAATTTGAACGATCCTGAGCTGTATTTTAATAGAGAACTGAGCCATTTAGAATTCAACATGCGGGTGTTGGAGCAAGCCATGGATGAAAATCATCCTATTCTGAATCGCCTTATGTTCTTGTGTATTTTTAGTAGCAATATGGACGAGTTTTTTGAAATTCGCGTTGCGGGATTAAAGAGCCAACTTGAATACAGTCGTGAAAAGAACGGTCCAGATGGGTTGCATCCAAAGGACGTGCTACGTCAAATTGGCGAGCAAGCCCACCAATTGGTACGTCGTCAATATCGTATTTTAAATGACATTATTTTCCCTAAATTGGCTGAAAATGGTGTTAATTTTATTCGACGTAGTGAATGGACTGATGAGCAAGCTTCATGGGTAAAACATTACTTTAGAGATAATGTTCTGCCTATCATCAGCCCTGTTGGTTTAGATCCTGCTCATCCCTTTCCTCGACTTGCGAACAAAACATTTAATTTTGTGGTTGAGTTAGAAGGGCGTGATGCTTTTGGTCGTGAAAATGGTCTCGCCATTGTGCCGGCTCCTAGTTCATTACCACGATTGATTCGTTTACCTGACGATGTCTGCGACGAAGGCGATAATCTGGTCTTTTTGTCTTCCATTATTCATGCTCATGCTGATCAATTATTCCCTGGCATGACGGTTAAAGGGTGCTATCAATTTCGTTTAACGCGTAATGCTGATTTGGAAGTGGACTCGGATGATATTGGCGTTGATTTAGCGGGTGCATTAAGAACCGAATTACAAAGTCGTCAT
Organism: Marinomonas phycocola; assembly: GCF_047525455.1. Classification (NCBI taxonomy): domain Bacteria; kingdom Pseudomonadati; phylum Pseudomonadota; class Gammaproteobacteria; order Oceanospirillales; family Oceanospirillaceae; genus Marinomonas; species Marinomonas phycocola. The sequence goes on from NZ_JBLIXL010000009.1 coordinate 91,764, forward strand.
TATGGCAGTTCGGTTCGATTGGAAATTGCAGACAATTGCCCAAATGAAGTAGTCGCTTCTTTATTAAAGCAGTTTGATTTGAATGAAGTCGATTTGTATAAAATCGATGGACCTGTCAATTTAAGTCGATTGATGGCTGTTTTGGAGATGGTTGATCGACCTGAATTATTGTATTCCCCTTTTTCTCCGGGATTACCAAGAAAGTTGGCTGGTGGTAGTGATATTTTTGAAGCAATTCGCGCTCGTGATTATTTGCTTATGCACCCTTTTGAAAGCTTTGCTCCCGTGGTGGATTTTCTGACGAATGCAGCGAAAGATCCAAATGTGGTGGCGATTCGTCAAACTTTGTACCGAACTGGCTCTCGTTCACCGATAGCTAATGCACTTGTAGATGCGGCAAGAAATGGCAAAGAAGTGACTGTGGTTATAGAGCTAAGAGCGCGTTTTGATGAGGCAGAAAACCTAGCATTAGCCAGTCGATTACAAGACGCGGGCGCGGTAGTTGTTTATGGTGTGGTACGTCATAAAACGCACGCAAAAATGATTCTTATTGTGCGTCGAGAAGGTCATGTACTGTCTCGTTATGTGCATCTAGGGACGGGTAACTATCATGCAGGTAATGCTCGTTTGTATACCGATTACAGCTTTCTAACCAGTGATCCAGCGATTGGAGAGGATGTTCATAAAGTTTTCCAGCAATTGACGGGAATGAGTAAAGAGCTAAAGGTAAAAAAACTGCTCCATGCTCCTTTCACTTTAAGAGATCGTTTATTGGATATGGTTCAACGGGAAGCAGAAAATGCCCGTAATGGCGATCCGTCTCGTATTATCATCAAGGTTAATTCGTTAACCGAACAGCGTTTAATACAAGCCTTATATAAAGCTTCTCAAGCGGGCGTAAAAATCGATTTGATCGTACGGGGTATTTGTACCTTAAGGCCGGGAGTGAAAGGCGTGTCGTCTAATATTCGTGTCCGCTCCATCATTGGCCGCTTCTTAGAGCATACGCGGGTGTATTACTTTTTTAATAATCGAAACCCACTTGTGTATTTGTCTAGTGCGGATGGGATGGATCGTAACTTGAACAATCGAATTGAAGTTGCGTTTCCTCTACAGGATCAGAAGTTGGCGAGAAGGGTTAAAAAGGAGCTAGAATGTTATTTGTCTGACAATACTCAAAGCTGGGTATTGCAAAGTGATGGAAGTTATCAACTGAGTAAACCTCGTAAAGACGATTATAGAAGTGCTCAGCGAACGTTGCTAAAAGAATTGGCTGACAGTAATCGAAAATAAGCTTAATCACTTGTTACACTATTAGATGATGATAGCGTTTAAAAAGCCTCTTACTTGATCGCGGTAATAACGCCGAGTAAGAGGTTTTCTGTTTTTTGAAGAATGTTAAAGCTTAACTAAAGGTGAGTTGGTAACCTTCTACTGCAAGATAATCTGCTTCTTGCTGTAACGTTGCCTCTGTTAGTGGTCTTGATTTCAGCCAATCTGGTAGAAACTCGATTTTTAACGTTTTGCCTTCTGCTTGCAAGTTGAAAATTGGCATGTCACCCTTTTTTCTATCGTGGTGCATAACAATGGCAAGCCGCAATAAAATAGCCAATTTGTCTAATTCTAATTGATCACTTTTGGTAAAGCGGTAAACAAAAGATTGACTGAATTTTCTTCTGTGACGTAATACTAGCATAGCAAGTGCTTGTTGCTCTTGCTGAGAAAAACCGGGAAGATCTGACTCACTTAGAATATAGGCTCCGTGTTTGTGGTATTTACTGTGTGAAATGCCAATGCCAACTTCGTGCACTAATGCACTCCATCTTAATAAATCTTCAACGGAGACACTTTTGAGATTCCAGTCATCTTTTACCTGAGCCAGTGCCGATAAGGCGGTATGTGTGACTAGTTTAGATTGCTGCTTATCAATATGGTATTGGTTCAAAATATATTGAATGGTGCTTTCACGGATATCGGATCCAGCATATCGCCCTACAATGTCGTATAGTACGCCTTCACGTAATGCACCGTTTGAGAAGTCCATTTGTTTAATGTCAAAACACTCAAAGACGGCCGTTAGAATGGCAATACCTGCTGCAAACGTTGATTTACGTTCAGGTTTGAGCCCAATTAGATTGATGTTGTCGCAGTGACCAGCCTCTAAAAGGGACTTTTGAATCATTTTCAGGGCTTTGGGTGTAATACCCTTTTTACTCCAAGTGTTCTCTTTAATAATGTTATAGGCCGCTTTAATCGTGCCTGAAGAGCCGATAGCAACGTCCCAGTCTTCACCTAGGTAGTCGTCTTGAATGCCGAGTAATTCTAATCTGGCTGCGGTGACGGCCCTTTGGAAATTGGATTTGTTTATGTTGCCATTCGCAAAGAAGCGCTGGCGGAAGCTCACGCAACCCATGTGCAGGCTGTCAGTTAAAATCGGTTTGTGTTGCCGGCCAATAATAAGCTCAGTACTGCCCCCCCCAATATCGATTACTAAGCGTTTTTGATCCCCATGATCCATAGTGTTCGATACACCAACATAAATTAGTCGAGCTTCTTCTCGACCTGCAATAATCTCCACTGGGTGAGAGATGATATCCATTGCTTTACCGATAAAATTGTAGCGATTGCTGGCCACTCTTAATGCATTTGTACCGACAATACGAACTGAGCCAAGGGGCATATCTTCGATAATTTGAGCAAAACGGGCTAAGCAATCCAGTCCTCTTTGTTCTGCTTCTTCATTTAAAACGCCCTTTTTTAAACCTGCCGCCAATTGGACTTTTTCACCATATTCATTGGTTATACGCAGTTGACCATGATTGATTTGCGCGATGACCATGTGAAAACTATTTGATCCTAAATCGATAGCCGCAATTTTTTCGAAAGGTAAATCATGAGTTTGTTGCTGAAAGAGAGATTGCATTCATTAAGCCTTTGCCAGTCGTCGAATAATCGCAAGGGTATCTCAGAATCTTGGGAAAGTCATGAATTTGACGTGTGATCAAAAAAATAGCAAAAAATTACAAATTCCTGCTTTTCCCTATAGACCTTAAGGAAAAGTCGAATTATAGTAGGGTCGTCTGAGTTAAATGCGATTAAAAATCTTATTGTGTTTCTACACTGATTAACAAAGACTCCAATCAAATCGTTACGACTACTTAGACTTAATTATCGACAGTTAGCTTTCTTTGCAACTTTTTAATAAGATAATTTATCAAGGCTATATATGGATTTTCTCGTCTAGTTGCCGTTACATTATTGCTTCAAGAAAAGACTATACATTTATTCACATTAACGTATTTATTTGAAGAGTAGACCCGTCCATTGTCCCCTAATGAGCAAACGCAAAATCCGTTTATGAACCTTACCGAATTAAAACAGAACTCAGTACAAGAACTATTAGACATTGCAGCAGAGATGGGCCTTGATAATATTGCCCGTTCTCGTAAACAAGATGTGATTTTTGCTATCTTAAAACGTCGTGCTAAAGGTGGTGAAGATATTTATGGCGATGGTATTTTAGAAATTCTGCAAGACGGCTTTGGCTTTCTACGTTCCCCTGATAGTTCTTATCTTGCAGGCCCTGACGATATCTATGTTTCTCCAAGTCAGATTCGCCGATTTAACTTACGTACTGGTGATACGATTTCTGGAAAAATCAGACCGCCTAAAGATGGTGAGCGCTATTTTGCATTGTTAAAAGTTAATGAGATTAATTTTGACAAGCCTGAAAGCGTACGCAACAAGATTTTATTCGAAAATTTGACGCCATTATTCCCCGATCAACGTTTGTTGATGGAGGCTGGGAATGGATCAACTGAAGACGTTACATCCCGTATTATCGACTTGGTTGCACCAATGGGATTGGGCCAACGTGCTTTGGTGGTATCACCGCCGAAAGCGGGTAAAACCTTCATGTTACAAAATATCGCTAATGCGATCACTCGTAACTCTCCAGATTGCCATTTGATTGTTTTACTTATAGATGAACGTCCGGAAGAAGTAACAGAAATGACACGTACTGTTCGTGGCGAAGTTGTTGCCTCTACGTTTGATGAACCACCAAGCCGTCACGTACAAGTGGCTGAAATGGTTATCGAAAAAGCAAAACGTCTTGTTGAGCATAAACGTGATGTTGTTATTCTATTAGATTCGATTACTCGTCTCGCTAGAGCATACAATACGGTCATTCCTTCCTCTGGTAAGGTATTAACAGGTGGTGTTGATGCGAATGCACTAGAACGTCCAAAACGCTTCTTTGGTGCGGCTCGTAACATTGAAGAAGGCGGCAGTTTAACCATTATTGCAACAGCATTGGTTGATACTGGCTCTAAAATGGACGAAGTTATTTTTGAGGAATTCAAAGGCACAGGTAACAGTGAGCTTCATTTGGATCGTAAAATAGCTGAGAAACGCACTTTCCCTGCAATTAATATTCGCCGTTCAGGTACTCGTCGCGAAGACTTATTGACTTCAGAAGATGAACTGCAACGTATGTGGATTTTGCGTAAGCTACTGAATCCAATGGAAGACGTTGCTGCAACGGAGTTTCTAATAGATCGTTTGAAAGTCACAAAAACAAATGATGACTTCTTTGAATCTATGAAGGGCAAAGGTAAGTAGTTAAGCACGTTGTCTAAAAAAGCCACTTTATGAGTGGCTTTTTTGTATTTGTAATAATGATTTAACGTTAATACATTTCTTGATCATGTTATTTCTTGCGTTTTGATGCTCACTTTTAGACAGAGGTTAGTAGATTGGAGATAAGTAGATCAGAGGTAAGCAGATAAACTAGTTTTGGAGTTATGGTGTGAAAGATGTAATGGCCCAAGTGGGTACGATTGAACTAATTAATCAAAACGTTTACCAAGTAACATTAAAGGTTGAAAATCAGCGTTTTATTGCTGGACAGTATTTGATGATAGTGTTGCCAACAGGAGAGGCGGTTCCTTATTCTATTGGTAGTGCACCACACGAATTACCGGAACTCACTTTGTACATTTTGGTTGATGACGAAGCATCACTTGCTTATAAAGTCATTGAGTTTTTGAAAGGGCAAACGGACATTACCATTCAAATGCCAAGAGGAGACAGCCACATAGAGTCGTCTCTTATTACTTCTGAAGTGGATCATATTTTATTACTTGCGGGTGGAACAGGCTTTTCACAAATCAAAAGCATTTATGATCATTTAAAGCATCAAAACTATTCGGGGAAAGTGTCTTTTTATTGGGGGTTACGAACACCTGAAGACGTTTTCCAAAAAGCATGGATTGAAGGCATGTCGAACGTAGAGTCTGATTTTAGTATCGATGTTATTGTTAACGAACCCAATGATACATGGCATGGTCGTATTGGTTGGTTGTATCAAGCAATTCAATCGGATCATGCGGACTTAAGTAACTGTGTTGCGTTTATCAGCGGCTCCGTTCAAATGGTGTATGGGACAATAGATCAATTGAAGGCTCAAGGTTTGCAAGATGCGCAGTGCACATCGGATGTTTTTGCTTATGCTCCTCGCCCTTAAATGGCGTCGATTAAAACATAAAACAGTGAATACAGAGACATAATCAGAATACTCTTACCGTTTCATTCATTTATTGGTATGCCTCATAGAAATCCCTCCCCTTTTTATTGTCCACTCTTATTTTGAGTTATGTCTTGATAGGCTGAATTTCAGTATTGTTTAGATCACATTTCTAAAAATAAAGGAATGAGGGTGGGGGTAAGTAGGCTCATAATAAAACCACTAGCGATGCAGATAGGGATCACTTCTGCACTGTGGAATCGACTTAGCATAGGCAAAGTGAAGTCCATGGCCGTTGCGCCTGAAAACCCAATCGAAAGGTGAGTACTGACTCTTGAAAAAATAGGAATAAGCATCAGCGTTAGAATTTCACGGCTTAAGTCTAATAAAAAAGCGGTAGTTCCTAGAACTGGGTTGCCAAGCCCTGTAATTAAAATCCCCGATAAACTGTACCAACCAAACCCAGATACTACAGCCAATCCTTGTTGCCACGGTATGTTTATCATAATTGCGGTGGTTAATCCTGCGAGCAATGTACTAAAAACCGCCACACTGGCAATGATAACTCCCTGGCTGTTTAGAAAAAGCTTGCGTAAGCGATAATGACCTTGACGTAATTGACAACCAATTAAGAAAAGCAAAACGTACAGTAATACCATTACCAAGCTGTCTATATGAGGAGATAGGTTAGCAAAAAAGTACCCTAAGATACTGCCAATCAACACCCAACCAATGGTTTTTATGGCTTCACTCAAAATAGCCCAACTTAGCACATTGGTTGTAGCGTCTTTTTGGTTTGCTTTTAGGTCAGCTTTTTGGTTATAAAGGGCTTTGTCAGCAAAATAGCGACCAGATACAAAAAGCGCCAACCAACTAAAAAGACAAATCATAACGAAGAACACAACCGCTTGTTTTCCTGCGATAAAAAGCTTTTCTGAAAAATTTTCCAAAGCACCCAAGCTAAAGCCAATAAGAGCAAGAATCAAATACGTGAGGTAATTTAATAGCTTGCTGACTCTTAATGGAGTTAATGGTGTGACATTAATCCAATAACCGACTAACAATGCTAATAATAAGGGACCCAGTGTTGAAAGTACGGTCATAAGGCGTGAAAAATCCTTTTAGTCAAATAGGTTATAGAGCATGCATTCTGTTCGTATAAAGAGTTAATAGCAAGATGATAGTCGATTTTAAAGAAGTTTGTTCAGAGTAGGGTAAATTCAGATTAAAGCTGGATTATCTCAAGTAAAGTGCTACATTGTAGGCCGTTTTTTTATGTGTAAGGGAATGTATTTATGTTAAAAAGATGGCCAAATTTAAGAGAAGTGCTCTTCTTATTGTTCCCTATGGTGTTAACCATGACTTTGGAGCTTTCTATTGGTTTGGTGGATACGCTTATGTTGGGTCGCTATGACGCCTATCATTTAGCGGCAGTTGGGCTGGCATCAAGCTTATGGCTTCCTATAGGCTGCTTCTTAATTGGTATGTCTTTTGGTTTAACGCCTTTAATTACGAGACATCTGCATGGAAAGCAAATCAGATTAGTGAACATTTACATGTCACAAGCTGTGGGAGTGTGTTTTTTTCTTGGTTTGGCGGCTATTCTTTTAGTTGCTTTTGTCGCACCTCTGGTTGTTCCTTATATGGCAACAGAGCAAGTTACGAGAGAGGTCACCATCGGTTATTTATGGCTGATATCACCAGTCATTCCCATGCTTGGAATGATGACGGCTTATAAAAACTTGTATGAGTCGGCAGGTAGACCACACTTTCCAATGCTGGTGGCGTTTATTAGCTTATTGTTGAACATATTTTTCAATTATGTGCTGATTTTTGGTAATTTTGGCTTTCCTGAAATGGGTGCAGAAGGGGCGGCTATCGCGTCTAGTCTATCCGTATGGTTATCGGTGCTTTATTTCTTTATTTACGATCGATTTATTAATAAACGCCCTTTGTTTACTAAGCTGGTGCTTCCCTATGTAAGAAAGTGTGGATTGTTACTAAGTGTGGGTGTTCCTGCTGGTTTTGCTTTTTCATTTGAAGTGGCTCTGTTTTCTTCTCTAATGTGGCTCATTTCTTCTTTTGGAGATTATGCTCTAGGTGCGGGGCAAATCATTATGTCCTATACCTCGATTCTATTTACTCCTATGATGGCGATGAGCGCTGTTACTGCCATTGTCATTGCGAAGGCATTGGCAAATGAAGGCGTTAATGGTGTTAGGCAAAGAATGAAGGTCATCGTTGGTCTTGGTATGGGGTATTTTTTTCTCTGTTTTACGATCACTCAAGTGTTCAATGATGAAATACCTTTTCTGTATACGGCAAACAGTGAGGTTGCAATTATGGCGGCCAATATTCTAGTGGTAACGGCATTTTATCAATTCTCTGATGTATTACAGACGGTATTCACAGGGGCGTTAAGAGGTTTTCGTGATACGCGTTTTTCAATGATTGCCTTCGGTGTGTCTTTGTTTGGATTAAGTATGCCGCTAGGATATTGGCTGTCACATTACAGCCCTTGGGCCGATACGATTGGTGTGTTGGGGTTTTATATGGGGCTTTTCGCTGGACTAACCTTATTGTCTGCTCTGTTAATACTTCGCTTTCGGTTTGTTTATAAAAGAGCGCAAACACGGTTAATTACGAAAGAAAATAACGCAGTGGCTGCGGCTTGAAGTAAGCTCAAAGCGGCTCAATTAAGCTGCTGTTTCAATAGGTTTAAAACATTAACCGTCTTTAAATAGCTGCACATTGAGCCGTCTTGTTTGTGTGCTGTATTGGAGCTTAAAGTGATAAGGTGAATTTGCTTGCTTGTTTTAATAGTGCGTCAATATTGATATGTTCTTCACACGATTTAGCAAGGCGCTCAATTTCTGCGTTTCTATAAAGGTCGTAATTGAATGGGGAAATATTTTTCAATCCGGCCCATTTTAATAAACTTTCTAATGCGTCTGGGTGATCGAATAAACCGTGTAAATAACTGCCAATAATTTGACCATCTTCACTGATATAGCCTTCTAGTTGGCCGCATTCTAATGTTGAAAAAGGTTCATAAGGCTGATGGTGAGTCGAAACGCCTGAATGAATTTCGTAGCCAGTAATGTGGCTTTTTGATAGCCAAGGAGAATGTTTATTTATTTCTCCTTGTTGTAAGCTAAGTTGCTTTTCGTTCTCAAGTTTGGTTGTCATAGGGATAAAGTTGAACCCATCGATTTCTGAAGCGGTATTGTTTTCTAACCCCAACGGATCGTTAAGAGATTGGCCTAACATTTGGTAACCACCGCAAATACCTAATACTTTGCCACCATAACGTAGGTGCTTATTTAAGTGAGCCTCCCAGCCTTGTTCTTTCAAATAGGTTAAATCGGACTGGACGCTTTTGCTACCGGGGAGAATAATAAGATCGGCTGGTGGTATTGGTTGATTTGCGTTGACGAGTGTAACGTGAACTTGAGGGTGTAAATTTAAAGGGTCCCAATCTGTGTGGTTACTGACTCTTGGAGTGATTGGAATAACAACTCGTAACGTTTCAGTGGGGGAATTGAGCAAAGGTCCAGCATCTTGGTTGTGTTGAGTAACCGCATCTTCAGATTCAAGATAGAAACCTTTTAAATAGGGCAAGACGCCAAGTACGGTTTTGCCTGTTTTTTTTTCAAGCCAATCCAAGCCAGATTGCAACAGGGATAAATCGCCACGAAATCGATTAATAACAAAGCCGATCACTCGATCTTGTTCTGACTGGCTGAGCAGTTCTAATGTCCCAACTAAATGCGCAAATACGCCGCCTTTATCTATGTCAGCAATAATAATTACAGGGCAGTTTACACTCTCAGCAAACCCCATATTGGCGATATCACGCGAACGAAGATTTATTTCAGCAGGGCTACCAGCTCCTTCAACCAATACCCAATCGTATTGATCACATAAACGAGAAAAAGACTGAAGTGACGCTTTTTTCGCGATGAGTTTGTATTCGTGATAACCCACCGCATTCATATTGCCAATGGCTTTGCCTTGAATAATGACTTGAGCACCCGTATCGGTATTTGGCTTTAACAAAATGGGACTCATATCCACGTGAGGCCCAATTCCAGCGGCATAAGCTTGAACTGCTTGTGCTCTCCCTATTTCACCACCTTCTGGAGTAACGGCGCTATTCAGTGCCATATTTTGAGGCTTAAAAGGCGCAACTGACATGCCGCGCCTTTTCAATAATCGACACAGTGCTGTGACTAACGTACTTTTTCCTGCATCTGAGGTAGTGCCTTGAACCATTAAACATTTTGAAGACATGAATAGATATCACTGTTAATTACATTAAGATGGTAGAATTCTACCTGAATATTTCCTCTAACACGGTAACTTTGAGAAAACTCTTTATGATTTTAGATTGGTTTTCAGCCACATTTTGGTCTTTGTTGTGCGCATTAATAATAGATAGAGTAGTGGGAGAGCCGAAATCATGGCACCCATTGATTTGGTTCGGTGCTTGGGTAGACAGCGCTCGGTTATTTATTCAAAAGCCGTTGGATTCGGTCATAAAAGGCCAGAAAGTGGCTGGTGCTCTTGCTTGGGGGTTAGCGGTATTGCCTTGGGTGTTTGTATTACTCACGTTGTTTTGCACATTATCTTCCAGCCTATCATGGGTGCTTTCTACAGGTGTTTTGTATTTTTGCATCGGCTGGCAAAGCCTGAGAGAACATGCCCAAGCGATTGAAACGCCTTTATTAAAAGGTAATTTCAAGGAGGCGCGTGATGCTGTTGGTAAAATTGTGAGTCGAGATACTGATACATTAACGGAATCTGAAATTTCGAAAGCCAGTATTGAGTCTGTCTTAGAAAATGGCAGTGATGCTGTCTTTGCGCCGATTTTTTGGTTTGTAATGTTGGGCGCTCCAGGTGTCCTGATTTATCGACTTGCCAATACTCTTGATGCTATGTGGGGTTACAAAACAGAAGAACTCATTAATTTTGGGTGGTTTGCGGCTCGTGCTGATGATGTTTTAAACTTTATCCCTGCACGTTTAGTGGTTTATACCTACGCACTGTGTGGTGCTCTTCATGGTAACGCTACACGAGCGAGACGTTGTGCAAGACGTCAATCTTTATATTGGAAAAGCCCAAATGCAGGTCCCGTTATGGCCGCTGGTGCGGGTGCTTTAGGGTTAAAGCTGGGTGGGGACGCAGTGTATTTTGGTAAAACAGAAACGAGACCAATATTGGGTGAAGGTCGAGAACCGAATGTTCAAGATATTGCCGCATCAATTCAACTGGTTGATAGAGGCGTAGTTGTATGGGTTATCCTCGTCTTAATCTTAATATAGAACCGCTGAAGCACGGCGGAGACCTTGACAAAGTCCAACGAGAGAACAAGGCGCCTATTGTTTGGTTGGATTTATCTTCTGCAGTGAACAAAGAGCCATGGCCGATTCCTACTATCAGCCCAGAAAAGTGGATGGCATTACCCGACTTATACCAACTTAACCAGGCTGCATCTGTTTATTATGGAAGACCTAATGGCTTGGCTGTATCAGGAACGCAGCAAGCGATTGAATGGCTACCTGTTATTTTACCTCAAGTCACAAACGCTTTCCTTTCTCGAAAGAGTATTAAAGTGATGTTGCCAGATGTAGGATATCAAGAACATACTCAAGCATGGGAAAAGTGGGGCTATGAGGTTGAGTATTATCATAGTCTGGCGGAGTTGCTGAGCATTTCTTGGAATATTGTGGTGGTCATTACACCAAATAATCCAACTGCAGAATGGGCTGAAAATACCGTATTAGATCAACTCGCCTCATTGGCTAAAAAAAGAAGTGGTTACCTTCTAGTGGATGAGGCATTTATTGATTCAACCCCGCAGAACAGCCTACTTAATCAAGAAATCACTGTAAACTGGCCTGATGAATTGATTGTCTTGCGATCCGTCGGAAAATTCTTCGGATTGGCGGGTGCCAGAGTCGGCTTCTGTTTCGCTTCTAACTCGGTATTAAACGCACTGAAACAGGTTGTTGGCCCGTGGCCAATCGCAACGGTGTCGGCTCACATTGTGACTTGTGCATTACAAGATACTCAATGGCAAAAGCAAGCAAATGTGTCTTTAATAACAAGGCAAGCACGATTTCAAAGAAGTATTGAACCCCTGCTAAATCGTTGGTTTGAATGCTTAGGTGGGAAATTTTATTGGCGTCGTTCTCATTTTTTCTTCAGTGTTTTTTTTGATGGAAATGATGAAATTGACGTGTTTAAAGCATTGCAAAATCAAGGGGTTCATACGCGCCTTGGTGATGGTTGGCTTCGCATTGCTTTACCTGAGACAGAGGCATTCTCTTTGCTAGAAGAGCGTATTGGCATTATCCTAGATAATGCGCTCTTAAAAAATAAAGGAAAAATCGAGTGAAACATTTGGTGTTGGGTGGTGTTCGAAGTGGAAAAAGCGATTTTGCAGAAAATTGGATTAAGACACTATCCAATGAAAATAAAGCAGCGACGATGACCTATATTGCGACGTCCCAAGCATGGGATGAGGAAATGAGCGAACGTATTTTAGCGCATCAATTAAAGCGATCGGATAAATGGTCGTTAATAGAAGAACCATTGTTATTGTCGAAAGCAATAGAGACGGTAAATAAGCAAGACAGCTATCTTATTATAGAGTGTATTACTCTGTGGTTGACTAACTTACTTTGTTTAGACGACGACGCGCGGCTAGAATCTGAAAAGCGCCAGTTTTTATCTTCTTTGGAACGCTTTCAAGGCAGTCTTGTGATTGTTAGTGGTGAGGTTGGGTTAGGTATTATGCCTATGAATGCACTGGCTAGACGATTTGCTGATGAGCTTGGAAGTTTAAACCAGATGCTGGCGACATTGTGTCAGCAGGTGACGTTCGTTTCTGCTGGTTTGCCGTTAATTCTAAAAAATGAAATAAAAATTTCATAATTGCAATGATAAATTTCCATGTAAATTAGAGTTACTTTGGTTAAAATTCACGACCAATTTTATTTTAGAATTGAAGTATTACGTCGAATTAATGTTAATTGCGCTGAATTTGCCACCTTTAGGAGTTTAGAATGAACCCATATTCAAAGGACTTTCCTATTTCTTGGGAAGAGTTACACCGTAATGCACGTGCTTTATCTTGGCGTTTATTAGAGAAAGGGCCTTGGAAAGGCATTATTGCGATTACACGTGGTGGCTTGGTACCTGCGGCCATTATCTGTCGTGAATTGGACATCCGTTTGATCGATACTATTTGTATTGTAAGTTACTCTTCTGAAGGTGATGAAGCGAAATACCAAGGCGAGTTGAACGTTTTAAAAGGTGTTGAAGGTGATGGAGAAGGCATGCTGCTGATTGATGATCTCGTTGATACGGGCCGTACAGCTCAAAAAGTCAGGGAGATACTACCAAAAGCGCACTTTGCAACTATTTATGCAAAACCAGCAGGTAAGCCTTTGGTCGATACGTTTGTAACAGAAGTGAGTCAAGATACTTGGATTCGTTTTCCTTGGGATATGGAGTTCACCTTCTCTAAACCACTAGCGGATCGGGAATAAATAGTATTTAATTGTAAGCAAATGTAATTTGCACCGTTTTTGTAAACGATTGAGCTAATTTAACGCACTATGACCTAAACTAATGCGAGCTTGCTCGAAAAGTCTGATGTCAAGCAAGGTGCCTTAATTGTTATACAAAAGGATTGAAGAAAAGTCTTCAAGATTACGATACTGCCTTAAGTATCATTTAATACATTAAATAGGGTTTATGTATGTGGAGATCGACCATTAAGCTATGTGTGTTAAGCATGTTATCTTTTTGCTTAGTTCAGCCTGCAATGGCATTAGTCGCACGTGCTCAATTTGCAAATGATGTGGTAGATCGAGAGCCTGTTAATGATATTGGTGATACGATTAAAGTAATTTATGGTGAGATTCAACGAGTGTATTTCTTTACGGATTTACGGGATATGTCTGGCCATAAAGTTATCCACCGCTGGTTATTAAATGGAGAAATTCAGGTTGAATTACCATTTGATATTGGCGGTGATCGTTGGAGAGTTTGGTCTAGTAAGAAGCTAATGCCTGGTTTTGATGGTTTATGGACTGTAGAAATTGTAGACAATGGTACGGTCATTGAATCTCGTTCATTTAATTATGTTGATGACTTTGAGTATTAATTAAATTTTATAGCACTTTGATTTAAAGGCTTATTTTGATCTCGAAAGATCTATAAAATAAGCCTTTTTTTATGTTTTCAATAAGCTTTAATTCAAAGGAAAAATAATGCCGCATATTCGAGTAAGAGGAATGCCTTTTGAAATAGTGGAGTCGATCTCTGCTGAATTGATTGAATCTGTTGCGAAAATAACAGAGGCACCTAACTCTCATTTCACATTAGAGTACCAAGCGGTAACCTATATTGTTGCTGGTGGTGCGTCACCATCTTATCCATTTTTTGACATTATTTGGTTTGATCGAGGGCAAGAAGTAAAAACGAAAGTCGCTTCTTGCATTGATCATTTGATTAGGCCATTAATACCAGAAGAGCAAGATATAGCCATTGTTTTTCATTCTATAAATGGTGAGAATTACTATGAAAATACAGAGCATTTTTAGTTACTCTGGACAATAAAAAATCAGCATATGTGATTTACATTATGCTGATTTTTTTCGTATTTTTCACAGAAAAATATTATATTTTCTGGAAATCGTATACGCTGCCAAGATGCATGATTTGTGTCAGTTCATCTAATGCGGTGCGACTTTCTGTTAAAAGCCGTGGATCAGCAAGGTCTTGCTCAACTAAACGATCACGATAATGCTGATCAACCCATTGATTCAATCGAGAATGCAAGGCGTCGTTCATTAAACAATGTGGGTTGACTGCGGCATGTTCTTCATCAGTCAAAACTACTCTTAAGCGTAAGCAAGCTGGGCCTCCACCATTACTCATGCTTTGCTTTAAATCATAGACTTTAACTTCGTTAATTGGCCCATCACTTGCGATGAGTGCATTTAGGTAATTCCAAACATCCGGTGTATTTTGACATTCTCCTGGCACAACAATTGTCATGTCATTTGGATTATGGCTAAGTAGTTGGCTGTTAAAAAGATAGGATTTAACGCAATCTTCAACAGAGACGACATGGCTAGGTACTTCAATAAAGTGGAAGGGCTCTGTATTCCCCTCCCAAGCGGCCATGATATCGCGTTGCATTTTTTCAGTATCTAAAAAGGCTTCTTGATGATAAAAATGCGCGTTGCGATTGCCAACTGCAATCACATCGTTGTGGAATACTCCTGCATCAATCACATCAGGTTTTTGCTGAGCATAAACCACTTTGCTATCTGATAAGCCGTGCAGACGTGCGACGGCTTCTGAGGCTTCTAGTGTGTGTCGTGCAGGAAAGCGAGCAGGCTTAGGGGAAGTCGAGTCAAATGCCGTCATGCCGTAGACAAATAGCTCAATGCCTCGATCGCCATATTCTGAGCAGAAGCGCGTATGGTTTGCGGCCCCTTCATCACCAAAGTGATCTACGCTAGGCAGTGCTTGATGATGAGCAAAGTGCTTAGGATTACTGAACGTTGCCGCTAAGATTGAACCTGTCGTTTCATGTTCAATGGATCTGTGAAACTTATTGACCAAATTTGCTGGTGTAAAGTGAATACGACCATCGTGAGTGTCTGAACTTGGAGAAACCGTTGCTGCATTAGCTGTCCACATGCAAGATGCGGAGCTTGCCGCTGCAAGAATGTTAGGTGCTTTTTTGGCGGCTTTTTGTAAGACTTGCGCATCACTTCCTGAGAATCCTAAACGTCTTAAGCTAGGGATATGAGGTCTTTCATGGGGGGCTAAAACCCCTTGAATAAATCCCAAATCGGCAAGAGCTTTCATTTTGGTCAGACCTTGTTTAGCGGCCTCTTTAGGATGAGATGGTCTGTCTACATTGTTCAGTGATGCGACATTACCGAATGAAAGGCCGCTGTAATTGTGCGTTGGGCCGACTAATCCATCAAAGTTTGCTTCATTTGCCTTATTCATTAGAACCTCAGAGTATGGGGTTATTAGTCCGTAAACGATGGATTAATAACCGTGATGAAAGTAGTGTTCGATACTTTAAAAATATCGATTAATAAAAACGAACCGTTTACAGGGAAAGGCCTGGAACCAGCTTTTCTGGAACGGTTAATTCTTCAACTTCAATACTGGAAACAGGGTATGCACAGTAATCAGCAGCATAATAAGCACTGGCTCTGTGATTCCCGCTTGCACCCGTTCCGCCAAAAGGTGCTGCACTTGATGCGCCTGTTGTTTGACGGTTCCAATTGATAATGCCGGCACGACTGTGACGGAAAAACCAGTCATACTCAGAGGCATCATCCGATAGGATGCCTGCAGATAGGCCAAAGCGAGTGTTGTTGGCAATGATCATCGCTTCGTCCATCGAACTGTATCGAACAACCGTCAACAAAGGCCCGAAATGTTCATTGTCAGGCAATGAACTAAGAATGGCTGTCGCATCAACAATGCCTGGTGTAACAAAGCCTGAATCACTTGGTCCACGGCTCATTGGGTAAAGTGATTTTGCGCCCAGTTGTACTAGATTATTGTAAGCTTCTAATAAACCATCCGCCGCTTGAGCCGATACGACTGGCCCCATAAACGGTTGATCGACAGCATCAAAGCGATCGATATTTAATTTACTGGTTGTTTCAAGCAGCTTTGCAATAATGGCATCGCCATGAGAGCCGGTTGGAACTAATAATCGACGCGCACAAGTGCAGCGTTGCCCTGCTGAAAGAAAGGCAGACTGAATGATTTCATGAACCGTTGCATCAATATTTTGCGTTTTTTCAGAGACAAGCAAAGGATTGTTGCCGCCCATTTCAAGAGCTAAAATTTTCCTTGGATAGCCTGCAAAATCCTTGTGTAAAATGTGCCCAACTTGAGGGCTGCCAGTGAAAAATAGACCATCAATTTCATTATGATTTGCTAACGCTACGCCTGTTTCTCTTTCGCCTTGAACCATGTTTAATACGCCTTTTGGTAGACCTGCTTGTTCCCAAAGCTGAAGAACAAAGTCCGATGTTGCAGGCGCTTGCTCGCTGGGTTTAAGAACAATGGTATTGCCTGCAATGAGTGCTGGTACTATGTGCCCATTTGGTAAGTGGCCTGGGAAGTTATAAGGACCAAATACTGCAACGACACCGTGTGGTTTATGGCGCAAACGTGCGGTAGCGCCCGGCATAGGTGTGGTTTTTTCACCTGTACGTTCATTGTATGCTTGCTTAGATATGGTGATTTTACCAATCATCGCAGCCGCTTCTGTGCGCGTTTCCCAAATAGGTTTACCTGTTTCACGGCTGATAGTATGAGCAATTTTCTCGCTGTTTTCTTGTACCAATTTAGCAAAGCGGTCAATGATCACGAGTCGATCCGATAAATCCATATTGGCCCAATCAGCAAAAGCCGTGCGAGCGGCTTTAATTGCAGCATCAACTTGCTCCGCCGTTGCCGTATTGCTTTCCCATACAAGAGATGCATCTGAAGGGTCAATAGATCGGCTGAGTTTGCCTAACCCTGCAACCCATTCACCGTTAATGAAATGTGCTTGTTTGGCTGTATTTAACTGAATTGCTGTCATTGATATGTCCTCATAAAGTGAAGGTAAACGTTAACGGCGGGATGAAAGTTCGACTAAACGAACGGTGTCTTTATTGTCAATACAAAGGTTGCTAGCTTCTTCTTGTGTCAGGGTAATTGAGCTACCTGGAGGGCTGGTACGTTGAATGAGAATGCACCGAAAATCCGTTAGTTTTGAATTTGAAACCATGTAGAAATCACCTTCTTGTGTGTTTTTAGGCTGACCAATATTCACAACGGATAAACGGCTGCTTCGAACTGCACGGATGTCTTGAACTCGGGCTTCAATGGTTGGGCCACCATCAAAAATATCAACGTAATTTTCAAATCTAAAACCTTCTTGCTCCAAAAGACGTCGAGCTGGTGCGGTTTTTTTATGCACCTTACCTAATACATTTTTTGCTTCGTCACTTAACAAAGACACATAAACGGGGTTATTTGGCATAAGTTCTGCGATAAATTGCTTTCCACCTAACGAGGTCATTTCGTCTGCTTTTTTGAAATCAATCGAGAAGAAATGACGACCTAGACTCTCCCATAAAGGAGAGCGGCCGTTCTCATCACAGACACCTCTCATTTCTGCAAATATCTTCTCGGTAAAACGTTCAGGAAACTGCGCCAAGAACATAAAGCGGCATTTAGACAAAAGTTGACCATTTTTTGAGTGTCGATAACCCTCATCTAAGAACAGAGTGCAGAGTTCACTAAAGCCCGTATAGTCGTTGTTTAAAACAAGTGTTGGCATGATGTTATGCACACTTAACTCACGTGATGAATGAACAATATTACCTAGATGATAACTATAGAAAGGTTCGTCTAGACCTACTGCGCTAAGTAAACCGCTAGTGCCCACAATTTCGCCTGTTTCTGAGTCCTCTATAACAAACAAATAACTTTCACCAGTGGGTGCACTAATGTCTGTTTTCTTAAATGCCTTTACGGAAGACTCTATTTTTTTTTCTAGTATGTCGTGATTTGGGATTAAAGAGGTAAAGCCAACACCTGTTTTTTCTGCCAATTTATAGAGAGGCTCAATCTCGTGTTTTTGTATTGGTCGAATAATCATCATAATCTTAGGTCTCTTTAATCAATAAAATAAGGTACAAGTTATAGTGCTATCCATTGTATTTCTTCACCTTCAAGTATTTGCAATCTTTGTTGTGTCGCTATTTCAATAGTTAAACCATCGTGGTTGTCGTAAGCAGGGGCTGCAGTGGCTCGAAAGTTATCTAAATCTCCAGTGGCAATTAAGTGCATGGGATAACTGCTTAAATCGTCTTTTGTTGATGCGTTTCCTACTTTGCTGTTGGCTATGGTATGAATGTCTTGCAGTCTTGATTCAACGGTTGGTCCTGCATCAAAAATATCCACATAATTACGGAATTGAAAACCTTCTTCCAACAGTATTTCAGCGCTTTTATCCGAGTCTTCGTGAACAACACCAATAACGTCTTGCGCCTCTTTCGGTAGTGTTGGTACATAAATGGGGTATCTAGGCATTAGATCTGCGATGAAATTCTTGTTACTGACACCAGATAGGTAATCTGCTTTTTGAAAGTCCATAGAGAAAAAGTGTTTACCTAATGAATCCCAAAATGGCGAAAAGCCATGACGATCACTTTCTCCGCGTAATTCTACGAAAAGCCTTTTGGTGAAGCGCTCTTTATGGCGTGAGATAAAGAGTAATCTTGCTCTTGATAGCAGAGACATTGCGACGTGATTTTGGTGTGCTCTATCGACAACCAAAGCCATCATACGACTTATTCCATTGTAATCGTGACATAAGAAAAGTGCAGATATTCGATTGTGAATCTGCATTTGAGGTGACGCGTGAACCACTTCATCAATGCGATAACTGTAAAAAGGAGTATCTGCACCCACCGTGGCTTCAAGGCCGCAGACGCCAACAATCTCATTTCGACTGGTATCAATTAATGCAAAAGTGTAAGACTCCTCCCCCGGTTGGTTGACTGTAGATTGCATCGATCTCTTTGTTGAGGCTATACGGTCATTCAAGCGATCACGATTAGCAGGGAAATTAGTAAATCCTATTCCTGCTTGTTGAGCAAGCCTCTCTAATGCAGGTAAATCAGAGAAATCAACGGGTCTTACAAGATACATTATTAGTCTCCTGATAAAAGCTCATTATTTATTTTTGTATGTGTTTCGAATAATTAGACATATACTGATTTTAAATAATATTATGCAACTCAATACTTATCCCTTAGGTGAAGTATTATTCAGGAATATTGATAGTGAGAGTAGATGCAAACTTTCGAATTTGCGACAAAATATTCTGAATAATGATTAATTGGATTAAAAATACAAAAGAAGAGCATTATGGGAATACTTAAACCGGGTTTGTATCGTCACTTTAAAGGTATGGAATATTTAGTTGAGAAAGTCGCTCGACACAGTGAAACGATGGAATCGTTTGTTGTTTATCAGGCACTGTATGGTGATTGTGGTCTATGGGTACGTCCCCTTACTATGTTTAAGGAGACGGTTGTTGTAGGAGGTGAAGAGATTCCTCGTTTTCAATGGATTGGATCGATTGAAGAGGCAAATGCAAGGCTGGCTGCCGTGTTAGCAGAGGGATCGTCAGAGTTGTAACTCTGTCTCGTTGATAGGTACTAGTCGGCATTCAATTGATTAAATTAATGTCAAACGCCATGTTAAGGCGTTTCTTTATTGTGTTTAATGTGCTTTTTATCGCGGTAGGGCCAATCAATATTTCGTTTTACCGCGTTGAAAAAGCCTCTGAGTTACGGGGCTGTTATCCAAGGTGTTTCTCTCATTAACTGAATGATCTTTTCTCTAAACCAACGGTGTGCTAAATCATTATTGTCTCTTTCATGCCAGCACATTTGGATTGGATGAGAGTCATTATAAGTATCTAGTTCAGATACCTCTTTAGGGATGGGTAACAATTTTACTGGGAAAAATTCACTTTTTTCACACATGACTTTTTGAAAAAGCTCACCAATAGAGCGAGAAACAATGAACGCCATGCCTCTTTTGACGGCCTTCATCGCCACCATTAAACTTTCTGTTTCTAGGGTTGGTTCTAAATCGTAGCCTTGCTGTTGCAACTTTTGTAAGGTGTTATAGAAATAATAATTGCTGTTATTGTGCTTAATGTGGTGGGTCACAAAGTGGTGACTGAGTAAGTCATCTAGCGATAAACTGTCTTGATCAAATAACGGGTGCTTGGTGTTGAGGACAACGCATCCTTCTGTATAACCTACTAATTTAGTACGGATGTGTGCGGGTGTTGTGGCTAGTGTGCTGATGCCAATATCAATACTGCTATTGAGTAGTCCTTCAATGCTGTTGTCGTTCCATGTACTGATAGAAATTCGAACATTGGGAGCTTCTTGATAAAGATGGTCTAATAATGGCTCAATAAAGTTTTCAAGTTCGCTCTCACCTACTGCCAATCGAAATCGCCTATTTAAATTCTTCACATCCAATGAAATAGGAGCCATTAATGAGGTTAATGACTTTAAAATCGGGCGAATCTGTTCATGAAGTTCATTTGCTCGTGTTGTTGGACTTAGGCCGTAAGCCTGGCGTGTGAACAGTGCATCGTTAAATAACTCGCGCAATCTCTGAAGGCTCTTACTAAGCGCAGGCTGAGTAAGGTTTAGTCGTTCTGCTGCGCGAGATACACTGCCTTCTTCCATGATAGTAACAAACGCAACCAACAGCTTAATGTCCAGTTTTGAAATTTCTTCTAAGCGCATAACTTTCTCAATTAAATAAACGCGAAGAAGACAGCAACACAGTTACTGCCCTCTTTACGAGATTACGATCTAGAGTAAACTCACCTAGATCTGCTGTAATCTAGACGTATATAAAGACTAAGAAAAGTCTTTCTGTGCACGATATTTCACTCTAAATAGTAAAGAGTAAAAAACAGGAACAGCAATTAACGTCAGAATCGTAGCGAACCCAAGTCCAAAGGATATTACCACTGCCATACCTTCAAAGAAGGCATCATAAAGTAATGGAATCATGCCTAATATTGTCGTAATGGCTGCCATGCAGACAGGTCTAACACGGCTTACTGCTGAATTAAATACAGCTTGATAAGTTTCTGTACCTTCTGCTAGTTCCGCATTAATTTGATCTGCCAGTACAATGCCATTTTTCACAATCATGCCTGACAGGCTCAAGAAGCCTAATAGAGACATAAACCCAAAAGCGGTATTCATCGCGAGTAGACCAAATGATACCCCAATAAGCGCTAATGGCACGCAGAACCAAATAACCAAAGGTACACGAATGGAGTTAAACAACAGTATCGAAATAATAAACATAAACAAATAGCCCATTGGCAATGCTTTGAATATATTTGATTGAGCATCGGTGCTGCTTTCAAATTCTCCACCCCATTCAAGACTATAGCCTTGAGGTAGCTCCAGTGCTTCAATTGGGCCTCGAACGCGTCCGAAAACAGCCATAGCCGTTTCATTGTCTAGGATATTTGGATCAGACATGACTGTAATAGTTCGCTTACGATCTAACCGTTCAATGATAGGGTCTTCCCAAACAACATCGAAACCAGATACCACACTCGAAAGTGACACATAAGAGCCAGATGCTGCGCTGAATATCTGTAAATCACGAATCTGATCAATGGAGCGACGTTCATTTTCAGGCACGGTTTGAATGATAGGCAAGAGGTCTGTACCTGATCGATACATACCAATTTGTGAACCAGTGAAATTGGTCAGTAGTACATTATCTAGGTCTGTTTTACTAATGCCTAAGCGACGAGCTTGAGCATCGTCCAGAATAGGCCGCAATACTTTAACTCGCTCTAGCCAATCGTCTTTAATGTTCTCTAAACCACCATCTTGACGATAAATTTCTTTTATTTTCGCGCTGTACTGACGTAATACATCTGGGTTTGGTCCACTGATTCTAGCTTCAATTTTTGCACCACCCGGTGGTCCTAATTGAAGTCGTTGTAACTTCATCTCAAGGTCAGGGAAGTTTGTTTGCATGTTGTAATACAAGTCTTCAATTAAGCTTGGAATAACGTCCGAATTTACGGCACGAATAATAAACTGAGCGTAGCTAGAATTTGCTTGCTCGCCATTATAGGTCAGCATGAAACGTGGCGTCCCTTGACCTGTGGTCGAAGTAATAAATTCGATACGTTCGTCATCAGAAATCGATTTCTCAATCTCTTTTACGGTCTCATAGGTTGCATTAATGTGGCTTCCCTCAGGTAAACGAATATCCAGATAGACCATGGGTGTGGTTGATGGTGGAAAAAAGGCTTGTTTTACAAATTGGAATGCCCAACCCGCAGTGAACAAGGTGCCAATTAATAGCAATACTGTAAGCCAGCGGAAACGCATAGCTTTATCAAGTAACCATTTATAACCGATAAACAAAAAGCCTGAGTAAGGGTCTTTTAGCTCTTTTTGTTCCTCTGAATTATTAATCGTTTCTTTAAAAAACAAGTCACAGAAGAAAGGTGTTAATGTAATTGCTGTAATCCAACTTAAGAAGAGAGAAATTAACAACACATAGAACAAAGAGCCGACAAATTCACCAACGGCATCAGGAGACAGGCCAATAGGAGCAAAAGCGGTGATAGCGATAATAGTAGCGCCCAGCAATGGCCATTTTGTTTGTTTTACAACCGAACTGGCGGCTTCACGTTTGGTCATTCCTCTCTGTAAACCGATTAATATTCCTTCGGTAACGACGATCGCATTGTCTACCAGCATTCCTAAGGCAATGATCAATCCACCCAGTGAAATACGTTGTAGATTGATTGAAAAATAATCCATGACAATAAAGGTGCCAAGGATGGTTAACAATAATATTAACCCAATTAATATTCCTGATTTAATTCCCATGAAAACCAAGAGCACAAGAACAACAATGCCCACAGCGGCAAACAGGTTAAATAAGAAGTTAGAAACGGAGCTGTTTACTTCTTTTGATTGAAAGTAAACCGGGTCCATGCTGATACCGACAGGCTGCTGATATTGCAGTTCATCAATGCGTTTTTCTAGCGATTTCCCGATGTTGACCACATTCACTCCTGAGGTGAACGATATACCCAATAAGAGAGAACTTTCTCCATTATAATTAATTAAGTGAGTTTGAGGGTCTTGATACTCTCTTTTGATGCTTGCAATGTCGCTAAGGCGAATTAAGTTTCCTGAAATAGGTGTGCCTACAATTAGGTTTTCTAATTCAGAAATGTCTTTAAATTCACCTGTTGGGCTAATACGAATGTATTCACTGCCGACAGTGACACGACCTGCATCTGAAACGTTATTTTGATTCGACAATAAGTCTTTTAGTTGATTGGGTGAAATGCCCATATTGGCAAGTTTAGAACGTGAAATTTCGATTGTGACTTGTTCTGCTTGCTCGCCAGCTACCGACACACGACTAACCCCATCAACTAAAACCAATTCTCGTCTGATGTAATCAACGTAATTTTTTAAGTCTTTGTATGGATAGCCTTCACCATGAACGGCCAACATGACGCCATACACATCGCCAAAGTCATCAATAACAATGGGAGATTGAACACCCGCAGGAAAGGTTGGAGTGATATCACGGATTTTCTTCCGCATCTCATCCCAAATTTGCTTAAGCTGTTCTTTACGATAAGTGTCTTTAATCGTAATTTGGATTAAAGAGTAACCCGCCTTTGTCGTTGATTTAATCTTATCAACATACGTTAGATTCTGTAGTTCTGTTTCAATTTTATAGGTAACTTCTTCCTCAACTTGCTCTGGCGATGCACCAGGGTAGTTAGTGACAATTAAGGCCTCTTTAATTGTGAATTCAGGATCTTCTAATTGCCCAAGGTTAGTAAAGGCAATCGCACCGCCAACAAGTAGGATGAGTGTAATCATCCAACTGGTGACTTTACGTTCAATAAAATAGGTTGAAATATTCACTTAGATCCCTCTCTCTCTAGTCCAAGGACGAACGGGAATATCTTTGTTTAGGCTATGAACGCCAGCTGAAACAATACGATCTCCATCTTTTAGGCCTTCGACGATTTCAATCGTATTTGCTTGAAGTGTTCCTATTTTAATAATACGGCTTTCAACTCTGCTCGTGTCGGCATTGAATACCCAAACAGAGCGCTCAGGTTCGCCAGAGGTATTATGTGCTTCTAATACGGCTTCAACAGGGACTAAAATATTTTTTTCGACGCCTAAAAGCTCACTGATATTCATGTCAATGCTGGCTGTCATACCTGGAAGTAAAGTTAAGTCTTTATCTCTATTTGCTTGAAGACTTAGCGTAACATCGTAAGCTTTTGTTGTATTATCGGGCGTTGTATTGTGTTTCTTATACTTACCTTTTAATACGTTTGTTGGTGCTGCGTCGATAATTACATTCGGTTGATATGCCGCTTCGTGTCTCTGAATATTAATAATGAGTTTTTCAGGCACTTGGAAAACAACATCTAATTGTTTGATATTTTGAATGTGTATCAAGGCTTGAGTTGCATTAACATATTGGAAGTTCTCTGTGGAAACAGTCGAAATAACGCCGTCAAATGGTGCTTTTAACTGAGTATAAGACAGTTGGTTTTTAGCTTGTGTTAATGCGTTTTCTGCTTGATCTAGACTGGCCTTTGCTTCATCGAATTGTGCCAAGGTTGTTGCATTTTGCTTATAAACGGACTGTACTCGATTGAATGTTGCTTTTGCTAAACGATAGTTTGCTTCTGCTAAGTCCACTTTTAGTTGAAAATCTTTTGGATCAAGTTGAGCAAGCAGTTCCCCTTTTTTAACTTGCTTACCTGCAATCGCATTTAAGGTTGCAAGTTGACCGCCTACTCTGAAGGCCAAGTCTGCTTCTTGGCTGGCTTTTAATTCACCAGGGAAGCGACGGATGTCGATTGTATTTTCGGTTTTAATCGTAAATAATTTTACAGGGCGAATGACTTCAGGCTTTATTTCTTCAACCGTTTCTTCATTGGAGCATGCGCTCAACAAAAGAGACGTTGTTAAAACAGTGCCAATTAGCATTGAGTATTTTGTCGGGTTTTTCATTAAACTCTCCGTGAGAATAACAGTAGTTACGAATAACTTCATTTTATATCTCTTTAGTCTAGATATGAATTTCTTATTAGGCATGCTTGATATGAATTTTTTCTATATCTTGCTCTATATTGATTTCCATTGAGTATATTAAGAGACCTTTGCACGACGACTACGCTTGTTAATACTTGGTTAAAAACAGACTTGAAATGCTCATTTATAATTCATAAACTCCGCTTTTTGGCCTGTTTTTGCCTTGTCTTATTCGTCGCTCATAACTGCGTGCAAAGGTCTCATTAAATGTAAAAAAAGATTTTTATTGAAGGTAAGTACTGTTCTTTATTTAAAATAAGACTATTTTTAGTTCATCGAAATCTAGCAAAAGAGAGTTCTTAGAATGATGTTGTTACGTTTTTCGCGTATAGCTTCTCATATTCTATGGGGGGTCGTGATGGTGTTTTTTTCTGGATGCAGTTATCAAAAGACATCGGCGAGTGCACCGTTAGAAAATTTACCACTAACAGACCAAATTTTTAATGCAAAGTACTCTTATACAGCGCCTCCTGATGTTACCTACTCTCATGATGGCTTGTCTTTTATTATTCAAGGTAATATAGCGTATCTTTCAGGCGTATTAGGTGCGAATTCCAGCAGAGAGCTAAAAGAAATGATTCAACAGTACCCGAATGTATCTACTTTGGCATTAGTGGATATTCGAGGTTCTTTAGACCAACAAGAAACGATAAAAACCGCTCGACTCATTCGTCGTTTAGAGTTAGATACTATGATAGTGAGAACAGGGTTTGTTGTCTCAGGTGGAGTCGACTTGTTCCTTGGTGGTGTGGACAGAACAATTGAATCTGGGGCGGGTGTTGGTATTCACTCATGGTTTGATACGATGGGGGTGAACCCACAAGAACTGAATTTATCCGATCCGATACATGCAGCCTATGTAAATTTTTACCTTGAAATGGGGATTCCTGAGCGTTTTTACTGGTTCTCCCTCACGGCTTCTCCTCCTGAGCGAGTGTATTTTTTATCTCCTGAAGAAATATATGATTTTAGTTTAGTAACCTTCTAAACTCGATAGACAGAGATAGTAAGTGGGAGAAGAGGTTTGGAGCAGATTGAGCTATTTCAAGTCGAAAGCCCTTGCAGAGGCATTTGCCAAAACAGTGCCAAAGGCTTTTGCAAAGGATGTTTGCGAAGCCGTGAAGAACGCTATCAGTGGTTTACTCTTTCTGAGGTAGAAAAAAGAAAAGTGCTGCAAACCTGTAAGCATCGTTGGCAACGACTTTTAAAAGCAAGGCAAGATAAATTGGATTCATTAGATAATGCAAAGAGCCTGCCTTACGGAATGACAGAAGAAGGTATGCAGAGCTTGTTTGATGACATTGAATAATGTGCGTTGCAATAATGTAGTGGTGTAGTTCATAAACAAAACACGGCCACTTTAATGATAAAACTCGCTTTGGTAAGACCAAGCTTTCATGAGAGGTATTTAATTCGCTCTTTAAGAAAATAGTATTTTCACTATTTTTAAAGAGCATTTTAATTCTCAAAAATGGCATCCAATGCTTGAGACAATCTTTCTACGCCAATTACGGTCATGCCTTTAATTGGTTTTTTGGGCACGTTTCCTTTTGGGACAACGGCTTTCGTAAAGCCATGTTTTGCGGCTTCACTAATGCGTTCTTGTCCTGATGGTACGGGGCGAATTTCTCCAGATAAACCAACTTCCCCCAATACCACCAATTCATCAGACAATGCCCTGTCTCTAAAGCTAGAAACAACGGCTGCAATGGCGGCTAAATCACCACTGGTTTCTAATACTCTGACACCGCCAACAACGTTTAAATACACATCTTGATCTGAAGTCACTAACCCTCCATGTTTGTGTAATACCGCTAATAACATGGCCAAACGGTTTTGGTCAAAACCAACGGTTACGCGTTTTGGGTTGCTAAAAGCGGAGTCGTCTACCAAAGCCTGTAATTCAACCAAAAGAGGGCGAGTACCTTCCCATACCACCATGACCAAGCTGCCTGCCGCGGGGTGTTTATTACGATTGAGAAAAATAGAACTGGGGTTTTTTACCTCTTTCAGCCCGTTTTCTAACATGGCAAAGACACCGAGTTCGTTGACGGCCCCAAAACGGTTTTTCATACCTCGTAACGTTCTAAAACGTGAATCTTCAGAACCTTCAAGTAATACCGAGCAATCGACCATGTGTTCCAATACTTTTGGTCCGGCTAAGGTTCCGTCTTTTGTTACATGCCCAACGAGCAATACTGCGGTTTGAGTTTGTTTTGCAAAACGTGTTAATACGGCAGCGCTTTCACGCACTTGAGAAACACTGCCAGGAGCAGATTCAACACCATCAAGATGCATTACTTGAATGGAGTCAATGACGATGATCTTTGGTTGATGCTCTTGCGCCACATCAAGAATGCGTTCCACATTGGTTTCAGACAACATTTTAAGATTTTGAGTGGGTAATCCTAATCTTTGTGCTCTCATGGCTACTTGTTGTAAGGATTCTTCACCCGTGACATAAAGTGCATTCTGCTGTTGCGCTAAAAGGCACATGGTTTGCAATAGTAATGTACTTTTCCCTGCACCTGGACTGCCACCGATGAGTACAACGCCACCTGGTACTAAGCCACCGCCTAATACGCGGTCAAATTCACCCGCTCCAGAGCTGAATCTTGGTACATCGGTTAAATCAATGTCTGATAAGTTTTGTAAGCCAGTTTTTGAACCTGAATAACCTGCGTATTTTGTATCTTGAGAGACGGCCACTCGTACGGATGTTTTACTGCTGCTGACTTTGAATTCAGATAGTGAGTTCCACGCATTGCAAGTACTGCATTGACCTTGCCACTTTGAATAATCTGTGCCACATTCATTGCAAACGAACGCGATTTTTGCCTTTGCCATTGTTCTCTCTTTCAGTCTTTCGAGGAATGATTTCCTGCGTTTTTGTGTGTGTTTTCGTGTCTTTAATACTGTGTTTCAGGTGTTTTATGCAACAAAACTTTGTCTCTCAAAATGGTATCTATGGAGCTTCATTACTATGCATAAACAATAGAATAAAGGTCGCTACGACGGTCTTTTAAATTATTTACAGAACCTTCACTGCGTGTCAGCTTCAGTTTATCCAAATCAAGATCCGAGAACATAATCATTTCTGTATTGGGTGTGGTTTCTGCCATTACTGCGTCATGAGGATACGCAAAGTCAGAAGGCGAGAATACGGCACTTTGTGCATACTGAATATCAAGGTTTTCTACTTGAGGCAAGTTACCGCAACTTCCACAGATAACAACGTAACACTCATTTTCAATCGCTCTAGCTTGAGCACAGTGACGTACTCGAAGATAACCGTTTTTGGTATCTGTCCAAAATGGAACAAAGAGTATGTCCATATCTTGATCTGCAAGCAGTCGGCCTAATTCGGGAAACTCTACATCATAGCAAATTAAAATTCCAACACGGCCCGCGTCGGTATTAAATACTTTTAGTTCGTTGCCGCCTTCGATAATCCAATCTTTGCGTTCATGAGGGGTAATATGGATTTTACGCTGTTCTTCAATGGTGCCGTCACGACGACATAAATAGCTGACATTGTATATGATTTCGTTTTCTAGCAATGGCATGGAACCCGTAATCACATTAATATTATAACCCACGGCTAATTTAGACATTTCTGTCTTAAAGCGCTCAGTAAAGCTGGCTAGAAAGCGTATGGCTTCTGTTTGGTTTTTTTGATTTGGGCTGAGGCCCATTAACGGTGCATTAAAAAACTCAGGGAAGATGGCAAAGTCGCTTTTATAATCAGAAACCGCATCGACAAAGTACTCAACTTGAGTTAGCAGCTCTTCAACACTGTTTACTTCACGCATCTGCCATTGAATTGCACCTGCGCGAACCAGCGTTTTACGCGACTCTATTACCGTAGTTTCAGGCTCAAAGAAGATGTTTTTCCACTCCAATAGAGTGGCATAACCTTGTGATTTTTCATCTTCAGGGAGGTATTTTCTCAGTAAGCGAGTAACTTGAAAATCATTTGACAATTGAAAGGTCAAAATAGGATCGTATAATTTACGTTCTCTAACTGCGTCTAAATATTCCACAGGAGACATTTGGTCTGAATGAGCATAATAATTTGGAATGCGCCCACCTGCTAAAATGGCTCTCAAATTGCGCTGGCGACATAATTCTTTACGGGCTTCATACAAACGTCTGCCTAAACGGTAACCTCGGTAATTGGGTGAGATAAGTACATCTAAGCCGTAGATCGTATCGCCATTCGCGTTATTAATGATATTTTCTTTTTGATCGATTAAATCATCGTAGGTATGTGGGTTACTAAAGCGCTGATAATCCACTTGGACGGATAAAGCGACACCGACAATTTGTTCATGGTCAATCAGGCAAATTTGACCTTCAGGAAAGTCTTTAATTAATTTTTCAATCGTATGAAATGGCCAAGAACCGCCGAGATCAGCATAAACTTGATCCATTAACGCTTTTAACTGGGGGTAATCTTCAATGGTGATGTTACGAATTTTAAGGTGTAAATCTTCTAACATAAAAAGCCCTGTTAATTAACGATTTAGTATTCATCGCTTTAGTAGATAAGAGTTGAATTCAGAATGGTGACAGCATATCGCATTAATACAGTGAGTTGTTAGTTCTGCATTAATAGCCGAATAGAAATAGAGAAATAGAAATAAATTTATAAAAATAGGTGCCTAAAAAAGCCCCCAGTCTTCAAAAAAAGAAAGGGGGCTTTTACATATCTGAACAGAGTAAGACTGTTAAATATTATTTTTTACCAAACTCTGGGTAAGCTTCCATACCACATTCAGAAAGGTCAACACCTTCGTACTCTTCTTCTTCCGTTACACGAAGACCCATGATTGCTTTGATAGCAGACCAAACAACCAAGCTTGCTAGGAATACCCATACAAAAATGGTTAATGCACCGGCAATTTGACCACCGAATGTTACGCCATCCTTTGTGAACGGTACGGCTAATAGGCCCCAAAGACCAACGACACCATGTACAGAGATTGCACCTACTGGATCATCGATCTTCAGCTTGTCTAATGTAAGGATAGAGAACACAACGATAACACCACCTACTGCACCGATTAAAGTGGCACCAAGCGCTGTTGGTGTCGATGGTTCCGCAGTGATTGCAACAAGGCCTGCAAGCGCACCATTTAATAGCATGGTTAAATCGGCTTTACCAAATAAGATACGACCTACAGCCAATGCTGCAATAGCCCCCCCTGCCGCTGCAGTATTGGTATTTAAGAACACCATCGCAACAGAGTTTGCATTGGCAATATCACCCAGTTTTAGAACTGAACCACCATTAAAGCCGAACCAACCCATCCAAAGGATAAAAGTACCAAGCGTTGCAAGAGGTAGATTTGCACCTGGGATGGCACGTACTTCACCGTTTGGACCGTATTTACCTTTACGAGCACCTAGTAGCAATACACCCGCAAGCGCTGCAGCAGCACCTGCCATATGTACAATACCGGAACCTGCAAAATCAGAGAATCCCATGTCCCCAAGGTTGTACATGCCAAAGACATCGTTACCACCCCAAGTCCAAGAGCCTTCTAGAGGGTAAATAACCGCGGTCATAACCACTGCAAAAATTAAGAATGACCAAAGTTTCATACGCTCAGCAACGGCACCAGAGACAATAGACATAGCGGTTGCAACGAAGACAACTTGGAAGAAGAAATCCGATGCGCCAGAGTAGATCGATCCACCTGTAAAACCATCTTCACGGCCAGAAAAATCACCTAGAGTCGAATTGACGTCCACTTCTTGAATACCAGATAAGAACCAAGTTTTGCCATACATGATGGCATAACCACAAACGAGGTACATGATGCAAGAGATTGCAAACAAGGCAACGTTTTTAGTGAGAATTTCCGTGGTATTTTTGCCGCGAACTAAGCCAGCTTCTAACATGGCAAATCCAGCTGCCATCCACATAACTAATGCACCACATACCAAGAAATAGAATGTATCCATGGCATATTGTAAATGAAATATTTGATCTTGCATGTTTAGCCCCCCTAAAGGCTGATAAAAATGGAGACCGTATTAAACGGCATCTTCACCTGTTTCCCCGGTACGAATACGAACGGCTTGTTCAAGATTTACGATAAAGATCTTACCGTCGCCAATTTTTCCGGTATTCGCTGAATTGGTAATAGCCTCAACAACTTGATCAGTCATACCGTCAGCAATGGCTAACTCGATTTTTACTTTAGGTAAGAAATCTACAACGTATTCAGCTCCACGGTATAATTCGGTATGTCCTTTTTGTCGACCAAAGCCTTTTACTTCCGTTACGGTTATACCTTGCACGCCAATTTCTGATAGCGCTTCTCTTACATCATCCAATTTAAATGGTTTGATGATTGCTGTTATAAGCTTCATATTCACAGTCTCCTTAAAAGTCTGTTTACAGTCGTAGTTGTCATTCTTCTATTAACCTAGCATTCAAGTAGTGTGCCAATAAGCTAAAAGTCAATGGGGACGGACTTCTCAGAGGTTTTTTTACTGTTTCTATATGAATTAAAAATGTACGTGCGCTTTTTTTGTGCGGCATCGTGGGGAGCGTTTGTGTTGTTGTGTTCTTTTTTGGTGCGGTTACGTTTGTGCTTGAAATTGAAGTTGTAGAAAAGGATTAAAAAACGCTTTTATCGATGTAATTAAACAGAATTCCTTATCCAGCTTGTGCTACTATTTAGGTAAATATTGACGTTGAGGTGATTCAAAATGATAGATCAATTTATTAAACAGTTTGGCCCTGGGTTAGAGCAAGCTGCAACTCAGTTTGGCAAACTTCCAATAGAAGAAATTCAACTGCAGTTACAGGAAATAGCCAAGACGACGTTAACTAAAATGGATTTAGTGACCCGTGAAGAATTTGAGATACAAGCAGCGATGTTGGTTAAGTATCGTGAGCGTTTGAATGCGCTAGAAGAAAAAGTTAAAAACATGGAGCAAAAATAAAATATTGTTTCTTGTTTTAAATTGACGATATAATTTAAAAGCTCATGAAGGGCTATTAATCATACGAAATTAATCATACGAAAGGACTCAACTGTGAATGCATTATCACGTTTGTTATTGCGGCTACCTCTGTATCTTGCTTTTTCTCGCAATCATCCAAATAAGAACCATGTCTCTTTAATAAAATGGTGCAGCATTGCTTTTGTTGGTATTTTAACAATGGCTTGCTCTGATTCGTCAGGTGTCTCTGATAAGACTCCTTATACAAAGAGCGACATTGAAACCTTTATTCTGGATAATGGGTTAAACGTTATCCTATGGAATAATGGTGATAAGGATGCCGATTTTAAACTGCTTATTAAAAGCGGCAGCTTACAAGAAGAAGAGGACCAGCTTGGCTACGCTCATTTTGTAGAGCACATGGTGTTTAATCAAACGACGCCGAATGGGAGCAATCCTGTACATAATAGTCTTGAAAAACTCGGTCTTAGGTTAGGCCGTCATGCTAATGCCTTCACGTATTTTTCCCATACAGATTACCATTTATATATTGAAGAAAACGATCCAGAAAAGACACAAATTGCGCTGGATTTACTCGCGAATTTTGCCACAAATACGCACTTTGATGAAGCCGAAGTAGAAAAAGAAAAACCCGTTATTATTGAAGAGTGGCGCCTGAAAGACACAGATCAAAAGTCTGTTGCATCGCAAATGATACACTCAAAAATTAAAAACAGCCGTTATGCTGAACGCTTTCCTATTGGCTCTTATGAAAGCATCAATAATGCTACCGCAGAGTCTCTAAATCGTTATTATCAAAGGCATTATCGAGCAGATAACGCTACCTTAATTGTCACCGGAAATGTGAATCATAACGCGATAAAAGAGAGCGTTGTCGCCTTATTTGGGCCATGGAAATCATTGAATAAAAGCACGACTAATGTTTTTGCACTGCCGAACTTAGATAACGAAGGTGCCGCTATTTATTCCGATGAAAGCATGGGAAAATACGTTCTAACACGTTCTCATACATTTGAAACTTCTCCTTATCTGACTGAAGAAGATGAGGTGGAGACCAATAAATTGACAGCGATTTTAGATATTTTGAACGACCGCATCAAGCATCGTTTAGTGGATACGCAAGGGAATGTGGAAAGCATAAAAGCTTATCTGGCGACAGAAGAGCTAGGCCGTATCGTATTAAGCTTTTCAGCGGCCACAAATTACGATGGCATTTCTCAAGCTGCGATTATCTTAACGGAAGAAATGGCTAGGCTGGCTAAATACGGTTTGTTAGAAAAAGAATGGCAGCATTGGACTGAGGAGCAAGCAACGAAAATTAAGGAACGGTTTGATTCGCCGCACTACCTTTCATTCATTGCATCCCGACATGTATTGAATAACGAATTAATGTTGAGTAAAAGTGATTATATTAAATTAATGGAAACCGCTCGGGCAGAAACCAGTTTAACAGACCTCCAGAGCATAGCCTCTACCTTTTTTCAGTTGCCTTTTTACACCACATTGGCTCATAAAGCGGGTCAGCCAGCACCGACAAAGAACACGTTAGTCAATTACTTTGATCATAACACCGATCATATTGTTCCAAATGTTGCTTTGCTTGATGAGCAAGAGTGGCCACTTGTAAAAGACGCGGGTCGTATCTTAAATAAAAAAACCTTGTCCAGTGGGGTGATGGAGTACCAGTTAAGCAATGGTATGCTGGTTCGATTTTACGAAACGAATTCCAGTGAGAGTAATGTCTTTATGAACCTTGTGGGGCTAGGCGGATTAGATGAAATGCCGGAGCAACACGTATTGGCTGCCCGTTTAGCCACCTCTGTAATGGGAGCCAGCGGTCTAAGAGATATGACAGGGCCAGAGTTAAACGAATGGCTATCTAATGAAGGTGTCGGGTTAAAAGTGCACTTTACTTTTAATTCTCGTGAACTGGAAATGGAATCTTCGATTGAAGATTTGGATGTGCTTTTACGGTTAATGCACATAGCGGTCACTGAAGTGAATGTTGATCCTAAAGTGTTCACCCATATTCAACAGTTGAATGTGGATCAGTTAGAACAGATGCAAAGCAACCCTGCTAATGAGTTTACAATAGCGTCTGAGTCCATTTTGACTCAAAACGACCCGGCATTTCGTCGTATGACAGTAGAAGAAGTATTGCAAGTCGATGCGGACAGTATGTCGAAAATCTATCAAACCTATTTCCAAGGATCACAAAACTACGTATTAACCATAGTCGGTGGTGTTAGCTCAGATTATCTTGAAACTTTGTTGGTTGATTACGTGGCGAATATCCCTCAAACAGAAGCTAAAAGAGCCACTCCTAGACCAAATCCAATCGCATCAGAGTCAACCGTTGTAGAGGGTCAGGGTTCAGGTCATAAATCGACGGGTGTAACCATCATTAAAACCATTGATAAAGAGGTATTTAATGACAGCTTTGCTCCTGCTATTTTCTGGTTAAAAGATCGAGTTAACAAAAGACTGTTTGATAGTATTCGAGAAGATCAGGGCTTGGTTTACTCTATTCAAGCCAATCTTGATGGCAATCATCCCGTTGCAAAATCTTATGTGCTGAGAGTGGACTTTGCTGCCGATCCAGTCAAAGTAAAATCCGTTATTCAGGCGGTTGGAAAGGTTTTAGAGGAAGTGGCGCTTGAAGTACCGACTCAATCAGAATTAGACACTTTTCTCTCCAAAGAGCGAAAAGCACATGAAGAAAAGATTCAAGAAGGTAAAACACTCTCTACGTTGTTAGCTGGAGTGGATTTCCATAAGGTTTCAATTGATACGATTTTTTCTGTGAATGACTTTATTGATGAAAAAGATGCTGAATCCACTCAAGAGCTTATGTCTGCATTCTTATCTGAGAACAGTATTGACACGACTTTTATTCTGAATCCTTAGAGACAATGGGCTGGTTATTATTTCCAGCCCATCTCCCACTTATCTTCTTGCTTGAAAACTTGCCATTCAAGTGTAAGCTGACGTTTACTAAAAACAGATTCTAAAACACAGTGAGTGATGAACCCTTCGTCATTCTCTATTAATTTAACCACAATAAAATGCTTTTCTTTGTTGATTGGATTGATCGCTGTCCATTTACTGAGTTGCAATTTTTTGGGGTTAATTTTTATCATGGTATCTTCATCATTCTTATTGTCAAAATTGTATAAGTTTTAATACGAAGACGTGTGGGTTTTGGTTCAGTTATTCTGTATCCTTAGAAAAATAATCTAAACAACAATTCGATCAAGGAGTGATCATGAGTTTAGCGACATTGTATTGCCGTGCCCGTGTGGGTATCGACTCCCCGTTAGTCACTGTTGAAACCCATATTTCCAGTGGGTTACCTGCATTAAACATTGTAGGGCTTCCAGAAGCCGCTGTACGTGAAGCGAAAGACCGGGTGCGTAGTGCGATTATTAATAGTCAATTTGAATACCCAACCCAACGAATTACCATCAATCTTGCGCCTGCGGATTTGCCTAAAGAAGGTGGGCGCTTTGATCTAGCGATTGCCATCAGCATTTTGTACGCTTCTGGACAATTAGGGGATGTTGATTTGGATAAATACGAGTTTATCGGTGAGTTGTCACTGGCGGGCGTGATTCGGTCTGTATCTGGGTTATTACCCTCCGCGGTTGCTTGTGCTAAACAGGGGAGGCAACTGATTCTTCCTAAAGACAATCAAGGTGAAGCTGCGTTAGTCGAAGCTGAACATTTATGTGCGGAGCATTTGACTCAAGTAACGGCTTTTTTATTGGGGTTAACAACACTGTCATCTTGTCTGACCACCGTAGAAGAAGGCCTAAACATTAACAACAAAGATATGGCGGATGTAAAAGGTCAACCACTGGCGCGGCGAGCATTAGAAGTGGCAGCAGCAGGTGGGCACAATCTGTTATTTATTGGACCTCCGGGAACGGGGAAGACCATGCTGGCGTCTCGATTACCAAGTATCATGCCATCCATGACGGAAGAGGAGTCTTTAGCGGTTGCTTCTGTTCAGTCAATTTCAGGAAGAAAAATGGGATCGGATTGGTTCTGGAAGCAACGACCATTTAGGTCTCCTCATCACAGTAGCTCGGCCGCGGCACTGGTAGGCGGTGGGTCGATTCCCAAGCCAGGTGAAATTTCGTTGGCCCATTGTGGCGTTTTGTTTCTTGACGAATTGCCTGAATTTGATCGTAAAGTTCTCGAGGTATTACGAGAGCCGTTAGAAAATGGTGAAATTCACCTTTCAAGAGCACGCAGTCAAATGACCTACCCTGCTCGTTTTTTATTGGTTGCGGCCATGAACGCCAGTAACGAGGCTTATTCTGTCGAAGAAGATTATTACCAATCTCAAGCTACAAAAAAGTATTTAAGTAAGCTATCGGCTCCATTTTTAGACCGTATAGATCTGCATGTAGAAGTGCCTCCTTTGCCTTCGGATATTCTCGTTAATGCTCAAGAGCAAGGAGAGCCGAGCGCTCATGTGAAGATACGAGTCGAAGACGCCGTTTTGCGCCAGAGATCGAGACAAGGTTGTCAAAACGCCCAACTTTCAGGTCGTCAATTAGAAGCAATTTGTGATTTATCGGAAGATGATAAACGTTTTATGCAGCACGCGTTAGAGAAGTTGAAACTCTCAGCTAGGGCTTATCATCGGGTATTGAAAGTGGCACTGACCTTGGCGGACTTATCAAAGGAAGACAGAGTTGCCCGCCATCACTTAATGGAATCGTTAGGGTATCGTAAAATGGAACAAAAGCTAGCCAAGCTGGTAGGGTAAATTCTATTGCCCCATTTAATCTAGGCTCAAGTGTCGGCTAACTTAATAAATGAATTAAAAAAGGCAATGTTGCCATCGAGCATACCGTAGTTAATAGCACTGCACTTGAAGCTTGATGAGGATTGGCTTTGTGTTCTTCCGCAATTACTCCTAATACGGCGGCACATGGCATGGAGGCACCTAATGTTGCCGCTATAATCCATGTGGGATGCACTTGCATTAACGTCATAAGCACATAAACCACCAAAGGCATAATCAACAGTTTGATGGTGGACATATACAATGCTGGTATAGGGTTCTGACTGATTTTTCGACCAAATAGGGCGGTGCCAACGATAAACATCGCGCATGGGCCAGCCGCACTCCCTAGCCATTGCAGGCTAATAATCAGGTTGTTAGGTACGTTAATTTCCCCAACAGATAACAGCAGACCCAATGCGATGGATAAAATAAGAGGGTTCAGTAGAGAGCGTTTTAATGCCTTAATTGGCGTAAGCTGAAGGTCGTTTGATGTGTTATTAAGTTGCAATAAAAAGGTTGCAACAGGGAGCAATATCAATAGATCTAATGTCAGCATCATGGCTAAAGGAATGGCAACCCATTCACCGATAGTAGAGCTTAAAACGGGAATAGCAAGGAAGCCAATGTTGCCGTAAACACCACCGAGCCCAGTCATAATGCTGTTTTTTTTATTTCGATCAAATATCACATAACCGATAAAGCCAGATAGAAACATGACACCCAAAAGTGCCAGTGTATACGCGGCTAAAAATGGAACATTAATTAAAGTGTCAAAATCGGTTGTTGATAGTTTGCCTAAGAGCACGGCGGGCAAAGAAAGGTACATGACAAACTGAGTAAGATGCTTGAGATTTTTTGAGCTAAAAACAGCCGTTTTTTTGCAAAAATACCCAATAGCTATCAGAGCGAACAACGGTGTGGTTTTGATTAAAATCTCTAACATATTAGCTCTTTAAATTAATTTGGAGTAATGATGGCCGAATGCTAAAGGTATTATAAAAGGAATTCATTAATAAATTTATTGATTTGGATTATGTTTTATTTTGAATGGCATATTAGGTTCTTGTGAATAAGGTATGAATTGATAAAAGGTGGCTTGCTCACACAATGGTTGCTTACAAGGACGCTTAATGAGCAAGGGAGTGAGTAATATTTCTCATGCTTTCTGAGAATGAATGGGAGAGGAAAATGAAAGCTTGAAGTGATACTCTGTAATTACACTTTGTTACTTAGTCGAATTAGAGTTAATGTGTCGGTTCAGGATTTCATTAATAGGAGTGCGTTCTATGGCAAAGGTCATTTTGGAAGGGCATATTGTTGTACCTAATTCTGAGCTAGACAGAATTAAAGCGGAATTAGCGACTCACATACAATTAACAAAAGCAGAAGTTGGTTGTTTAAAATTCGAGGTTTTACCTGATTTGGAAAAACCAAATCAGTTTAATGTTTATGAGGAGTTTGTTAGTCAAGCGGATTTCGATAATCATCAAGAGAGGGTAAAAAACTCTAAATGGGGCCGTGTTACAACAGGCGTTGAAAGGCATTACAGCATCCGTTATCAAGAATGTAGTGGTTTGAATAAAGTGCCTTGTTAGTAAATGAGCATCATACTGTCGATTTTTCAGCGTAAGGTCAGGTTAAGCACATGTAATCGATAATACAGGTCTTCATGGAAGCGTTTATGTCTCGATTGACTCCCACACGACGAAAAGTGAAGTCTTGTAAGAAACACAAAAGTTTTGCTTGCACATACACTGACTATTCCATTGGAAACAACAGGGTGTATTTCGGCAGGGTGGGATTGTTGATGAAATAGTAGACTGCAACTGGTGACTTGAGCGGTGAGCAGCGTTTTAAAATCTTGATCAATAAAACGGTTAATAGGTTGTCTTTCTATTTTTCGGGAACGCTGGATAGGAGATGTTTCGTTGCATGGTGGATGGCTAAAATATTACCCACCTCATCAATATCAATGATTGCTTTTGAATTAAACACGGACTTGTTTAGAGATGCAGAGTTTATCAATCGACTGACATTGTTTTCAATTGCGGTAAGCCTAGGTGACTCTGAGCCCTTGATTCAATATTCTATTACGATGATGCATTCTCCTTACTTACAAGAAGAGCGTTTAGGTGCAGGTATCAATGACGGCTTGATTCGGATTTCTGCAGGTCTGGAAAACTCAGGGGGTTTAATTGATGATTTGCCGCAATCCTTAGAGAAGGTTGAAACGGTGAATCATTCAGTGTCGTATCGAAAAGAAACCAATAAGCCACAACAGCAAGTGGCTTAATGTATTTTCTCGTTGACCATTAGTTGATGAAGAGAAAGTTCATTGCGGGCGTTTTCTACCAAGAGTATAAGACAGGAGAATGCCCGTGACGAACCCCCAAAAGTGCGCTGACCAAGAAATGTAAGGTAAGAAGTTGACTAACGAGAACAGTGCGCCGCCGTATGTAATAAAGGAAAGGATGGCGAATAACCAACTTCGCAGGCTCGGATTGAATAAGGCATCGGCAAAAAGATAACCAAGGAAGGCAAATACCATTCCAGAGGCCCCGACAACCAAACCATTCGCAGCAAATAACCAGACGCCTATGCCTGATCCAATAGCCCCTAATA
This sequence comes from Marinomonas phycocola, assembly GCF_047525455.1. Lineage (NCBI taxonomy): Bacteria > Pseudomonadati > Pseudomonadota > Gammaproteobacteria > Oceanospirillales > Oceanospirillaceae > Marinomonas > Marinomonas phycocola. The sequence goes on from NZ_JBLIXL010000009.1 coordinate 131,467, forward strand.
GCATGACTAGGCGTAACTTCTTTGGACCAATGGAGGTTTTTAATAAGCTTCCTAATATCAAGATGGCAATGGAGTTGGACATTAGGTGATAAAGGCCACCATGCAAAAAAGGCGACAATAAGATGCCGTGCAAACCACTGATGTGCCTTGGGCGAATACCAAAGTAGTTCAAATTAATGCCAATGAGTATGGCATCGATTAAAAAGACTCCCCATATAATGGCAACAAACCAAAGTATTTCTGTCGGAACAAAGCGCTTAAACATTATGAGTCTGCTTTAATATTTCACGTAAGGCATCTTCTTCTAACTCTAGTACTTCAATAATGGCTGTAAAAAGATCCGCCGAAAACATGCCTTTATGTGTTTTACTGCGTAAGTTTTCAGGTGTCATTGAGATGCCTCTTTCGTTAAGTGCTTCGCTTAAATCATCGTATTTTAAACCCTTTAAGGCCAGAGATGATCTAATATAGCGAGTAATAGCCAATTTATAAGGAGAGAGGGATTGTCGATTTTTTATGCTCTGATCTTGGTTCATTTTTCCGTCCATACGATGTTACTATTTGATGCGAATTTGATTGAAATAGTATTCATTTAAAAGGTATTGCTCATAGTACCTATCCATATTATATATGGCAACGTATATAAATTATGTTTGACATAGTTGCTTATAGTGCTATATTCGTGACTTATGTTACACGCTCATATGTTATTTTAAATAAGGAAAACACTATGTCTTGGAACAAAGATACTTTATTAACGCTGATTGAAGCTCAGTCTAATTGGGTTGTAGAGTCAGAAGGTGAATGCCTAAATATCTCAAATGATGAAGGTGTTGACGTCTTTGTGTATGCAGGCAGTCAACAAATCATCGTTGAAACAGCTCTGTTTTCAGCAGCGAGCGCTAAAGACAAAAACGCATTAAATGAGTTGATTCTTCGCAGTCATCAACTTGTACCATTAACCACCATTGGGATTAACAAGATTGGTGATGAAGAATACTATGTTGCTTTCGGCGCGTTGTCTGTTGATAGCAAAGAAAGTGTTGTAATAGAAGAAATTGAAACTCTTTTTGATAATGTACCTGAGTTTCTTGATCTATACAGTGATTATTTAAATGTGGAGATGGCAGTATGAGCTTAAAAAAATTATGGACAGCACTTCGTGGTGCGGCAAATGAAGGTGTAGAAGCCGTTGCAGATACCCAAGCAATTCGCATTTTGGATCAAGAAATGCGCGAAGCGAAACAAGAGCTACAAGCCTGTGACGAAAGTCTAACGCGTATTATGGCAAAGCGTAAACTGGCTCAAGGTAAAGTCGATTCTTTAAATGCAGATATTGAAACCTATACAAATCATGCTATTGCAGCAAGTGAAAAAGGCGATGATGCCTTGGCTCTTGAATGCGCTGATAAAGTAGGTGAATTGGAAATTACTTTGGAAACTGAGCAAAGTATTCTAGACAGTTTCTTAGGGTCTGAAAAATCTCTTAAAGCGAACATTGCTAAAGCAAAAAACAACGTTCGTCGTATGGAACAGCAAATTGAACAAGTGAAGGCAACTGAGTCTGTTCAAAAAGCACAAGTTGCGGTTTCGACTCGCCACATGGGCGCAAACAGCAAGGTAAAGACGGCGCTTAGTAGTCTTGATCGAATTAAAGAAAAGCAACAACAGCGTAGTGCTGAGCTAGAAGTTGCAGAAGAGCTGGCAAATGAAGAAAATGGCTCTGATCTTGATGCTAAGTTAAAGGCGGCTGGGATTAAATCTGGCGCTCAAAAAAGTGGCAGTGATAAACTGGCGCAAATCTTGGCAGCGAAAAAAGCACAGTAAGAGTGTCATCTTGTGTTAATTGACTCAAGGTGCATTTAAATGGCGGCTCTAATAAAGCGGCCATTTTTGCGTTTATAGGCATCAATACGTCCTTGTGGCGAACCGCGCAAAAAATATTTGTGGTTAACACAGCAAATAAGCCAGATGACGAGTAGACTAGAACCTTTTAGTATCACTAAGAAGTAAGAACCAAGGGTAGGGATAGAATGTTTTCTTCATTTTTTAATAAAAAAAAGCCACAAGACCTTAAAGCCTCAGCACCGTCTATTATGGGGTTGAGGTTGGGTGGAAGTTTTGAGATTGATTCACTATTAATGCGGATGATTGAAGATCAGCTGATTATCAAAGGCGCGGCTTCAACCTATATTATTAAAGCGGTAGGCATTGCTGAATTAGATGGCACCTGGATGTTTCGTTTCTACACCGACGATGATGCTTTCTTGCAGGTAATTTCCGAAGGTGGAAAAGCCGATGAAAATGTTGTCGATGTGAAATTATTCCATTTTTATGATACTCAAGACGTTCCTAATCAGTTTGTATGGGATAATTTATTGAATAAAAAAATCGGTACGTCTACTTATGAATTAGAAACATTGGTGTACCGCCGAGTGTGGACATCGGCAAGTGACTACCACAACCCAGTTTATATTCAAGAAACAACGTACGATGACGAAGGTGATACGTCGACGACAGACCAGTTTACTATGTTGTTTGAACGTGAAATTGCGGATGAACGCACGGAGTCTTTGTTTCTTTCTGCGGAAGAAAGCGAAGGCGAAAGTGGTTTAAGTCGTTGTTTTGTTTTGAGCACTGGCATTACACTAACACCAGCGCAATTGACGATTCATGGCTAGTGTTTGTTTTAGCTTGAATGTAAGCAATAAAAACAGGCGTTTTTTATATTAATAACAGTTCTTCATAAATCTCTCGACTAAATAAGGATTCCCTATGGATCAGCAAGACCTTCTCTTCAGTATCGCTAACTTCAGCCTGTATTTTGGTTTATCACTGCTTTTTGTCATCGTGTTTAAAGTGGTATATAGCCTATTAACGCCTCAAGACGAATGGAAATTAATAAAAGAAGATAAAAACACAGCGGCAGCCATTGGTTTTGGTGGTGCGATTATTGGTTTTTCTATTGCATTAGGTGGGGCGGCAAGTAATTCGGTTTCTTTATTGGATTTTGCTATTTGGGGTGTCATTGCTCTTATTGCCCAATCATTGGCTTTCTTTGTTGTGCGTTTTATTTTTATGCCAAAAATTGTTTCTCGTATTATTGCTAACGAAGTCAGCGCCGGCATCATGTTAGCTGCAACCAGTGTTTCCGTCGGCATACTTAACGCAGCTTGCATGGCTTACTAAGGAGCATACTGTGAAAAGAAGTAAATACATAAATCTTGATAGTATGAGGAAGGTAAAACCTTCTTTCCCATTAATGCGTCCACTTACTCTAGCGGTTGCCTCCGTAACATTGGCTGCCTGTAGTGATTCAACAGAAGAGGTTCAGATTGTCTCTTCAGTAGACGATTGTCAAGCAAGCACCACATTGACGCAAGACCAATGTGAAGTAGCGTATCAACAGGCATTGATTGAAGCAGAACGTACAGGTCCGAAATACAACTCCCAAGCGGCTTGTGAAGCGGAATTTGGTTACGATCAATGCAATCGATCCAGCCAAGGCAGCTTTTTTACACCGTTTATGGCGGGTTTTTTAGTCAGTAATTTATTGGACAGCGGTAGAAACCGTAGCTATAACCCCGTTTACCGTTACCCTAAAAGCAGTTCATTTTCTAAAGACCGTATAATGATGGCAGATGGCCGTGTTTTAGGTAATGTAGGGCAACGCTCTTATAAAGTAGATTCGTCTAATCTCAAGCCTAAACCAACAGCAACACGGACTGTATCTCGTGGGGGGTTCGGTTCGGTTGCTTCTGCTAAATCAAGTTGGGGCGGTGGTAAAAAATCAAGTTGGGGTGGCTAGATGTTCCGTATTCCTATTGCAGAGCGACCGAATTGGCAAAAAAGAGCGGAGGAATTCGGTTTTGAATTTCACACCATGTACGGTGAAAAGTACTGGGACGAAAGTGCGTATTATCAATTTTCTTTAGAGCAGGTTGAACGAGATATTGAAGCGCCGACAGAAGAAATCCATCGAATGTGTTTGTCTGTGGTGGATAAAGTGATAAACGACGATGCTTTAATGCGTCGTTTTTGTTTGCCTGAACCTCAGTGGGATTTTATCCGTCAGTCTTGGATTAATGGCGATCCAAGCTTGTACTCTCGATTGGATTTTGCCTATTCAGGCAAGGGGCACGCAAAGCTGTATGAAAACAATGCTGACACGCCAACCAGTGTCTATGAAACGGGGTTCTGGCAATGGCTTTGGCTGCAAGAAAATGTAGACAGCGGTGTTCTGTTATCTCGCTCAGACCAGTTTAATATTCTACAAGAAAAGCTGGTCAATCGTTTTAAAGACATTCGCTTCTTAACGCCTGATCGAGTACTGCATTTTGCTTGTTGCAAAGGCACACCGGAAGATCGTGGAACCGTACAGTATTTGGCAGATTGCGCAAAAGAAGCCAATATCACGACAGAGTTTGTTTACGTAGAAGACATTGGTCGTGATGCGCAAGGTAATTTTACCGATACAAAAGATCAAATCATTCGCTTTATGTTTAAGTTGTATCCATGGGAGTTTATGTTCCAAGAAGAATTCTCTGAGCAGCTTGGACACAATAATATCCGTTGGATAGAGCCACCGTGGAAAAGTATTCTATCTAATAAAGCACTGCTACCTATGCTCTGGAAAATGTTTCCTAACCACCCCAATTTACTGCCCTCGTTTTTTGAAGACGAGCTGCACTTTGCAACAGGCATTGAGTCCCTTGTAAAAAAACCGATATTCTCCCGTGAAGGCTCAAACATTTCCTTTATCGGAGATGAAAAAGGCGTTGAAGCCTCATCTGGCCCCTACGGTGAGGAAGGGTTTATTTACCAAGCAACACACATGTTACCCAAATTTGGCGACAGCTATACATTAGTAGGCAGTTGGTTAATAGACGATCAATCCGCTGGTATCTCAATACGTGAAGATAAAAATCCCATTACCCAAGACATGAGTCGATTTTTACCACACATTCTTGTCTAATGATGAACTTTCCTCTTATTTGAATGGACGATAGGGTTTGGTACATAGAAGAGGGCATGACTGTATGGAGATCGTAAAAGAACAACATGAATCAGCTATCACTTTAAAGATGATATTGGCTTAGATAATCCCATTATCGCCGATGAGATGACGCCAATTCAATTACCCTCGTTTCAATCTTTGTCTAATACGGCTCAATGCGACGGGGGTAATACCAAGGTAAGAGGCGATTTGCTGTTGGGGGATTTGGTCTTTTAGTTCGGGAAAGTCCACACAAAAATCAAGGTAGCGCTTTTCAGCAGAGTCTTTTACAAACGAACTTTCTCGTTCTTCTTTTATGATGAATATGTTTTCAAGAAAGTGGCAGTAGCATTCTAAAAAGCCGTTGTCATGACGCATTTCTGCAAAAAAATCCGCCCAATTATACGAAATAATCATACAGTCTTGGATGGCTTGAATACCGAAGAGTACAGGGGATTGTGTCACCATGGCTCTGGTGGAGCCTATTATTCTTGGGCCTTTGGCAAAGGTTTGAGTAAACTCCTTGCCCGATTCAGAAAGGCTGACATATCGCACCTGTCCAGTGTGTAAAAAGAACAAACGTCCGGCTGTTTCACCTTGCTGAAAGAGGTAATTTCCTTTTTGAATGGGGTGTATGTCCATTGATTGAGTGAGCTTTTCCCAATGAATGTGATACCCCATGCTATCAAAATACGTTTGAAAACTGTCTTTCAACTGCTGTCTGTCCATTGTTTGTTCCTTTTTTACATTGCCTATACGGTCTTATAAATGACGGCTGTTGTGTGTTTTTTGAATGCTGATACGACTGCCAAACCGTTTTCCTTCGATTAATAAAAACGCCAACCACAACAAGAGTAACCCTGTTAAAAATCCAAGACCGAGTAAGTCGTTTAATTGGGCGTGAGAAAACGCAGTATAACAGGCAACCCAAACAGGGGTAGTATAGGAAAAAGCCATTAAACGACTCGCTCCAACTGTGATAACCAAGCGTTGTTGCAATACAAAAGTAAACAGGGTTGTGAATACCGTTAAATACAGGGCATTGATCCAAAAGCCGCTAGAGCGCCATTGAACCTTGTCTACATCTCCCCAAAACAAAGCAATGGGAATTAACCAAAGAGCCCCAAACAGCATAACCATAAACGCCCCTGGTAGCGGAGGCAGAGATTTCCCCCACTTTTGTACTGAAACAACGTGCAGGGCAAGCAAAACACAAGCAACTAAAAAAATAAGGTCGCCTTTGTTCCAGGCAAAGTGGATCATGTCATGCAATATATGATTAGAGGGTGAACCTTGAGTGCTAAACAACACCACGCAAGCCCCGAGTGACCCAATAAGAAATCCACATGCTTTAGATAAGTTAAGGGCTTCCTTTAACCAAATACGTGAAATCACTACGCCCATCAATGGAATTAAGGTGTAAAGTACAGACGTATTGAGTGGTGTTGTGTATTGTAAAGCTGTAAACAGACCAATAAAGAATCCTATCAATGAACCGCTAATCAAGGTGTAACGTATTGCTTGTTGGCGTGAAAGAAGTAATTTAGATAATTCGTCTGATACGCTCAACCCCGCTCGTTTCCATTGCCATGCTAGTAACAAAAAGATAATCGACAAGGCTAAAATAAAGCGAAATGCCGAGGTAGCGATGGGGCTAGCGTAGGCGATCATATGGCCAGAAACCACAAACGAAGACGCCATTAGCCAAGCCCAAATAAACAGTGTGGTAAGTGCACCCATAGTAGATACCTTGTATTATTTAGCTGGCTCGATCAGTTTGGGAGCTAGAAAACGCTCAAATAAATGACTTGTGATAGCCGAGTCGATATTAAGTCCAAAATCCACTGTAAGCCTGCTGTGTAACGCTTCAGGTGTTGTTACCAATACGGTTTCTTCTTCTCCATTAATACGAGTCATAAAAGTATGGTTTCTCAATGCGATAATAATTTCATCGCTTTTTGAGCTAATGACTAAATTGTTTACAAAGCCTGCATTAGGGGATTTATGAGAAAAGAAGTGCGCTAATTGGCAATCGGCATCGGAATAGTCTGCTAAATCAAAGCGGTAAAGAGTAAAGAAGGCCCCATCTTTCAAAATTTGCACATCGTACTCTGTGGTATCTAACTGTTTTTCAGAGGACAAAGAAATGATTCTATAGGTTTCAGAGCCAATCGCTTGTTCTTTATCTACTTCCAGTAACAGAGGTGCATTTGGCCCATACGCACCAAATCCAGTATCAACCAAATAGGTGCTTGCTTGGTGTTTCAGTAAGGTTACTCTGTGGGTTCTAGGAGCTTGCTTTTTTTGATTATAAAGAACACGGGCCAACTTTAACTCCACTTCGTATCCTAATTCGCGGAGTAATTCAAAGGTTAGCTTATTATGTTCAAAGCAATAACCGCCTAAACCACGAGTGACAATTTTGTGACTCAGCGCATCAACCTCTAACGGCATCTCTTCGCCCAATACCACTGCCAAGCTGTTAAAGCTGTATTTTGCGATGTGCTTGTTTTGCAATGCGGCCACAAAGCTTAGAGAGCGCTCTACTGGAAAACTAAGCTCTAAATCCGTTAAGTAATTTTGTAAGCTGTTAGATAAAACCATTGTGTTCATTCCTATTGGTCGTTATATGGAAGGCTTTAAAGGATTAAAGCGTCAATGAGAGAAAGAATAGAGGAGATGCCAAGGGAAAGAATTAACCTAGGTTAATTAAGACAATGAATTTTGCAACGTTGTAAGGTTAAAAACATCAGAGTATAAAAAATACTCGTCCATTTTTCGGTTGAGAGTGTTAGCAAAGCGAGTACCATTAAGTAATCTTTACACTGGTATTTACAGAATGTTAGTCACAGACAAAAAAACCATCGAATCCTATTACCATGCACTGGTAAATCGTGAGTCAGATCATGTGGGGATTTTCTATGTAGGCGTGAAAACCACATCGGTGTTTTGTATTGCGACTTGTCGAGCCAGAAAACCGAAGTTTGAAAATGTGGAGTTTTATACTCAATTTAAAGAAGCATTGGAAGCGGGCTATCGACCATGTAAAGTTTGTAAACCAACAGAGAACGCCAACGAAGCGCCAGAGTCGGTTTTACATGCCATGAAAATGGTGAGAGATAATCCGAAAGAAAAAGTGTCTGATTGTCAATTGCGTGAAGCAGGAATAGGCCCAGAATTGGTCAGGCGTTGGTTTAACAAGCATTACGGTATGACGTTCCAAGCGTACCAACGCATGTATCGTATTAACAATGCCTTTAAAGAATTGAAAGACGGTAAAAAAACCACCGATACGGCTTTTGATACAGGTTATGATTCATTAAGCGGCTTTGGTTATACTTATAAAAAACTCATAGGAAAGTCACCAACAAACAGTATGAATAATAACGTTATTTTAATCAGCCGCTTTACAACACCATTAGGGCCTATGTTTGTGTGTGCTACCGACGACGGTGTGTGTTTACTTGAATTTGGGGATCGAAAAAATCTAGAGGCCGAGTTTAAAGACATACAGAAGCGCCTGAATGCCACGATTGTTACTGGCGATAATGATTTTGTAAAACAGGCAAAAAAAGAAGTATCTGAATACTTTGACGGAACGCGTACAGAATTTACCTTGCCTCTGATTACGCCAGGTACGGATTTTCAAAATGAAGTGTGGCAATGTTTGCAAGGCATTCCATACGGAGAAACACGCTCTTATCAACAACAAGCAGAAATTATCGAGCGCCCTAAAGCCGTTAGAGCCGTTGCATCAGCCAATGGTAACAACCGCATTGCCATTGTTATTCCGTGTCATCGAGTGATAGGTAAAGACGGATCATTAACTGGGTACGCTGGTGGTTTAGAGCGCAAGCGTTGGTTGTTAGAGCATGAAAAAAAACGATTAGAAAAATAGCACCGCAAGCGACGACATAAATGAGTTACAGTCTCCTTTGGCGCCTTACTTTATTTTACTGCTCAAATTTCCTCTTAAGTCGTGTAGAATCCTTTTCTGATTGTCTGTTTATTGTTGGACCTTACTTTTGCACGCCTACTTCTTGAGACTCGTATGAACGCCATTCCTCCTGCTATTCAACAACGATTAAAAACCTTAAACGAGCGCCAATTGGATGCGGTAAAACGCATTGAAGGGCCGTTGTTGGTATTAGCTGGTGCTGGCAGTGGTAAAACCAGTGTAATTACCACCAAAATTGCCTACCTCATACAGGTGTGCCACTTTAAAGCCAATTCTATTGTGGCAGTGACCTTTACCAATAAAGCTGCACGGGAAATGAAAGAACGTGTGCAAAGCATGTTAACTAAAGCGGAAAGCCGAGGATTGCAGATCTCGACATTTCATACGTTAGGATTGAACATTCTCAGACAGGAATACCACAAAGCGGGGTTAAAACCGGGCTTTACTCTGTTTGATTCTCAAGATTCTCTGTCACTGGTAAAAGACATTCTAGATAAAGAGTTTAACCAACAAACTGACGAAGCCGCCTATTGTCAGTACACCATTTCGGCATGGAAAAATGACATGACGGCTCCCAATCAGGCCATTACCAATGCGGATACAGAAGAGTTGTTGCTAGCGGCACAAGTGTACAATCAATATCAACGTTATTTAAAAGCCTACAATGCGGTGGATTTTGATGACTTGATTCTGATGCCTGTGCAATTACTGCAAGAGCATGAAGCGTTAAAAGAAAAATGGCAAAAGAAAGTACGTTACCTTTTGGTGGACGAATGCCAAGACACCAACACCAGTCAATATGAATTGATTCGTATTTTGGCTGGCTATCGAAAGAACTTCACTCTAGTAGGGGACGACGACCAATCCATCTATGCATGGCGTGGTGCGCGACCTGAAAATCTAGAGCAACTCCAACGAGATTATCCCAACCTAAAATTGGTGAAACTGGAGCAAAACTACCGCTCAACAAAAACCATTTTAAAAGCTGCCAATACTCTAATCGCTAATAATCCTCATGTGTATGAAAAAGCTCTTTGGAGTGATTTAGGGGTGGGTGATCCCATTCGAGTCATGCTAACTCGTAACGAAGAAGCGGAATCGGAACGGGTTGCCGCAGAAATACAAGCTCGACACCTTAGGTATGACATTCCTTATAAAGACTTTGCCGTGCTGTATCGTGGTAATCACCAAGCTCGGCTGTTGGAAGTTAAGCTTCAAGCATACCGTATTCCTTACAAAATTAATGGTGGCATCTCGTTTTTTGCTCGGGCTGAAATCAAAGACTTGATGAGTTATTTGCGTTTATTAGTAAATACCGACGACGACAATGCGTTTTTAAGAATCATCAATTTACCCCGCCGAGACATTGGCCCCGCTACTTTAGAAAAAGTCGGTAATCTCGCTACCGAGCACAATTTAAGCCTGTTTGAAGCCAGTGGATTAGCCGAATTAGAAGAGCGTGTAACGGGGAAATCTCTGCGTAGCTTACAAAATTTTGAAAAATGGCTACGTAATCTAAGAGAGCGATTAAAAGGCGCCTCCCCTGTGCCTGTTATCGAGCAAATGATTCACGATATTGATTACTATGGCTGGCTACAAGAGCAAGCCAGTACGCCAACCGCAGCGGATCGACGCATTGAAAACGTACGCTTCTTACTGGAATCCATTCAGAGAATGATGGAGAGTGCATGGGAAGAAGACCCGAATGCCGAGCTAGATCAAGCCATCAGCAAGCTGCTATTAATTGATATGCTAGAACGTCAGGAAGACGAAGAAGACGAAGACAAGGTGCAACTATTAACCTTGCATGCCTCAAAAGGATTGGAATACCCACACGTTTTCTTACTCGGCTGTGAAGAAGAGCTACTGCCCCACAGAAACAGCATAGAAAATGACGACATTGAAGAAGAACGCCGTTTAGCTTATGTCGGCATCACCCGTGCTAAACGCACTTTATGCATTACACTTGCCTCCAAGCGTCGCCAATACGGCCAAGAAATTGACTGCCTACCAAGTCGATTCTTGGACGAACTGCCTCAAGAAGACTTGCAATGGGAAGGCCGAGGAGACGAATCTGCTGAAGTAAAAAAAGAGCAAGGCAAAGCCTCGCTGTCTGCATTAAAAGCCATGTTGAATTCTTAACGCTGTAAGGAAAACTTGGTATTCCGTTAGCATCACTTATTTTAGGTGATTTTATTCTAGGCGACCTTATTGGATAAAGCGGATTGATTAAACTGATTAGCCAAGTCATGAGTCATTTACTGAGACCTTTGCATGACTACTACGCTTGTTAATACTTTGTTAAAAACAGACTCAAATATGCGCATTTATAACTCATAAACTCCGCTTTTTCGTCTGTTTTTGCCTCGTCTTACCGCTGTTCGTGACTTCGTGAAAAGGTCTCTTACTATGTGGGAAATACTCGTAACGGATAAATATGAACGTTGGTTTCTTAATTTGTCAGATGCAGAACAAGAAGACGTGCTGGCGATGATTGATGTGCTTGAAATAAAAGGCCTTTATTTATCTCGCCCTTATGCAGACACATTAAAAGGTACCACCAAGGTAAAAAGCCTTAAAGAGTTAAGGGTTCAGCACGTAGGTAAACCCTACAGAATTTTTTTATGCTTTTGATCCTGCAAGAGCGGCAATTTTACTATGTGGCGGCCGTAAAGACGGAAAGCAAGATAAAGCCTTTTATCAAAGGTACATTGCACTAGCTGAAAAAGAGTTTTTGAACTATTTAAAAAGTCATGGTTTAAAGAAATAAACATGGGAGCGAAAGTGATGGCGAAGTCGATTAATGAATTAAGGAAAAAAATTAAGCCAGAGGTGCAAGCCGCTGCTAGAGCAAAAGCCGTTGGTATTGTTGCCGAAATGTCATTGGCCGAGGTAAGAAAAACAAGAAGAACAAATCAATCTATGCTGGCTGAGCGAATGAACATCGCGCAACCGAACATTTCACAAATTGAAAATCGTCCAGATGCACTGGTTAGTACATTAAATCAATACATTGAAGCGCTTGGAGGGAAACTAGAAATTCACGCAAAATTCCCCGATGGTCAAGACGTTGAAATGTCACAGTTTTCATCCATTAAGTTGTAACGTCCGTCATCTTAAAAACAAGAATTTCCAAATTTGTAGATGGGGAGTTCAAAACAAACCGTCAATTCTCTGAGCGAGTTCGATGTCTTTCTCGGTCAAAATATTGCCCTCATCGTGGGTGGTAATATGAATAATACAACGGTTAAAACTCACCTCCATATCAGGGTGGTGCATAACGCGGTTAGCTTCCCACGCGACGGCGTTCACAAACGACATGGTTTTTAAAAAGCCTTTAAATTCAAATGTTTTACTTAACTTTTTACCATCAACAATGTCCCAGCTTTTGCTAAGTTGTGCTGAGTTTTTTTGCAAATCAGTCATATGTCATATCCTATTTATCTACTGAATGTGTTCAAGGTTATTCGTGAATCGACAGCCTGTTAGTGTAGTCGTATTTAATCTGGCTAAGAGGCTTTTTTATCTGCTGGTGGATAAAGCGGTTCGTTGTTGCCCAACGTTTTAGACCTTTCTAAAAGCCCCAAAATATCCTGCTCTAAAATGGAGAACAGATCACTAAAGTCGTTAATCGCAAAGTAGAGTGGTTGAATAATGTCAATGCGATAAGGCGTGCGCAAAACCGTCAACACATCAAAAGGCTGTACGACGGGCTCTCCTGAAACGCAAAACTGAGTTTCTCCAATCGACGATAAAATACCGCCACCATAAGCACGCAACCCATCAGGGGTAGTCAACAAACCAAACTCAATGGTAAACCAAAACAAACGGAACAAACGCGCACGGTCTTTCGGATCGGCTTGCAGAGCAAGGGTGCCGAACTTCTCCATAAAATCCGCGTAGCTTTGATTGGTTAATAAAGGCGTATGACCATAAACTTCATGGAAAATATCAGGTTCTTGGATGTAATCAATCTCTTCAGGGACCCGAATAAAGGTTGCTGCCGGAAAGCGTTTATTCGCCAATAAAGTAAAGAACTCTTTTGGCTGAATAATGGCAGGAACAGGTTCAACACCCCATCCGGTAATGGAATTAAGAATGCGATTAATATCTGGAATTTGAGGAATACGATCGGTTGGGAAATTCAGCAAGGCCAACCCCTCATAAAACGCATCACAGGCTTTGCCTTTAATAACGTTACTCTGTCTTTCCACCAAGACAGACCAAGTTTTATTCTCTTCATCAGACCACTGAACGTATCCATTATCGTCAACAGGTCTTGAAACATAAGTATGACCTTTCATTTTGATACACTCCTTAATCCGTTATGCCGTATTTATTATTTGAATTGAAAAAATCAGTATTGTCTTCACAGCGCTTCTTTTAACTATATTACGGATGTTTCAAAAAGGTGAACTGAGTAGAGTGTCAGATAACGGTGGAATTGCTTAAAACTGTATAGAAAAGTGGACAGGTGAGCCTAATGAGAGAGCCCTAGTTTGGATACTCAGGTTACCGTCGTCAAGGCCGCTCTGCAGTAAGCTCGGCTTGCTATTGACACTTGTAGATAGGCCCAAAACAAAGTAGAAATAACACCGCAGGATGAAAAAGAGAAAAAACAATGAAAGACACCAGCAAACGTTTTGTTTTTATTAAGAATATTGTGGGGTGGGAAGGGCAGATAAACGCCACCCACATCATGGAAAAGTTCCAACTGACCCGACAAGCGGCCAGAACCGTTTTGCAAAAGTACAGAAAGCACTTTCCTGATTACCTGAATTATGATGCATCGAGTAGAGCATTTCTCGCAACAAAAGCGTTTGATGATGATTTTATTAATGGCCTGTATCCACATTCATTTGAACAATATTTGGCCATTATCGCGGCAGATATTCCTGTTCAAATAGACCGAAACTCGTCGTTTATCCACGAAGTCGAAGCACCACTGCGGAATATCAACCCGTTACAGGTACGACCCATTCTACGAGCCATACGGGAAAAACTCGCCATCGACATTGGTTACATTTCCCTCACCAGTCCCGACTATTTAGACCGTATCATTCAACCACACTCACTGATTTTCGACGGCCTACGCTGGCATACCCGAGCCTACTGCAATAAAAACCAAAGCTATCGAGATTTCACGCTATCACGCTTCAACGGTGATGCCAGTTTTGAAGGAAAAGCCACAAACTGCCAAGAAAAAGACACACTTTGGAACACGGTTGTAGACGTTGTAATCGAAGCCGATCCCCGATTTACGCCACAACAAAAGCGCATTATAGAACAAGATTTTCAAATGAAAGGTGGGCAAAAATGCATTCCTACCCGTGCCGCTCTGGTGAATTATCTATTACGCCGACTGCGAATAGACAGTGACAAAAACAGCCCAGAAGAGCAACAAATTGTCCTAACGCAAGACTGTCATAAAAACATAAAGGAATACTTGCCCAGCTAACGTCTATAGGTTTAATGAAAAAACTAAAAGCCAAATTTAAAGTCACAAACGACATCAAAAAAATCTAAGACCTGTACAGTAACTTTACATGTGTGAACTTACAGTATTGAGGGGCAAAGCAAAGACACTTAAAGTGTAAGGCATACACCCATTTACAGCGTCAAGGATAGGAAGGAAAGGAACGCAATGGATAATTTTTCGTCATCGGATATGAAAGCCATACTGCACTCCAAGCGTGCCAATATGTATTTTATGTTTGATACCGTGAAGAGCATTGCGTTGCAAGATAGAGTGATCAAAGGACAGGGACAGTAAAGGAGACTAACGATGAGTAAGAAAAATACAATAATTCATATTTTAGGTGAGGAGATCTCCGTCACAAAAGACGAATACACAACTCCAATTTTAATTATGGCGAATTCACCATAATTAAAAAAGCTCTGCTGTATGCAGAGCTTGAAGCGGCCTGTACGGCCGTTAACTAACAAATTGTATATTTCTAAGCTACTTATTCAGTAGATTTTGAATGTTATATTAAAGAAAATTTCTTGTCAAATAGTATAGGAAAAAAAATTGACAAGAAAAAGCGCTTCTCCTACACTGAGGTACTATCATTATTCAAATAGTATAGGGGTTTTTATGTTGTGTGTTGATTTAATTTTAAAAGTTTTAATAAAACTTAGAACCTTATGGGGGAGGATGCCTCTTCCTCTAAAAATTGAACTGTTTAACTTACTACAGGAATTAATTGATTGGTTAAATGGTGATTAGATAATAAAGGGAGATATTGCTTTTATGATGGTCACCTTTGTTAGTCAGTGTGAAAAGAATGCCCTTAAGAAAACACGGCGAGTGCTCGACGCCTTCGCTAACCGAATAGGCGATAACACATGGCAAACGATTATTACTGAAGAAGGGTTAATCACAGTCAAAAAAATGCTGCGCCAAACCGCCAGCAAAAACACCGCCGTCAGTTGTCACTGGATACGATCCAGAGCAAGAAGTCAATTTTTGTGGGTGGTTGGAGCTAAATCAAAATTTAACGAACAGGGAGTTGTGCCTGTGAATTCAACCGCTAAAGAGGTGTTTATGGATGTAAAACAATTAAAACCAGCGAAAGGCATGATATACGCTAATACGCATTTACAACTATTGGATCATCATCTATTTGCGGTAGGTTTTGTTGCTGAGCAGTTATATCTACACTTTTATCCAGGTAAGAGAAAGCAAGCTAATGCAGCATTTATTGCTGGTTGCGTACATGATATTGGAAAGTTAGATTCATCTTTTCAGAGTTGGGTTATCAAGCCTAAGAATAAAACTTACCAAGCGGAAGATGGTCAACATATTGATGACACTAAGTTTAATTTTGAAAAACATCCGAGGCATAATGAGATATCGGCGCTTATTTTTCAGTGCGTATCTGATGGTGTTAAAAGTATCAGTCCGTCTATTAAATCTTCTATTAAGCATGCTGTTTATTGGCATCATGCGAAACCGTTTAGAACCAAGGATAGAGACGGTTTTGATACATACGGAAAGGTATTTAATAAATTAAAAGCAAATCTGGGTGATACAACGCAGAGCGTCGTTTCTGAGCAATCCATAAGGATGTTAAACACGGTGTGTGAAATAGATAAAAAGTATCGAGGAGTAGAAGACAGCTTACTTGCAGGGGCATACTCTCAGGAGTTTGATAGTGAAACTTTGATCAATTATGAACATACGCCATTGCCGTATTATAAAGACTACCCACTTTCTGAAAAGCTTAATGATTACTCCAGTAAAGTCTTAGTGAATGCTCATAATAATGAAATTCGAGCCTGTTTGATCACGGCAGACAGATGGATATCGTCGTTATCTGCCAGTGAATTATCATCATACATTGAAAACCAGAAACTCAATGATTTTGTAGAGGAGCAATTAGTTAATAATATTGTGGTAGAAAGTAGTCTTGAGGCACATCTTGAGAGTTGTATTTCCTCTTTTACTGATAGTCCACGCAGTCAAAAACAGTCCGTCGTTGCCGCAAAATTAGCAGAGGACAGTGACAATATCAAAGTACTTGCGGGTGCGGCAGGTTGCGGTAAAACCAAAATAGCATTGGAGTGGGCTGGCTTAAGAAATGCTCAGCAAGTTATCTGGATTTGCCCACGAGTCCAAATATGCCAAGGCATGTTTACCGAATTAAAAGCGTCAGACAACCCATATTTACAAGATGCCACTGTGGAAATTTTTACAGGTGAATATAAGTTCACCAACAACTTCGACACACCAACACCTGAGAAAGATCAGTTAACCGCCGATATTATCATCACCACAATCGATCAATTGCTCAGTAGTATTATCAGTCATACTAAGGCAGATCGTTTACTTAATTACCTTAACGCTCACATTGTGTTCGATGAGTATCATGAATACATCAACATGCCAGCATTCAATATATTGTTTGCCGAACTGGTTATTTCAAGAAATGACTTGAAAAACGGCAGCAACATACTGTTAGTCTCTGCTACACCTAATTATTTTTATCTGGAGCAAATTCTCAAACTTGATGTGGATTACGATGTAGTTGAAATGCCGTCTTTTAACGAAAAGAAATATCAATTTGATTTTGAAGAATATGATGAAACCAAAGAAGATGAATCTAATCCACTTTATCAAACACAAACTAAAACGACCTTTATTATTAGTAATACGGCAACGACAGCGCAAAAGAGTTTTATCCATAATTTAGTCGATGAAAATGCTATTCTTCTGCATTCTAAATATAAGAAGAGTGATAAAAGGTATCTTTTTAATTGTGTGTTTGAAGCGTTTAAGCGAGACGGAAATAACATGTACGACGTACTTCGTAGTGGGCCGATTGTTCAAGCATCTCTTAATATTAGTTGTGACTACATGGTTTCTGAAATGACGACAGCAGAGAACTGTTTACAGAGAATGGGAAGATTAGACCGCTTTGGTAAAAATGATCTTATCAACATGTATACCATTGCTGTTCCAGAAAACGTTCATAACAATAAAGTCTCTGGAGCCGTGACAAGGTTTTTATCTTCTTCAAATTCATTGCTTTCAGCTAAGGCATGGCATCAGTTTCTTATTGAAAAAACGGACAGTGGTAAGAATATATTTACTATTGCGGATGTTTATCAAATCTACAAAGACTTCTATCAATCAAGCTCTTTAATGGTGCCTATCGAGCAAGATACTATTGCCGCAATGAAAAAAAGTGCGACTCTGATCACCGCGAAAGTCAGTGAGCCTCAAACCATTATCACGCGTAAAAAACAGCAAATACAACGAGCTAAAATCAGTAACAATTCATTAAGAGGTGATAGTCGTTTTGTACAAATGGCGATGTGTAATTTAGACAGTAAAAACGCTCCAGTATTTATTGAAGAATACGCTTATACCGTTTCTGTGGATGAAATGGAAAGCGTTGATAATCTCACAGCATCAACTGACCTTATTCAAGGCTATGGCGACAGTGCCAATAACTTACTCGCTCATATGGCAAAGAAACACCATAACATTATCGAGGGAGGTAAAGATTCTTATAAGGACTTTATCCTTCTTAACGATGCGAAAGACCCAGAATTCCCAATTTACCTGAGTTATACCTCAAACGATCTGCTCCCTGTTGGCGGTGAATCGGCAAGGCATAATTCAGCTATTTACTATTGTGTATGTGAAAAACAAGCCATAGGTGCAATTGCAAATAAACACTTAACTCAGAGAAAGGGCTAAACATGAAAAAAGTAACTGGTATTAAAAGCGTCGATTTTAAAATTACAGCATTAGGTCATGGTGTTGTGAACTGGAATGGCCCAACATCGTTAATGGGCGACAGCGGAAAAACTGTAGAGAATCACACTTTGCCGAAATTACGAGGATATACAAACTTGTCAGGCAAGGTAAAAGAAGATACTGGATATCAATACCGAAGAGAAGCAACGGATGTAGATTTTAAAAAAACGCCGTTATACATCAGTCAAAATTGTATTCGACATCATTTGTTCAGAAGTCAAGCGTTTGATGTTCATTATGCCAATAAAAGTAAAGCAGATAATTTAACGCAAATGCTAGCTTCTATTACAGGGTTAGTACGTGGTTATGTAGTGCCATCAAGTCAAAACAAACGCACAAGTCCGTTACTGATTGAAGACTTTGTAGATCAACTAGGCAACGGTAACTTTGAGCAGTTTGCTCAGGCTGGAGAACGAGATAATTCGTCTTTTTTCTCAAAAACAACCTTTGGAGACACCAAATATATTTCTTACGGTTCCATTAGTATTGAGCAACTTCAATTTATTTCATTAGATAAAAAATTTGACCGTGAAGCGATGGGAATAAAAGCTGGGCAAGGTGAAGAAGTTGCCCAAGCAGTTCAGGATTTTATTCAATCACTTAATCCTGAGTTAAACCCTAAAGCGACTTTTCATGAAAACTATGTTCGTAGCGGTACCATTTTTGAAGAAGGTGAAGCTGGTATCTTATTAGATCAAGATGCCATAAAAGCCTTAATTGATTACACTATTGAATTGATTAATGAATTATCTATCCGCCAAGCTAAGTCTTATATGTATGTCGATGAAGTGGTGGTTGACTATAACGACAGCAATAAAATGATGCGTATAAAGCGCGACGAAAGCAGTATTTCAACAGAGCCAGAAGAAGAGTTTGCCACTTATTTCTATCAAAAATAAAGGGAGGGTAAACGATGAAAATTGAAATCAAATATGAATCGAGTTGGCGTAACTCGTTTCTTGATGGCTCGAATGATGAGCCTCTACCAAAAACTGGACGAAAGTATGTAGCTTCCATGACAAGTTTAAAAAATGTCGACAACTACAAACCTAGAAAAGTTGAGCATAATACGGTGATGGGCATATTAAATCGTTTAATTGGTGATCAACGAAAGCTTTACCAATCAAGAAATAGTGATGCTTATTATTTTAAAGAACTGGAACCCTTGGTCTCATTTGAAGATAAGCCAAGCTATGTGAACCAAGAAATGACTTATATTAGAAATATATCTGGGAGTACAGATCGAGAGTCATACACTGGGATGATTCAAATCAATGATCCCATTTTTACATCTGATTATTCAGAGCAATTGTGGGGCGTTTTAACGCTGAATGTAGACGAGCTATGTAGGTTTATCTTAGGTAGTGAAAAAATAACTAAAACTATCAACCATAACCCACTAGTTATAAGTGCGCAGTTTGATATTTTGTCTAAGATTAAGGCGTTGCCTAATGAAGGCATTGTAAATCAAGCGTTTAATTATTTAAAAAGTAACTTCGAGAATTTTAAAGGATTAAATAATAAGGAAGAAGTTCAGACTATTAGCTTGTATTGTTCTGCTTTGTATTTACAGCTTGAACGACTGTCAACAACCTTTGATGTGTCATCCGCCAAAACTAAAGCAGGTTGTTTAAGTGGTATTTCCAATAACAACTTTACCAAGAAAAACTTTATGGGGCGGTATACATCAGGAAAAGAAAAGAAAATATGGGGAAATCCTTATATCCGTAAAGAAAGAATAAAAGGTGTTGGGGAGGTTACGTCTCTGATGGAAAAAGCGGGAGGAACATTGAATATTAATATTTCTATTGATCGTAATGCGTCCAAAGAGCTTTATGAGATGATTGAAAATGCTGGTGTTTCTAGTTTTTATCTCGGGAAAAAAGGACTGGCTTATGTGTCAGATATCAGGTTGTAGGAACATAAAATGAAATATTACTTAGATATAACTCTACTCCCCGACGCTGAAACTAATATCGGATTCGTTTGGCACAAGCTGTACCAGCAAATCCATCTGATGCTGGTGGAGAACAAAATAGGGGCTAAGGATTCAAAAGATTCAGCCGTCGGCGTGTCTTTTCCTCTCTATCGTAGAGGTGGTTTTCCATTAGGGAACAAGCTACGTTTACTGGCAGAAACGCAACAGCAGCTTAAAGACTTGAATGTAGAGCACTGGTTATCTCGTCTTGAAGACTACACCCACATAAAAGGCATCAAATCTGTGCCAGAGAATGTAAAAGAATACGTATACTTTAAGCGTTGGACTTATAAATCCCCTGATAAATTACGTGCTCAGGTAGATCAACAAGCGAAGCACCTAGCGGACAAAAACAACGTAGACATTGAGTCGGTAAAGCAACGTTTGCTTGAATCAATTGACAATCTCGACCAAGAATCAAAGCTGCCTTTTATTAACATGACAAGCCTTTCGACAAACGGTGAAGTACCTCTTTCTGAAAGGCGTAATTTCAAGCTGTTTATTGAAAAGGAAAATGTCAAAAATGCCGAGAAAGTCCAATTAAATCAGAGTCTATTTACCTGCTATGGACTAAGCCGACGTACGAATCTTGAAAAAACAGCGGTTCCATGGTTTGAATAGATTGTTAGCCTAAAAATACCAATAAAATCTGCTCTTTAAAAATATTAATATAAAACAATAAGTTATATCAAGTTGAAATGTGATGGGTAAAAACATGGTTTTTAACCTATTTTCTTGATGTAACTTATTTTTTTGTGATAAGTCCATTATCAACGGCCACGCAGGCCGCTTAGAAATAAAACACTGCAATACAGCGTATTTTCTACATATCAACGGCCACGCAGGCCGCTTAGAAATTTTAATCATTGCATCAATAGATTCTTGAGAGATCAACGGCCACGCAGGCCGCTTAGAAATTACGGTAAGCGAGTTATCGCAAAGGATAATAATCAACGGCCACGCAGGCCGCTTAGAAATTTAATGTAAATTGTTCGGATGTTGATATTTTATCAACGGCCACGCAGGCCGCTTAGAAATTTGAAAAATAAAGCCCATATCTAACCCCCATATAAACGGCCATGCAGGCCGCTTAGAAAACCATGGTCGGAATGGCCTTCAGATAACGCTTATCAACGGCCACGCAGGCCGCTTAGAAATTTTGGTAAATTGAAGTCTAATGTTTTCATGAATCAACGGCCACGCAGGCCGCTTAGAAAACCTAAAATATGATTAATCACAACATATAGGGATCAACGGCCACGCAGGCCGCTTAGAAACACGGCTAACAACTACCGCTCTTGAGGTTGGCATCAACGGCCACGCAGGCCGCTTAGAAAATCTGGCACCAATCCATTAATACCAACACCTTATCAACGGCCACGCAGGCCGCTTAGAAACAATACTGTGAGTTTCTGGCGGATAGACTCGCATCAACGGCCACGCAGGCCGCTTAGAAATTAAAGGGGTTAGGCGGTATTAATCCAATGTCATCAACGGCCACGCAGGCCGCTTAGAAATACCGCCAGTTATTGAGTATATGAATGAGAACATCAACGGCCACGCAGGCCGCTTAGAAATGAGCTATCAGGGTAAACGATAACTTTATTTCATCAACGGCCACGCAGGCCGCTTAGAAAAATACGTTGAGTGACGCGGTAACAGAATTAACATCAACGGCCACGCAGGCCGCTTAGAAAACACGTAACGCTACTGCGAGGCGGGTTTATTTATCAACGGCCACGCAGGCCGCTTAGAAATGCCCTGATCTCTGTAATAATCTTCGGCTGACATCAACGGCCACGCAGGCCGCTTAGAAAGGTTCCAGTCGACACATTACCACCCGCCCCAGATCAACGGCCACGCAGGCCGCTTAGAAACAGCGCAGTGGCATAGGTTGCGCCTGTTTTAAATCAACGGCCACGCAGGCCGCTTAGAAAGCTGTGGTTGACGCTAGAACAGTGAGCGTACCATCAACGGCCACGCAGGCCGCTTAGAAATGATCGAGTGACCAGATATTGATTCTAAAACCATCAACGGCCACGCAGGCCGCTTAGAAAAGCGAGAGGCGTCACGACTAACTCTACTAGAAATCAACGGCCACGCAGGCCGCTTAGAAAATGACTACTATGAATGAGACCGTGGCGGCTGAATCAACGGCCACGCAGGCCGCTTAGAAAATTTCTGCAAAAAATGAACGACATCTTGAGAATCAACGGCCACGCAGGCCGCTTAGAAATACTTCATATACATCCGATGACATTAAATCTCATCAACGGCCACGCAGGCCGCTTAGAAATTTTAACTGTGCTACATCTCTCACAGTGATTTATCAACGGCCACGCAGGCCGCTTAGAAACATCCAGTCGAGATTTTTTTGCGCCTAAGGCGGATCAACGGCCACGCAGGCCGCTTAGAAATGATGAAGATTTGTCAGCGCAAACATCGTCAAATCAACGGCCACGCAGGCCGCTTAGAAATGATGAAGATTTGTCAGCGCAAACATCGTCAAATCAACGGCCACGCAGGCCGCTTAGAAAGCTAGACTCTTGCACTATCGTCCCCATTACCAATCAACGGCCACGCAGGCCGCTTAGAAATTAATTTGTCTACCTCCTTTTGTTTTCTCAATATCAACGGCCACGCAGGCCGCTTAGAAAGGCGCACTTGCGCACGAGCTGGATCAAGCAAAATCAACGGCCACGCAGGCCGCTTAGAAAGCCAAAAAACAAAGGCCAGTACAAGGCTAGGTATCAACGGCCACGCAGGCCGCTTAGAAATATCACGGCTGTACGTA